>JAHZKE010000079.1 GCA_022600535.1 Pseudomonadota bacterium
ATAAAGTCGCTACTTGAGCAGTTCCCGGTCGTGGTGATATTGGGTGTGCGGCAGTGCGGTAAAAGCACTTTGGCTAAGGTCGGCACTGAGCAATGGCAATATTTTGATATGGAA
Source organism: Pseudomonadota bacterium (assembly GCA_022600535.1). GTDB lineage: Bacteria > Pseudomonadota > Gammaproteobacteria > Tethybacterales > Persebacteraceae > JAHZKE01. The sequence goes on from JAHZKE010000079.1 coordinate 115, forward strand.
AAGCCGGCGGATTTTGATTTGATTAATAATGACCCTTGGTTGTTTTTTAAAGAAAATGATCAACATGTCATTATTGATGAGGCGCAAAAATCCCCTGCGCTTTTTTCTGTGTTGCGTTCGGTAATTGATGAGCGCCGGCAACAAAATGGGCGTTTTATATTAACGGGTTCTTCAAGTTTTGAATTGATTAAAAATATTAGCGAATCGTTGGCAGGGCGTGTCGCTTTAGTAGAATTATCACCGTTCAAAATGAATGAGATTTCATCCCAACCCTTAAGTGATTTTTATTCCATTTTTGAAAATAAATTATCCATTGCCGATTTAGAGTTATTAAAAAATTTAACTCCGGCGATTGATTTTAAAACATTGAAACAAAATTTATTACGAGGCGGCTATCCGCAACCCGCGTTAAGTGCATCGCCCCAATTTCAAATGAATTGGATGGAAAATTATTTTGATACTTATATCAATAGAGACATGCGCATCTTGTTTCCTAAAATGAATTTAATTAATTATCGGCGATTAATTAAAATGCTCTCCTCCCTATCGGGAACAATTATTAATAAATCAGAAATCGGACGCTCCATAGATACATCAGAAAAGACGGTAAGAGATTATTTGCAAATCATCGCGGGCACTTTTTTTTGGCGCGAATTGCCGGCATTTAAAACATCTAAAATCAAAACCACAGTATCCACGCCTAAGGGGCATTATCGCGATTGCGGTTTATTGCTGTTTTTACAAAATATATTTAATGTAGAGGAATTGAATCTTTACCCCAAGCTCGGCAATGTTTTTGAAGGTTTTATTGTTGAAGAGATTATAAGAGGGGTAGAAGCGGGCAATGCAGTCAATCTACAACCCTATCATTTTCGAACACGCAATGGGGGAGAAATTGACTTAATATTGGAAGGTTCATTTGGTTTATTGCCAATAGAGATTAAATACCAATCCCACACCAAATTAAAACAACTCAAAGCAATGACAAACTTTATAGAATTACACGAAATTCCATACGGTATTGTCATTAATAATTGCGACAAACCCGCGATGATAACGGAGCGCATTATCCAAATTCCAGCGGGTTGTTTATAATGAAACGATTACTCAAAAATTTAACTAAAATAATGCAATATGAACGAAGCCGATACCCGCGCCGAACAGATAGATAAACAACTGCAAGCTGCCGGCTGGCGCACCGAGGGCGATGTGCGTGTGCAACGCGAATATCGTATTAATGATGGTGAAATCGGCGTTGGCGGCAGGCGCACAGGGCAGATGATTGCCGACTATGTGTTAAGTTACAAAAACCGCAAGCTGGCAGTGATAGAAGCAAAGAAGGATGAAGTAGCGGTGAGTGCGGGCGTTGCCCAAGCAAAGTTATACGCACAAAAGCTATGTTTGAAAACCAGTTTTTCCACCAACGGTAAAGAGATTTATCAAATCTGTCACAAGACGGGGGATGAAGGGTTGGTGGATTGTTTTCCTACACCAGAGGAGCTTTGGCGTAAAGATTTTGCCGAACCGAATGAATGGTTAGATAAATTTAACGCGGTGCCGTTTGAAAGTGGTACTAAAAAGCCGCGCTACTATCAAGAGTTAGCGGTAAATAACACCATGCAGGCAATTGCAAATAATCGGCAGCGCGTGCTGTTAACATTGGCAACGGGCACGGGTAAAACATTTATCGCTTTTCAAATTGCTTGGAAGTTATTTAAAAGCCGCTGGACATTGCAAAAAGATAGCAAACGCCAACCGCGCATTTTGTTTCTTACCGATAGAAATATATTGGCAAATCAAGCGTACTTAGATTTTTCTGCATTTAATGAGGATGCCTTAGTGCGTATCTACCCCGGAGAGATAAGAAAAAAAGGCGAAGTGCCGAAAAACGGCAGTGTGTTTTTTACTATCTTTCAAACTTTTATGAGTGGAGAAGAAGGCAAGCCTTATTTTGGTGATTATCAGCACGATTTTTTTGATTTGGTTATTATTGACGAGTGTCACCGCGGCGGCGCAAATGATGAAAGCACTTGGCGGGGAATCCTTGAACACTTTGATAGTGCTGTGCATCTCGGCTTAACTGCCACACCCAAGCGCGATGACAATGTTGATACTTACGATTATTTTGGCGAACCTGTTTATATTTATAGTTTGAAAGGAGGCATTGAAGACGGATTTTTAACACCGTTTAGAGTAAAGCGCATTCAAACTAACATTGATGATTACACGTATACAAAAGATGATGATGTATTAGAGGGTGAAGTGGAACTGGGGCGCGTTTATACAGAAGGCGAGTTTAATAAAAAAATTGTTATAGATGAGCGAGAGAGATTTCGTGTGCAAAAAATTCTGGAAGAGATATATTCAAATGACAAAACCATTGTTTTTTGTGCCAGTCAAGAACACGCGGCGATGATTCGCGATTTAATTAATCAAGAGGCAAAGGGCAAACCGAGTGATTATTGTGTGCGCGTGACTTCAGATGATGGAGAGATTGGTAATGTTTATTTCAATCAATTTAAAGATAATGAAAAATTACTGCCAACTATTTTAACAACCAGTCAAAAACTAACAACAGGTGTGGATGCGTGTAATCTGCGGAATGTTGTTTTAATGCGTACTATTAATAGTATGGTTGAATTCAAACAGATTATCGGGCGTGGTACGCGGTTGTTTGAGGGCAAAGATTATTTCACTATTATTGATTTTGTCAATGCCTATCATTTGTTCAATGATCCAGAATGGGACGGAAAGGCGATAGAGGGAGAAGAAAATACGGGCGGTGAAAATAATGATAACCATGATGCTCACGAGCGCGGTGGAGAATACGGTGGTGAAGAGGAAAAGCAACCTAAAGAAAAAATCCGTATTAAATTAAGTGATAATAAAATTCGTGAGTTACAGAGTATGACATCTACTTATTTTTATGTAGATGGAAAGTCAATTAGTGCTGAAGAATATTTAGAAAAAGTATTTAATACGTTGCATCTGCCCGAGTTATTTTTGAGCGAAGAGAGGTTGCGTAAAATTTGGGCAGATCCATCAACACGTAAAAAATTAATGCAAGATCTTGAGAGTGCGGGGTGTCATAAAGAGGATTTAATAAAATTACAACAACTGATTAATGCTGAAAATAGCGATTTATACGATGTATTACAATATATTGCCTACGCCAAAGCGCCGGTATCGCGGGCGGCACGAGTAGAAACAAACAGAAAGCATATTTACACTTTACTAAATGAGGAGCAACGCGATTTTATAGATTATATTTTAAGTAATTATATTCAAGCAGGAGTTGACGAATTAGACCCTGCTAAAATCAGCAGTGCGGTAGTTGCCAAATACGGCAGCGTAGGCGATGCCGAACAAGTGTTAGGCGATTTAGGAATAATCCGCGAACTTTTTATTAAAATACAAGCACCTTTATACGAAGAAGTCGCCTGATAATTAACAGCAGTAGTAAGATGTGTAATTCCAATAATTGTTTACAGAATAACAGAGAAAAAATAAAGAAAAATAGATTGCAATATCGTTTATCGTGTCTCTGTGGCATGGCTGTGATAGGTATCATTATTGCAATTTGCTTTTATAAATGGGGTGCTTGTGCTTTAGGATTGTCAACAGATGATTGGATTACCAAAAATCTAACTCTTTTAATTCTCTCTTTACCGGTGCTGGTGCTTTTGTGGTATTTTCGCACCCACGATGTAAAACAACAAATTGAAAAAGCACAAAGCAATATTAATATCAATCTACTAAATAACGGTATTAATTTGCTACTGGATGTCGAAAAAACAGGTGGGAATAAACGCGCCGCTGGACTGATACTACTCGCCCAGTTGCGACAACAAGATGAGCAATTACATCCTCAAATTGATGCTATTACTCAAGGAGTTGCACTAGAAAAAGTTAAACTAAGAAGAGCTCAATTACAAGGTATTAATTTGCAAGATGCTATTTTGCAATGTGCTAATTTGCGAGTTGCTGATTTGCAAGGTGCTCAATTGCAAGATGCTGATTTATATGGTGCTGATTTATATGGTGCTAAATTGCAAGGTGCTAATTTGGAAAGTGCTGATTTGCGAAGTGCTAATTTGCAAGATGCGCTTTATAGTAACAATACAAAATTTTCCGCTGGTTTTGACCCTGAAACCGAAGGAATGCAAAAAGTAGATTAATTTATTATTTCCCTTTTAGCAAAGTCAGAGGAGGATATTTCGGCACATTTATTGCAACATATCACCAAAATGGTGGGAGAGTACATCTAAGCAAGACAAAGATATGATTATTAAAATATTTTGTGATAACGTAAGAGCGTTGCTTAGTGAAAATAATATTACCCTCAAACCTCCATCGGCAAACTATTGAGATGAATCCGCAAATGGCGGAATTTATTGGGCGGTAATGAATCAGGCATAATCAATACATAATAGCGGCGCTGGTTGCCATTAATCACCATGGTAGAAAGCAATGGCGAAACAAAACAATAGATAATACTGCCTAAGTCGGCATCGTTGCCGTTGCTATCTAAAACAATGACTTCTTGCTTTTTGCGTATCACCACCCCGCCCACTGCATTTTTCCCTTTTAGCAATGCTCGTTGTTGCAGCGCTCTGCCAAATACAAACAGCGTAACGAGTATTGCCGGTAGACCAAGCAGTAGCGGTATTGGTATAATAAGCAATGCGGCTATCGTCATCACCATTCCGGCGGTTATTAATAGTGCCGCCCACCGCGATGGCGTAAATTGAAAGCGCGTTTCCAATACAGACATAACTATATTATGACAACAAACAAACCATATCCATTAGCCGCTGTCGCATTTGATGGCGCCGATGCCGCGCATTTTTTACAGGGGCAACTCACGATTAATAGCGAAACCTTAGCCGCCAACACGTGGCGGCGCGCGGCGTATTGTTCGCGTCAGGGGCGTATGATTGCTTGCGGCTTGCTGTTGCGTTGGGCAGATGATGACGCCGGGCAACATTTTTTATGGGTGATGCACGATGACATTGCCGCAACATTGGCGAGCCAACTGCAGCGTTTTGTTTTGCGTGCCAAGGTAAAAATCAGCCAACCTGCGCTTTATTTTAGTGCGGTCGTAGCAAAAGAGGCAAAAACACCCGCCCTGCCGCAAGGCAGCGGGGCGATTGATTTATATGAGGACACTGCTATCGCCCGCATCAACGAAGGCGATGGCAGTGGTATTATCTTCAACCGTGCAGAGATGTCGCCGGAGGTTTGGCAAGCACAATGTACGCAGCGGCAAACAATAACAGCAGACGCGTGGCAACAAAATGAAGCCCAACGCGCAGTGCCTTGGGTCAATACGGCAACGCAGGATATGTTCATCCCGCAATTTTTAAATTTTGACTTATTAGGTGGTGTGGATTTTGAAAAAGGGTGTTTTGTCGGGCAGGAGGTGATTGCCCGCTTGCACCACTTAGGCAATGTAAAACGGCGCGGTATGGTGGTATCGGCAACATCGGGGGGGTGTTTATCGCCGGCAACGGTGATTAAAACGGCAGAGGGCAAGACCGCGGGCGAGGTGGTCAACAGTGTCGCAACGCCACAGGGGTGTATCGCCTTTGCCGCGATTGTGAAAGAGCTGGCAGAACAAGAATTATGGGCAGAAGAACACGCGCTGCACATCACGCCGCCGCCGTATCCGATTATTGAAGCGGAGAAGTTCAAACGCCAAAAAACGCCTAATGTCTAATGCTTAATTTCCAATGCAATGCCCGATACGTAAGCAATAGAGGGGGGATAAATAAGAATAAGTAAATGAAAAATAGTGCAACCCTGCGGCGTTTATGATAAAATGCGTGCGCGGGGTGGAGCAGCTCGGTAGCTCGTCAGGCTCATAACCTGAAGGTCGCAGGTTCAAATCCTGTCCCCGCAACCATTTTGAGCGAATTTTTTTTACGAATTTTTAATCTGATTATGTCAAATACACATGTTACTATCGCCACTTCCGGTGGTCAATACCGCGTCAAAAGCGGTGATATTATTACGGTTAATCGTTTAACAGCGGAAATCGGCAGCGAGATTGTCTTAGACAATGTTTTGCTGGTAGAAAAAGAAGACGGCAATGTCCTCACCGCAACGGCAAACGGTTCTGTCAGCGGGGCGCAAGTGACCGCATTGGTCAAAGACCACCCGCGCGGCAAAAAATTACGCGTCTATAAAATGCGTCGGCGTAAAAAAAGCCGCCGCACACAAGGGCACAGACAAGATTTAACCCAATTAGTCGTTGGCGAAATCAAACTCAGCGCTTAATTTAAGCAACAAATTTAACAACAGCGAGGCAAAAAAATGGCACAGAAAAAAGCAGGTGGTTCTTCTAAGAACGGGCGCGATTCAAATCCTAAGTATCTCGGCGTCAAGCGCTTTGGTGGCGAAACCGTAACTGCGGGGAGCATTTTAGTGCGTCAACGCGGTACCAAGTTTCATCCGGGAGAAAATGTCGGCGTGGGGCGTGACCACACCTTATTTAGCAAAATTCCGGGTGTCGTTCGCTTCTCAAAACACGGGCGCATCCGTCGCTCTTATGTTGACATCATCGCGATTCAATCTTAAGCAAGCGCTGCTTCGGCAGGTCTCCCCTCAATTTGCTATAGTCGCTATAGCCGCCGCTCTATTTGCCGCGATCGGCAGTTATTCCAACGCATAGGGCGGCACCATGGCTAAAACCGCCTTTATAGATGAAGTAGAAATTAACGTTGCCGGCGGCGATGGCGGCAATGGGATTGTCAGTTTTTTACGCGAACGCGCTCGCCCTTTTGGCGGACCAAACGGCGGTAATGGCGGGCGTGGCGGGCGCGTCGTGATGACCGCAACCACCGGGTTAAACACTTTATTAGAATTTCGTTTTAAGCGCAACATACGAGCGGCAAACGGCAAGCGCGGCGGCAGTAGTTTGTGTCACGGCGCCCACGGCGAAGATGTTGTTTTACCGGTGCCGCTGGGCACACGGGTGGTAGATGCCGCCAGCGGTTACTTACATGCCGATTTGGTGGCAATCGGCGATTCGGTGGTGTTGGCAGATGGCGGGCGCGGTGGCTTTGGCAATGCGCATTATAAATCTTCCACCAATCGCACCCCGCGCACAGCAAGCAAGGGCGAAGAAGGCGTGCAGCGTTGTTTTCGTTTAGAGTTAAAAGTCGTTGCCGATGTCGGCTTATTGGGTTTGCCCAATGCGGGAAAATCCACTTTCTTACGCGCCATTTCTGCGGCACGTCCCAAAGTCGCGGCGTATCCGTTCACCACCTTAGCTCCTTCATTAGGGTGGGTAGAATTAGAATACGGCGGCGAAGCGTTAGTGGTTGCCGATATTCCCGGGATTATCCGCGGTGCCGCCGATGGTGCGGGTTTGGGCAACCGTTTTTTACGCCATTTGTCGCGCACGGCATTGTTGTGTCAGATTGTAGATGCAACATCAGAAACCGCTATAGAAGATTGTCGCGATATTGACAACGAACTGCGGCGGGCGGCAGAACACGATTTAGCAGATAAACCGCGCTGGTTGTTGTTGAACAAAATTGATTTATTAACCGAAGAGGAGCAGCAGGAAAAATTACAACAAATGCAGCAGGAATTTCCATTTTTTGAGCGCGTGTTGGCGTTGTCCGCATTAGCCGGCAACGGCGTGCGTGATTGCGTCAAACTATTGCTGGCACGGCAACAGGCGCAGCAAGAACAACAGGTGGCAGTAGAATAATGAGCGCAACACCCCGCCAACAAGTCGTTGCCGCTCGCCGTATTATTGTCAAAGTCGGCAGTAGTTTGCTCACTGCCGCTGGTAGCGGTTTGGATGTCGCCTATATTAACAATCTGTGCGAACAAATCGCCGCCGCCCGCAGCAATGGCTACGAAGTCGTGGTCGTGTCTTCCGGTGCAGTTGCCGCCGGCGTGCGTAAATTGGGCTGGCAGCAACGTCCGACTGCCCGCGTAGATATGCAAGTCGTCGCCGCGGTCGGACAAATGGGGTTAATCAACGCCTACGAAGACGCCTTTGCCCGCCATCATCTACACGCGGCGCAAGTCATGTTAACTGCCGAAGATATGGGACACCGCACCTTATACTTAAACGCCCGCGCCACCTTGCGCCAAATGTTGCAGTATTCGGTGATTCCCGTCATTAACGAAAACGATGTCATCGCCACCGATAGCGTTAGCTTTGGCGATAACGACCGCTTAGCCGCACAAATTGCTAACTTAATAGAAGCTGATTTATTACTGATGCTCACCGAAGCCCCGGGCTTGTGCCGCGATGGCGAAAACATGTGCGATGTTGTGCAACAGGCAGCCGTTACCGATGAACACTTAGCAACCTACGCCCGCGCGGGCAACAGTGTTGGCTCCGGTGGCATTCGCAGTAAACTCGCCGCCGCCCGTGTTGCCGCCCGCAGCGGCGCGCATTCGCTGATTGCCGACGGACGCGACAAAAATTGCATTCAACGCGCATTAAGCGGCGATGCCGAATTTGGCACTTTATTAGTTGCCGACATTCCGCGTTTATCGGCGCGTAAACAATGGTTGGCAAGTGGTTTGAATGTCTGCGGCAATATGGTGTTAGACCAAGGCGCAGTAACTGCCGTAGTCGGTGGCAAGCGCAGTTTGTTATCGGCGGGAGTCACCGCAGTTTATGGCGATTTTGTCCGCGGCGATGCAGTCAAACTCAGCGATGAAGCCGGCAACATCATCGGCTATGCTTTAGTCAATTACGATTCAATCGCCGCTCGCAATTTATGCGGCGTGCAAAGTAGCGCCATTGCCGATATATTGGGCTATCGCCATGAAGAAGAGATTGTGCATCGTGATAATATGACGATTTTACGATGACGGCGATTAATTTTTCAGATTATTTAGTGCAATTTGACGGCGACTTAAAACGCCTGCACGGTTTAATGCACAAACATTTAAGTGCCGATGTGACTCTGATTGCCGAAATGGAAGAGGAGCAATACCTCACCGGCGGCAAACGTTTGCGGGCAATTGTCGCCCTGCTTGCCGGGCGTTTGTGTGCAGTGCCGGCGGCGGCGGCAGACCAAACCGCCATTGCAATTGAATTTATCCACACCGCCACTTTATTGCACGATGATGTTGTGGATGAAGCGCCGATGCGCCGACATTTACCTGCAGTCGCACGGGTGTATGGCAACGCCGCGGCGATATTAGCGGGGGATTTTTTGTATTCGCGCGCATCACAGCTTTTAGCGCAAATGAATAATTTACTATTGTTGCAACGTGTTGCCGATGCAACCAATAAATTAGCAGAAGGCGAATTACTGCAGTTAATCAACCGCGGCAAACCCGATATGGAGGAAAAAACCTACTACTCCATTATTCGCCGCAAAACGGCAAACTTATTTTCAGTGGCAGCAGCAGCAGCGGCAATTATAAGTGAGCGCGACGATGCCCCGTTATCGCGCTATGGTGAGAAATTAGGCATTGCTTTTCAGTTAGTGGATGATTGTCTGGATTACGAAGGCGAAGGGGCGACTTTAGGCAAAAAAATCGGTGCAGATTTTAGCGAAGGCAAAGTAACCTTGCCGATTATCTTAATGTTAGCGCGCGTAGACGCCGCCAAACGCACGCAACTATTGCAAGAATGGCAGCAACAAGAAACAGCAGATAATTTTGCTCAGACCATTGCATTATTAAACGAAACCGGTGCATTAACCGCAGTCAGAGAGATCGCGCAACAAAACGTGCAAGAAGCAATAGTCGCATTAGATTGTTATCCCGACAGCGAAACAAAAGCAACACTAATCGCCTTAGCAAAAAGTTCAATCAACCGCCAAAATTAAATTCCACACCAAAACAGCTCGCGACGCTCGTAGAATTAAATTAAGCCCTGTGGCAGGGTAAAAGTTAAGCAGTCAGTTAGAATATCCGATAATTTTTGTATTACAATAAACAAATAATTACTGCCTTGGAGAAAAATAATATGCCGCTTTCGCTCTCTGCTTCCCAACTTGCTGATTTTAATCGTGATGGTTTTTTAATCATTCCCGCGGTATTAACACAGCAGGATTTATCCGAAATTCGCAGTGCGATGGCGGCGCGTGTGGTAGATTTGTTACAACGGTATCAGCGTTTAGGGCGGGGGAAGGGTAGTGTTGGCACCGACACCGCTGCCGATTTTTCCACTAACATCACCCACCTGCTACAAATTGCACCGGAGGCGTATCAACATATTGATATTTCCTTGCCGATGTTGCACGATTTAGCGGCGTGTCTGCCCGATTGGCAGGCGTTATTTGGTGATGCATGGCGCGATGAAGCGGGGATTTATGCCGATGCTTCTATTTTTTCTTTAGTAAGCCATCCGAATATTATTGCCATCGCCCAACAAATATTGGGGGAGGAAGTCATGGCGAGCCCGGTGCAACATGTGCGGATTAAACCACCGCAAAATTTACTCACCGGCAGTGCCGCGATTGATGCGAATACAGCGCGTACCCTGTGGCACCAAGATGAAGCCGTTGTTACCGAAGAGGCGCGCGGGGTGGATATTTTAACGGTGTGGGTGGCAATTAGCGATGCCACGTTGGAAAATGGCTGTATGCAGGCAGTCGCAGGTTCGCATACGGCGGCAGATGTTGCCGATATTGCCGACTTTGGTTTAGCCAGACATTGCCCAGGGAAGGGAGATTTAGTCGGTGAAATTTATATTCCCGAAGAAACCGTAGCCGCACTGCCGCGCACGCCGTTGTTGGCAAATGCCGGGGATGTCGTGCTGTTACACAAACGCACCCTACACGGTGCAGGTGCGAATGAATCAAACGGCGTGCGTTGGAGTTTTGACATGCGTTACCAAGCGCTTGGCACCCCCAGCGGGCGCGAGCACTTCCCGCCTGCCATCGTTGCCAGCCACAACGCCGCGGAAATTGTGCAACATGCACAACAGTATCGCCAGCGTTGGCTACAGGCGCGCGATGCGATATTAGACGGCAGTGTAACGGCGGAATTTAATAGCCGGTGGAATAAATACGCGCCGATTTGTGCATAATAGAGGTAATTTAACTTTTTAAGGGCATTGATTATGACAGCAACGACTGTTTCTTTTACACAAATGCAACACGGGAGCAAAGAAGATTATTTGCTGTTGCAACAATTAGAAGACGAATATTGTAAAGGGTTATCCGACCGTCTGTTGGCGGCGTTACGGGCATTGGAGCATACGCTCTCCGGTTATCAGGTTTCGCGTCTGGAGCATTCGTTGCAGTCGGCAACGCGGGCACACGTTGCCGGCGAGAGTGAAGAATTGATTGTTGCCGCTTTGTTACACGATATCGGCGACGAACTGGCACCGCACTCGCACAGCGAATTAGCCGCTGCCGTGTTGCGTCCCTATGTGAGCGAAAAAACCTATTGGTTGATTAAATATCACGGTGTTTTTCAAATGTATTATTACGCCCATCATGTCGGTGGCGATCGCAATGCCCGCGATCGTTTTCGCGGGCACCCGTGGTTTGATGATGCTGTGCGCTTTTGCGAGGAATACGATCAAAATTGTTTTGACCCGACCTATGTTTCCAAACCGTTAGAATTTTTTGAACCCATGTTACGCACTGTGTTTTCCCGTACGCCATTTTCATTGGGGCAGTTAGTTGAATAATCCACTAGTGCAAACACTCACTCCGCGCCCGCTGACAGCAGAATTTTTTGCCCCTTTCGGGCAGGTGATTGAAATACCAGCAGCAGATGCCGTCTATCAGACGATTAATTGCAGTACCTGTCGCCGTTATGATGCATTGGCAGAAGTGGATGTGAGTGGCACGGCTGGGATTAGTATTTTTTCTGCAGTGGCGCGCGAGTTTCCTTTTCAAATTAATTTATTAGAGCGCCACCCCTTAGGGTCGCAAGCATTTATGCCATTGGGCGAGGCAAATTTCATCATCGCCGTTGCCCCCGACGGTCACGATAATGCACCTGATTGGAATAATATACAAGTATTTAAAGCAGTTAGCGGTCAGGGCGTGAATTTTTACCGTAATGTATGGCACCATCCTTTACTGGCGATTGGCAACAAAGGGGATTTTTTGGTCGTTGACCGTTTAGGCGGCGAGGACAGCGTGGGGAATGAAAATTTAATAGAAATAAATGCACCAACAGACAGCATGTTACAAATTGTTTTGTAACCGTTATAAACATCAATCAATTGCTTTTATATTTAAATAATTTATATATTGTGTTCACTTACACAAATCAAACTATGTTGAATTATGAAAAAATATTTTTTAATTCTGCAACTTAATTGGCTATTAATTGGTGCAGTAATGCTGATTATTTTGACGGGTTGCGGCGGTGGCGGTGGTGGTGCGGCGGTGCGACTGACCCCAGAAATTACGCCACCCATAAATTTCATCTCTGACTTGCCGGATGAATTTCTTACCTCTACATTTGATTTTGCGAATGTCAATACCGTATCGTTGAACTCAACGACTTATCAAAACGAAGCACAATGGGGGATTAAAAATTCTAAGGCAAACTTAGCACATTGGACTTATAGTGGTGAAGGTGTTGATGAAGCATTGGGCAGTAGCGGTTACATTCGCGGCCATGGCGTAACGGTCGCTATTGTAGATCACGGTGTTGATTTAGATCATGAAGATTTAGTGGACAATATCGTTGTTGCTCCGGGCTTTATGTTTGCCTCTTATAATAGTTTAGATCATGGCACACATGTCGCTGGTATTGTAGGGGCGATGTTAAATAATAAAGGAGTTGTCGGTGTTGCTCCTGAGGCGAAGTTGCTCCCAATTAATTATTTGGATGGTGGCATTAATTTGGAGGATAGTTATGCTTATGCTGCGGCGAATCACGCTTTTGTGGCAAATAATAGTTGGTCATTTTCGCAAACTTTTGTCAAGATTAGCGTTGCTGCAGATGAATGGCAAGGAAATAATGGAGCGTTGGGTGCTGATTTTTATTGGATGACGATGCCATACCGTTATTATTTTCACGGGAGTGGGAGTGAATTAGATTTTATATCTATTATTAATGGGAGTGAGCAACCTATATTGGACCCGCTGGAAAAAGCCGTATTAGACGATGAAATGTTACTCATATTTTCTACTGGAAATACGGGTTGGAATGGATCTACAGGTAAAGTGAGTTACTGTAGTGATGCAACTTTTTCGGCACTCGCCAATAAGAAAGATTGCATTCGTAATGTTGTCATTGAGCTAGATAATACGGACATTAATGATTTAACATTGTACGGAGGGTATGCTACTGCACAGCTGACTTTCGCCATGGGTGGTTCTCAGGTGTTTGACGATCAAGGAGAAAATTTGGTTGATTTTCTTAATGATTTGCCAGTTTCAAACCCATCGCTTACGATTGGTTGGCTTAATGTAGCGGCAATAGATAGTAATAATAATTTAGCCTCCTTTAGTAATGGTTGCGGTGCGACCAAGCATGTTTGTTTGGTCGCTCCGGGGGTGGATGTTACTTCCACTATTTTAGATGACCAGACCGGTTCTAGGAGTGGCACTTCTATGGCGGCGCCGCATGTGACTGGGGCGGCGGCATTACTCAAAGGGGCTTTTCCTAATTTGACGGCGGGAGATGTTGCTAATATAATATTACAAAGCGCTGACGGAATGGGTGATTGTGCGGGGGAAATAAGTAAAGCAGTTTCTTGTACAGATGATGCCTATGGTCACGGTGCCCTCAATGTGTCGGCAGCATTTACGCCAGTCTCATTTATTCAGATCGCAAATAATGTAGGGGGCAATTTTAGAATTGAAAATTCACACATTAATTTGTCGCCAGCGTTTGCGGGAGGGTCGTGGCGTGAGGAAACGCTCCGTATTGGTGGTTTAGATCATTACGGGAGAGCATTTTATACACGAATGGATTTGGCTGATGGGATTTGGGTAACAAAACCAGTGCCGACTGATGAGGACGGCTTAGATAATGGGATTCATGCCGCCTACGCTGCCCCGACCGCACAGCAACAAAAGCATATCGGTTTTAGTGCGGAGGAACAATTACTGGCATACGATTGGCAAGCGTCGGCAAGCAGTACGCAAGCACTGAATTATGCGATGCAATTTCGTGCGGGTTATGCTTCTCGTAGTGCCTTGTGGCAAGGAAAAAAAAGCGATATTACTTGGCGCTATCGTGTGGGAAGTCGCGATTGGCAACCAACAGCAACCAAGGAATATTGGCAGGCAGCATTTGATAATGGTGCAGTGCATCAAATACAATGGCAGCAAAATACGCCAACAAATAGTAACACGCCGCAATTTGGTGCATTGTATGGCACTGGTGATGGTGTAGTGCAAGCAGGCGCGCGCCTCGCTTGGCAACAAGCGGATTGGCAACTGCAATTAGAAAGCGGCGTACTGCACGAAGAACAGGCGATGTTAGGGGCAAACTTTAGCGGCGGTTTTGTGGTGGAAAATACGCGCAATATTTATCAACGGATTGCCGGAAGTTATCAAATAGAGAAAGTACAATTATTTGCCGATTATGTCTATAACAATAGTCAGGCACAGACAGGTGGAATCATCAGTGCTTTGTCGGCGCGTTCGGATGAGTGGGCTTTAGGGGCAAATTACGGAAACTGGCAATTTGCACTATCGCAACCATTAGCGATTAAAAATGGTCGTATGGATTTATCGTATATTTCGGGTTATGATGATGACGGAGATTATGCGTTGAGCGAAACAAATTTAGATTTATCGGCGCGTAATCGTTTAAGTCAATTATCATTGTTATATAGCGATAATACCACCTACGACCAAACCAGTTTTGCCGTGGGCGTTGATTATTTACATAATGCCCCAGCGCGTAATTATCAGGGCGATATTTTAATGTTATCCGCCGCATGGCGCTACGTTTTTTGATGTCTTTTGATGAAAACAATCTTTTTTGTCGCCGCCATTGATCGTATCAAATTCAGCGATTGAACCAAATTCAGTCGTTTTGTACAATAGCAATAATTTTTATGCTAAAATAAAAATTGACTTGGGGAGTGAATTACTTGCACAGTGCCCCCACAGAAAACCATCAAAAAAATATTGCGGTGGTATCTGCGGCATCGCGTTACATTTTTTAAGTTGTATTATTTATTTTTTTAAAATACTTAGGAGACATAATGAAAAAACAACAATATACCCGTAGAGAACTATTAAAAGGCGGCGGCGCAATGGCAGGTGCACTTGCCATGCCTTCTTTCTTTGTTCGTGATGCTTGGGCAGCGGAATTTCGCAATAACCCGACAAAATCAGGAAAGGTTGTTTTTGGTTTCAATGTGCCGCAAACCGGTGCCTATGCCGATGAAGGCGCCGATGAATTACGCGCCTATAAATTAGCCATTAAACATATCAATGGCGAAGGCGATGGCGGTATGATCAATACCATGAAGCCGTTGTCCCTCAAAGGCAATGGTGTCAATGGGCAAAAAGTATCTTTTGTTACCGGCGATACCCAAACCAAAGCCGATGCCGCACGTGCCTCTGCCAAGCGCATGATTGAAAAAGATGGCGTGATTATGTTTAGCGGCGGTTCTTCTTCCGGGGTTGCGATTGCTGTGCAATCGTTGGCGCAAGAAATGGGTGTTGTCTTTATGTGCGGGTTAACGCACTCTAACGATACCACCGGTAAAGACAAACGTCGTTACGGTTTTCGTCACTTCTTCAACACCCACATGTCGGGTGCTGCATTAGGTCCTGTACTTGAGCAAATGGGTAACGATCGTCGTGCTTATCACTTAACCGCCGATTACACTTGGGGTTGGTCGCAAGAAGGTTCCATCAAAGATGTATCCGAAGGGCTTGGTTGGGATACCGTTTCCGCCGTGCGCACGCCGTTAGGGGCGGGTGACTTCTCGCAATACATTACGCCGGTGCTCGATTCGGGTGCGGATGTTTTGATTTTGAATCATTACGGTAAAGATATGGTGAACTCCTTAACGCAGGCAGTGCAATTTGGGTTGCGCGATAAGCAAGTCAATGGTCGTCCGTTTGAAATTGTCGTGCCGTTGTATTCGCGTTTGATGGCACAAGGTGCAGGTAAAAACATCAAAGGCATTTATGGCACAACGAACTGGAACTGGTCTTTGAAAGACGAAGGGTCGCAAGCATTTGTTAAATCCTTTGGTCAAGAATACGGCTTCCCGCCATCACAAGCAGCGCATACTTGCTATGTGCAAGCCGTGTTGTATGCGAATGCCTGTCAGGAAGTCGGCACTTTCTATCCGCCGGAAGTCATTAAACAGTTAGAAGGGTTTAAGTTTGACGGCATGGGGAATGGTCCTACCGAATACCGTGCCGATGATCATCAATGCTTTAAAGATGTGTTGGTGGTGCGCGGTAATGAAAATCCGACCAGTCAATTTGACTTATTGGAAGTGGTGGAAGTTGTCCCGCGGAAGCAGGTGGAATATAAAGCTTCTATCTTTGGCGGCGAGTTAGGTCCTTACGAAGTTTAATAAAAACGCATTATTAAACGAAAATAACTGTTGCCCCGCCGACACTGTCGGTGGGGTGCGGTTTATTATTGGAGGATAAGAAAAAAATGGATGCGTTCATTTTACAATTACTGAATGGTTTAGACAAAGGCGGTGCTTATGCACTGATTGCATTGGGGCTGACACTGGTTTTCGGCACATTGGGCGTTGTTAATTTTGCCCACGGTGCTTTATTTATGTTGGGTGCCTTTTGTGCCGTAACCTTGCAAAAAATATTAACGCTTTCGCAAAAGGTAAAAGACGAAAGCATTACTTTTTTTGATGCCTATAAAGAACAACCCTATTTAGAAATATGGTTTGGCGAAACAGGCACGACAATTATTGAGTGGTCTGTTCCCCTATCGTTGTTACTGGCGGTGCCGGTAATGCTAACTATCGGCTTGGCGATGGAACGCGGGTTGATTCAATTTTTCTATAAAAGAACACATGCACAGCAAATATTAGTCACCTTCGGGTTAGCGATTGTCGTGCAGGAAATTATTAAATCTTTTTACGGAGCAAACCCGATTCCTATGCCGGCACCGCCGTTGCTGTCAGGCACGGCACCGATTGGAGAATTTTTGGGCATCGGCGATGTCGTTGCTTATCCGTGGTGGCGGCTCATCTATTTATTGTTTTCGTTTCTCATCATTGGCGCGGTATTTTTATTTTTAAAATATACCACCTACGGCATGGTGGTGCGTGCCGGTATGCAAGATAGAGCAACGGTAGAATTATTAGGGATTAATGTAGAGCGGCGCTTTACGATTGTCTTTGGCATTGCGGCGGTGGTTGCCGGATTGGCAGGGGTGATGTACACCCCGATTGTCCCCCCCGACTATCACATGGGGATGGACTTTTTAGTGCTGTCATTTGTTGTTGTTGTGGTCGGCGGTATGGGTTCGTTGCCCGGGGCGGTATTGGCAGGTTTTATGTTGGGGATTTTACAATCATTCGCTTCTACCAACGAAGTGAAAAATATATTCCCCGGGATTGATCAAATTATTATTTATTTAGTCGCGATGATTGTCTTACTTACGCGCCCGCGTGGCTTGTTGGGTAAAAAAGGAATGATGGAAAGTTAATATGTTGCTGTCTTCTCGTTCTGAATTACGCACCTTGCTGATATTTGCCGCAGTCGTATTGATGATGCCGATATGGCTGCTTCCCTTAGGGGCGGCGTATCCCGATTTGTTGCAAAAATTTGCCATCTTTGGCATATTTGTTATTGGCTATAATCTTTTTTTCGGGTTAACCGGCTATTTATCCTTCGGACACGCAACCTTTTTAGGCGTTGGCTCTTATGCCGCGGTGTGGTGCTTTAAGTTACTCACCGTCAACGTGTTGCCGGCAATTGTGTTTGGTATATTAGTATCTGGATTTTTTGCTGCCGTTATCGGCTTTATCTGCTTACGCCGTTCGGGGATTTACTTTTCCATCCTCACGTTAGCACTGGCGCAAATGTGCTACAGCTTAGCGTATTCGGTGCTCACCCCCATTACCAATGGCGAGACCAGCTTACAGATGGAAGCACACGATGCACGCCTATTAGACAGTTGGATTGCACCGCATGTGGGCGACGGCTTACCGATTACGCATTTATTCGGTATTCCGATGAGTGGCTATCCCGGGTTTTATTTTTGTGCGGTAATACTCATTATTAGTTTTTGGTTTTCTATTCGTATTTTTAATTCGCCCTTTGGTTTGCAGTTACGCGCGATTAAATCTAATCAGGAACGGATGCAATATAGCGGCTATAACACGCGCATTTATTTATTTTCCGCCTTTTTAATTTCCGGAATGTATGCGGGGCTTGCCGGTTCTTTAATGGCGGCAATTGACCCGTTAGCAGGGGCGGAGCGGATGCAGTGGACGGCATCGGGCGAAGTCGTGCTAATGACCATTTTAGGCGGTGTCGGTACGCTAATCGGTCCGATGTTGGGTGTGGGGGTGATTAAATATTTTGAAAATATTTTTTCTTCTTACAATCACGATGCCTTGCTTGAGAGTTTTTCATTTTTACCGCAACCGTTGGCAGAAGCATTAACTTTTGTCGTCTCTCCTTTTGTCGGTGAAGGGTGGCACTTAACATTGGGGATATTATTTATGTTGGTGGTGATATTCTTACCGGGGGGAATTATGGAAGGAGTGGATCGTATTCGCGCACGTTTTTCTCGCCACAAGCAACCTCAGCAAACTGAGCAAACAACATGAGCGACTCGGCGAGCATAATTTTTAATATTGATAACGTTAATAAAACCTTTGGCGGTTTACAGGCGTTATCTAATGTTAACTTGGCAGTGGAAGAAGGGCAAACACGGGCAATTATTGGTCCCAACGGTGCCGGCAAATCCACACTTTTAAATGTCTGCGTCGGGCGCATTGCCCCGGATACCGGCGTGGTGCGTTTTCGCGGGCAATCCCTCACCGGACGCACGCCGCACGATATTAACCAACTGGGGGTGGCGCGGGTATTTCAAACACCGGAGATTTTCCCCGATTTGTCGTTGTTGCAAAACGTGATGATTTCGGCATTTTCCAAACGAGACGGAGCGTTTCGTTTTAGTCCGCTAAAAGCATTAAAAGCAGAACGCCAGTTGTACGAAGAATCCATGCACTATTTAGAGGATTTAGACATTGCGGAACACGCCGAACAATTAGCCGCCAATTTATCGCGCGGCGATAAGCGGCGTTTAGAATTGGCAATGTGTTTAGTGCAACATCCGCGTTTGTTATTATTAGACGAACCCACTGCCGGTATGTCGCGGCACGACACCAACCGCACCATTGAAATTTTGAAAAAAATTAAAGAACGCGGCATGACCAAAATTATTATTGAACACGACATGCACGTTGTTTTTAGTTTAGCCGACCGTATTTCCGTGCTGGCGCAAGGCGCGATTATTGCCGAAGGATTGCCGGAAGAAGTACGCAATAACGAGAAAGTTCAAGAAGCCTATTTGGGGGGAGGGCAGCATGACTGAGCAACAACGCACTTCATTCTTTTCTTGCACCGATTTACACTCTTATTACGGCGAGAGTTTTGTCGTGCAAAATGTCAGCTTCAGCATAGAAAAAGGTGAAATTATTGCTTTATTGGGCAGAAACGGCGCCGGAAAAACTTCAACCTTGCGTTCTATTGCGCGTATGGAAGCCCCCGAATTACGTCAGGGCGAAATTTGGTTAGACGGACAACCGTTACACGAAATGGCGGCATGGCAAGCAGCGCGTTGCGGTATTGGTTTAGTGCCGGAAGACCGCCGCATCATTGCCGGCTTAACGGTAGAAGAAAATTTACAATTAGCACAAATTGCCCCGCCAAAAGGTTGGGAGTTGGAGCGCGTCTACGAACATTTTCCCCGTTTGGCAGAACGCCGCAAACAAGACGGAAACACCTTATCCGGCGGCGAACAGCAAATGTTGGCAATTGCCAGAATTTTATCGCGCGACATTAAATTATTGCTGTTAGACGAACCATACGAAGGGTTAGCGCCGGTGATTGTGCAGGAAATTGAACGTATATTGAACGGCATTAAAGAAATTGGCATTACCACAATATTAGTAGAACAAAACGCAGTGGCTGCCTTAAATTTAGCCAGCCGCGCCATCATTTTAGATTCCGGCGAAATAGTATTCACCGGTGCAGCACAAACCGTATTAGAAGACGAAAAAATCCGCCAAGAATACTTAGCGATTTAACAGCGCACTTCGCGCATAGAATTAAAGGAAGCTCGGCACAGGTAAAAGCTCAGCCAGCAACAGATTTTAAGTTTAGTGCAGGGGCTCTTTAGATTAAAAAATATACATCAGAGAAGGAATATTTGGTAGTTGAATGTATAATTCATAAGATTATTTATGATTAAGATATTGCGTTATAAAATGCTACAATAGAAACAGCATGATAGAGAAAATTTTGATTCCAGATATTGGAGATTTTGATGCTGTAGAAGTGATTGAAGTTTTGGTGGCAGTTGGTGATACTGTGAGCAAAGAACAATCAATTCTTGTTTTAGAATCAGACAAAGCGACATTGGATGTGCCTGCCCCGGTTGCGGGGGTGGTGCAAAAAATTGTCGTTGCTGCCGGCGATAAAGTGAAACAAGGCAGCCATATTGTTGATATTGAAGTTGCAGCCGCAGCAGAACAAGCACCAGAATCGTCGGAATCGTCGGCGCCACCAGTTGCAGAACCGGTAGTAGAACCTGCCGCTACTACTACCACCAGCGAACCCGCCGCACCCGCAGATGAGACTCCCCCTGCTGCCGCTAACCCTGCCGGCAATGGCAGTAGTGAAGAAATTAGAGTGCCGAATATCGGCGATTTTCAAGAGGTGGAAGTCATTGAACTATTGGTCAATGTGGGCGATGAAGTAACAGCGGAACAATCCTTGTTGACATTAGAATCCGATAAAGCGACCTTAGATGTGCCGACTCCGCTCTCTGGACGCATTGAACAAATATTGGTCAGTGCTGGCGATAAAGTCAGTGAAGGGTCTTTAATTGCAATGATTGCGACAACAGCAAGTGCCTCGTCACCAGCGCCAGCGCCAGTAACAGCACCAGTCACAGCGGCACCACCAACAACGCCTACAGCAGAAAAAACCGCACCACCGGCGAGCGTGCAAAAACAACCGCCATTAGCGCCTGTCGTGGCGACAAAGTCAGCAAAACCACACGCCGGTCCGGCAGTGCGACATTTTGCCCGTGAATTAGGGGTAGATTTATCGGTGGTGCAGGGGAGCGGGCGCAAGGGGCGTATTCTCAAAGAAGATGTGACCCAATATGTTAAAGCGGCAATGAGTCAGCCACAGGAGAGTGGTTTTTCCTCTTTTCTGGCAGTGCCGGAGGTTGATTTTCGTCAATTTGGCGAAGTGGAAATCACCCCCTTATCGCGCATTAATAAATTATCAGCGGCAACCTTACATCGTAATTGGGTGGCAGCACCGCATGTAACGCAGTTTGCCGAAGCGGATATTACCGACATGGAAGATTTTCGCAAATCCCTCGCCGAAGAAGCCAAACGCAGCGATTATAAAATGACGCCGCTGGTCTTTTTGATTAAGGCGGCTGTGGCGGCGTTGCGGCAATTCGGCAAATTTAACGCTTCTTTGATGGTGGACGGCGAAAATTTGGCAGTTAAAAAATATTACCATATCGGCGTGGCGGTGGATACTCCCGGCGGTTTAGTGGTGCCGGTGGTGCGCGATGCCGATAAAAAAGGGTTGGCAGATATCGCCCGCGAACTTGCCGATTTGAGCGCCCGCGCCCGCGCCGGCAAACTCAAAAGAGAAGACATGCAAGGCGGGTGCTTTACTATCTCGTCACTTGGCGGGATTGGCGGCACGGCATTTACCCCAATATTAAATCTACCCGAGGTTGCTATTTTGGGCGTTTCGCGCTCCGAAATAAAACCGCATTGGGATGCCGAAAATAATCAATTTGTGCCGCGTCTTAAATTACCCTTAGCGCTCTCCTACGATCATCGCGTGGTGGACGGTGCCGATGGCGCGCGTTTTATTACTTACTATACCGAGTTATTAGGCGACATCCGCCGCTTGACGTTGTAATTCTTGTTCTCTTTATAAGGTTATCGTAACTTGCAACCCATGCGGTTGCCGATTCGTAGCCGTAATGCGCCCGCCGTGTGCTTTGACAATGGCAGCAACAATCGCCAACCCCAAACCAAACCCGCCGGTGTTGCGGGTGCGCGATTCATCGGCGCGAAAAAAGGGCTCAAATAAATGCGGTAAATCTTTTTCGGCAACGCCTTGTCCATCATCGCTAATGTGAATATTAACTGCGCTGCCACTTTGTTGCAGATTAATATCAACGTGCTCGGCGTATTTAAGCGCATTGTCTAATAAGTTATTAATTGCCCTGCCGAATAATACCGGGTCTATGGTTAATGGTGCGGTGTTGGTCGTCGCACATACATGGTTGCGGATGCGTGTTTGTTCGTGGGGCGGACGCGCCTGTATTAGTTCTTGCAAAAATTGCGCGGCGGCGACTGATTGTTTATTCGCGCCCGAGTGCGCCGATTGCAAACGTGCATTTTGCAAAAGATCACTGGTGAGTGTTTCTAATTCTTTTAAATCCTTATCAATCGCCGCTTTTGCGCGCGGGTGGTCAACCATTTCTGCCGCCAATTTTAGGCGCGCAATCGGCGAGCGTAATTCATGCGAGGCGGCGATTAAAAAATTTTCCCGCGTGGTCAGCAGTTGTTGTAGACGTTCCTGCATGGTGTTAAATCCACGCGCTAATAAACCAATTTCATCGTCGCGGTTGCTGTGGTAAGGGCGCCATTCGCCGTCACCAATCGCTTCCATATTGCGCCGCAGTATTGCTAAGGGGGCGAGTTGCCGCCGGATAATATAATAAACACTGCCCCAAATTAATAAAAAAGTTGTCAATGTGTAGAGCAGCAACGGCAGGGGAAGCGCAGAATGACGGTCGTGTTCTAATGAAATCATAATTTGCTGTTTTTTATGCGCGTAAAATAAATATAAATCGCCATCGGCTTGCATCAGCTTAAAATGGCGCGGTAGCCGTTTGGTGCGCAGGCGGAACTTGCGCTTGGGCGGGCGCAGTTGATTAAATTCCGGCATATCGTCATCGGTCACATGGCTAAAGTGCGGGTCGCGATAGCGGATGTCAATTTCTAATTCTTCGTCAAGGCGGTTTAAATTTTCTACCGTCGGTTCGCTTAATATGCTGTTGATGACTAAACGATTAACATTGCCGAAGCGTTGGGTGATTTTTTCGTGGGTCTCTTCTAATAAAAGATGTGCTGCGACAAAAAATACCATGCAAGTAACAATAGCAGCCGCCAGTGCCAGTATGGTGAGTTTTATAAATAGCGAAAAGCGCATTACGTTATTGCGGGGGCGGTATGATCACTAGCGGCAGCAATAAACGCATAACCCGTATTGCGTACGGTTTTAATAAAACACGGTTTTTGTGCATTGTCGCCTAATTTTTGTCGCACGCGGCTGATCGTAATATCTAACGAACGATCGGCAAAATCAAATTCTAAACCATGCAGGCGGGCGCTGAGTTCATCGCGCGAAACGACTGCCGGACGTGCTTCTATCAGCACGGCTAAGGCGCGAAATTCACCGCTGGTTAAAAACACCTCCTGCCAGCAATTGTCGTTATAAATTTTCACTTGCTGTGTGGCGAACGAAAAACGCAAGCCGGCAAAGTTTAAGGTCGCGTTACTACTTGCCAATGTCGGACGGCGACACAAGGCGGTTAGGCGGGCGGCAAGTTCGCGCGGTTCAAAAGGTTTAGCAAGATAATCGTCGGCGCCGGTTTCTAAGCCGACAACACGGTCGGTCACTTCGCCGCGGGCGGATAACATCAGCAGCGGTAATTTACTGCCGCTACTGCGAATCTGGCGCACCAATTCAAACCCATCCATTTCCGGCATCATGACATCAATAATGGCGGCGGCAAAATGTTGCTCGGCTATTTTTTTCAATGCTTGTGATGGACGATGGACGGCAACAATTTCAAAGTCAAAGCGTTGCAAATAGTCGCAGGTTAATTCGCATAGGGCAGGGTCATCTACCATGATAATTTTTTTAGCCATTATTGCGAATCATACAATGTTTAACGAACAAATGTAACAGAAGGCGGGGTGTCAGCACATATTCGGCAAAGCCGCTATTAAATTCCCCTCCAGCGGAGGGGAATTTTAACGGCAGGATTGATTAGTAATGATTGGAGTGACGTTTATGTTTGCCATATCTCCCGCCTTGTAACAACATGTGCTCTACTCTTTGGGCGGCAATGCTACGTTGCTCTGGGGTCAGTACCGCATGTACCTGCGCCATTGTCTCCGCCACTAAGGCGATATGCGTTTCCCGCATTTCGGCTTTGTGTTGTTCGTGGTCGCCATGTTTTTCTCGCAACACGCGCTCAATTTCTTCAACACTCAATGTGCTCTTTTTCCATAATTGTTGGATGTCGCCATGTTTGGATTTGAGTTGTTGCTGCCGTTTTTCTATACTCTTGGCTAAAATAGCGGCGATTTTATCTTCTTGCGCATTGCTCAAATCTAAAACATCTTCTAAACGGTCGGCTATTTTTTCTGCCATCTGCATGGCACTTTTGTGTCCTTTGCCGTGGTGGTCATCGTGGTCGCCGTAGCCATAGCCACTGGCAAAAGCATTGCCGCTAATCAGTAAGGCGGCGCTTGTTGCAACAGCAAGTAGTAAGCGGGGGAGGTTGTTTTTTTGAGTTTGCATGAGTATGCTCCTGGTAAAGATAAATGTGCGATGCACAGGGTGAATTGTATAGACGCCAACCGCTAAAAGCGTTGCTGTTGTGATGCAATTTGTAACAAAATGTAACAAAGAAACCTGCCGTGTAGATTGCCCGGGGGGAAGGGATTAATGTTTTTGTTGTATTTAATTGAAAATATTCACCAAATTTAAAAAAATAATTGTAAATTAATTCAATTTTTATTTAAAAGTAGTACAATAAGTATAGTTTCATTGCTTCATGAGAGTAACCCATTGAAAAAATCACACAAAACAAAAGATAAATTGATTGCCGCAACAATAGAAAGCGTCTATCAACACGGATATAACGACACCACGGTTGCTAAAATCAGCGATTTAGCGGATACTTCGTTAGGGACCTTACATCATTATTTTTCCAGTAAGGAAGATTTATTAGAACAAACAATGCGCTCGTTATTGCGTTCAATGCACGAACGATTGAGTAACAGCACCATTGCGACTAGCAGCCCGCGCGGTAAATTATGGGCAGTGATTGAAGCCGTATTAGGCGACGAACAAGCAGAAGATAAAACAACGGCGGTGTGGTTTGCGTTTTGGTTGCAAGCTGAGCATGACGAAGATTTGCGCCGCTTGCGCGATTTATACAACCGCCGTTTGCAATCCAATGTCAGTAGTTATTTGCGGCAGATTTTACAAGAAATCGGCGCTAGCAATGTAGAAGATCGCGTGCGTGGCGGTACGATGATGTTAATTTCATTCATGCACGGCGTTTGGGTCAGCTATGCATTGCGCGAAGAACTCGCACAAGATTTAGCGAGTGCGCGCTTGCTGGTGTGGGAGTGTTTGGAAATGTTTTTATCGCGCGCGCGCGAATCATTGACCGCAGAAGAAGCGACCATTGCCACTTCCGCCGGCTTATTGAGCGATGTGAGTATTGAAATTATCGGTGCCGACATGAAAAAATTGCCGCAATGGCGCGAATACGCAGAAAACGAAACACCGATTTACATCCCCCATTTTCGTAATGCGGCACAGTTGTCGGATAAGGTGCGTATGGCAGCGCAATTAATTGACCAACAATTAAAACCCGTGGTACACATTGCCGCGCGTAATGTGCAAGATGTTGCCGAGTTAGAGCGCACAGTTGCCGGCATGACCGGTGTGGGGGTGGAAGAATTTTTGCTATTGGGCGGCGGTGAACCAAAACCCGTTGGTGAATTTGAAAATGTCATGCAGATATTGTCTTCCGGCGTATTAGAGCGGCATGGTGTTAAACGGGTCGGTTTTGCCGGTCATCCGGAAGCACATCCAGACCAGCCGCGTGATGTCATGCGGCGCGCATTGACTGAAAAAATCGTCACCGCCAAAGCGTTAAATATGGAGTGCAGTATCGTTACGCAATTTTGCTTTGCCGTCCGCCCGTTTTTTGACTTTTTGGATTGGACCAAAGAACAACAATTTGATGTGCCGGTGCGCTTAGGGATTGCCGGCAGGGTTAATGCGGCAAAGTTGATTAAATTCGCCGCCGCTTGCGGCATTGGGCGTTCTCTGACCTTTGTCAAACGTCAATTTAAAAAAACCATGCCATTGGTTAATTACTCTCCCGAAGGATTGTTGGCAGAATTATCTGCCGGAATCGCCGTGCGTGAGTATCCTTTTCCAGTTAATGTTCACTTTTATCCCTTTGGGACGGTAACGGAAACATTAACTTTAGTATCTGTTGCTGTCATGGGTTCAGACAGTCCAGCTACTTCACTTATCACCGAACCCAATCGCCATTAAGGAGAAAAAAAATGTCTATAAAAAATTTAAATGATGCTGGTGCCACTTGGCCCACGGATCAATCTGCGTTAAAAAAACGCCGCGTGCCGATTCAGTTACGGCAAAGTGGTGATTCACGCGTAGAACCGGGGGACGAAGGGTTAGTTGCCGAAGGGTCACGTATCCTCATTGACCAGCGTATCCGCAAGGGTCCTTACTGGCATTTGTCGCAGGCAGCGGGGTGTTGGTGTCATTCGGTCTATAACCGTATTTATCATCCGCGTGCCTACATTAAGCCCGAAGATGGCGGTTTGATGGAAGAATACAAATACTTAACCGAGCACGTTACCATGTGGAACGTTGCGGTAGAACGCCAAATCCAAGTCAAAGGTCCCGATGCAGAGAAATTTGTTGACCAAGTCATTACCCGTCGTGCCAGCTCTTGCGCCGTCATGAAAGCGCGTTATGTCATTTTGTGCAACCAATACGGCGGTATCTTAAACGATCCTGTTTTGTTGCGTCCCGCAGAAGACGAATTTTGGTTCTCGCTCTCCGATTCTGATTTAGAGCTTTGGTTACAAGGCGTGAACGCATTCAGTCAATACGATGTGGAAATTCACGAAATTGATGTTGCCCCAGTGCAAATTCAAGGACCGAAATCGGTACAGTTGATGCGGAAAATTTTCGGCGCCGCCATTGATGAAGTGCCTTACTACGGTTTGATGAAAGGTGTTATCGGTGGGCGTGATGTTATTATCTCGCGTTCGGGTTTCTCTGCCGAAGCCGGTTATGAAATTTATCTCTACAACGCACACGAGTGTGCCGAAGATATGTGGAATGCCGTATTGGAAGCAGGTAAAGAATTTAATTTACGTGTTATCGCACCGGGACATCATCGCCGCATTGAAGCGGGTATTTTGTCATGGGGACAAGATATGGATCAGGAAGTCAATCCGTTTGAAGTTGGCTTGGGCTGGCAGGTTGATTTCTCCAAAGATTCCTTTATCGGTAAAGAAGCGTTAGAAAAAATCCAAAAAGAAGGGGTGAGCCATAAACTATGCGGTGTGCGCATGGGCGGCAAGCCGATTACTTGGTATCCTTCTGACTACTACCATGTGTTTGATCAAGAGGGCAAGCAATTATTGGGATATTTGACATCGGCTTGGTTTTCGCCAACGCAAGATTCTAATATCGCTTTTGCGTTTGTTCCGACCGCATCTACAACATTAGGCACCAAGCTGAAAGTTGCGATGCCAGAGGTCTATGGTGGCGGATTGGTTGACGCGGAAGTCGTACAAACCCCGTTTAAAAAACCGCACGATGCGGGTACGGGCTTGTCCACAACTGGTAAAAAATTAGAGTCCTAAACCACTTTAGTTTTTATCTAAAAAGACACCGCTTCGGCGGTGTCTTTTTTTAATAGCGCGGCTTTCCCCGCGCGTAGAGTTAAAAACAAGTCGCTCACTGAGCCCGGCACCTGCTTTTGCAGGTTATTATTGCACGTCAATTAATTCGGGGGGTAAGTGCTTTTTGGCGTACTTTAAATGGAGTTTATTTTCCTTGAAGAAATCAAATAACGTATCGTCTATTTCTTGTTCTTCTGCCATATTTTCCATAATAGACATGACGCGTGACAGTGTCATTTTAACATTGCGGTACGGGCGATCGGGCGCACTTAATCCTTCAAAGCGGTCTGCTAATCCCAACACCCGCGCGGGTAAATCCATATCATCGCCGGTGAGTTTATTGGGATAACCGGATCCATTCAAAGTTTCGTGGTGCGCGCCGGCGATTTCAACCACTCGCTTTAAATTGGACGGCCAAGGAATAGAAGACAGGAGGCGAATCGAAATACTCACATGATCCTCCATAATTTTACGTTCTTCAGGGTTGAGCGTGCCGCGTTTAATTTTTAAATTATTAAGCTCTTCGCTATCAATCACTTGCTGGGTTATTAATTTTTCGTTGTTCGTATTCGGGGATTCAATCATGCGTTCGGCAATCGTTTCTAAGCGTTTGGTCACTTCTTCATCAATAAAGACATTGCCAGCGTTGACTTCCCCTAAAAATTGGTAGTCCTCACTGTACTTTTTTTCTGTTGATGAGATTAAATGTTCTAACCCTTCTTCGCGCAACTTCTGTTCCGTCTGTTGTAGTTGGCGGGCAAGTTCCCATGCACGCATACGTTCATAGAGCAAAGAAATTTTATCATTTACAGTATGTAGCTTGGTTCTTTTATCTAAAATGTGTAACGGAGTGATGATTTTTCCAATATCATGTAATAAAGCGGCAATGCGTAACTCTCGCCGTTGTTCAGTCGTGAGGGAAAAATCTTTATATATTGGATGTTTTTTTGTTTTTTCTAATTCTTCAACAATCATCATGGTTATCTCGACTACCCGTTGACAGTGTCCTGCCGTATGCGGGGATTTTTCATCAATTGCCACGCCAATCATTTGGATAATTGCCGACATTAATTCCTGTGTCTCGTTGACCAATAAGGCATTGCTTAGCATCGTGCCGATTTGTCCAGCAATGGCATCAACAAACGTTTGCATATAATCGGAAAAAACATCTTTGTCGCAATTGATGAGCTGTAACACGCCGATTACTTTATTGTTGTGCCCGACCAAGGGCAGGATGAGTAAATTGTGGGTTTCGTAGTTGTTGTTTTTGTCAAATTGACGCGTATTATTGAAATTAAATTCGGTATCGTCATCAAGTGAATTAATTAATATTTTGCGATTTTGCAGATAACTGCACACGGAGACGGTACGCAAGTTGGGTTCGCCATCAATGCGGGTAGGAACTTCAATAAAACCATCGATCTTAAGCGCATCAAAGGTATCAACGACTTTGCTAATCCCCAGTGTCTTATTGCCAATGACGACAACTTTTAAGGTCTCGCTGGCGTGGTCGTAAATATATAACGAACCGCCATCCGCGCTGGTGATGTCGCGGACCGAATCTAATAATTCAGTGAATATTTGGGAAAATCCCTTCCCACTAGAAAAAATATGCCCGGTATTAATGAGCATTGCTAACATTTTATCGGCAGATACTTTTTGCGTCATGTTTTTAAGAGATGCGAAAGAAGACGAATGACAGAAAATTTAGCGAGGTTTAACGCTTTTTTTAGCTCCTAATTTTTCTAAGATACGAGCGGATTTACCGCTACGCTCGCGTAAATAATATAGTTTAGAACGTCGTACATCGCCATTGCGTACCACTTGCACGCTTTCAATCAAAGGCGAATGGAGTTGAAAAGTGCGTTCAATATTTTCACCCGAAGAGGTACGACGCACGATGAAAGAAGCGTTGATACCGCTTTTGCGCCGTGCAATGACCATTCCTTCAAACGCTTGTACACGACGATTGTTGCCGTCAACAACGTAATTTTTAACAATGACCTTATCGCCAGCAGCGAAAGGCGGGATTTTTTTGTCAAGCCGTGTAACTTCTTCTTGTTCCAGTGTTTGTATAATGTTCATCGCAGAAACCCTTGGTGGGAAAATAATTGAATCTTCCTCCGCATTGCGAATGGGAAGTAGAAAACAACGTATATTTTAGCAAAAATAATGCAAATATTTTCATCTCTGGCTTCTTTAATTTTTTTAATTTTGGTTATAATGGCGAGGTATGCGATTATTTTTCTTGTGGGCAGCGTTTATCGTCGGGGCGTGGGGTGTGCCCTTCGTAAATGCAGCAGAACCAATGGATGCTATTATTGCGATTGTCGGCGATGTGCCGATCACACAGACGCAAGTGGAGCGCGAAAGCAAACGTTTGGAGAATTTAAATGAAGGAATAACAGCGCGTGAAGCGCGGCAGGAGGCGCTTGATGAATTAATTGATCGCAGCGTACAAAAACAACTGGCGCAGCGGCTGGGAATCCACATTTCCGATGCTTTGCTGGCGGCACGGATTGAAGAATTACAACAAGAATTGGGCTTTAGCAATGAGGCGGAACTCGGCCGTATTGCCGCCGACGAATTTTTAATGTCGTATCCGATGTTTCGCGAACGGGTGCGCGATGATATGCTGATACAGGCATTATTTTTTCGCGAAGTGTTTTCCCGCACACAGGTCTATAAAGATGAGGTTAATCAATTTCTTAAATTTGAAACAGCGATCGGTAATTTACGCGAATATCATTTGCGTCATATTTTAATTAGTGTTGCCGATGACGGTACAGATATTGATGAAAAACAGGATTTAGCCCTTTCATTACAGGCGCGTGCCGCGACGGGAGAAGATTTTGCCCAGTTGGCACGCGAGTATTCCGACGGCGATGCAGCCAGCAGCGGTGGTAATTTAGGGTTTAAAAAAGAAGAGGAATTGCCCGAGGCGTTTGTCGTTGAATTGCAAAACATCAATGAAGGAGAAATCAGCGAGGTCATCAATACTTCGCGCGGTTTTCATTTTCTCAAATTGGAAGCGACGCGCGGGGGGAATATTCGCGAAGCCATCACCCGCTTACGGATTAGTCACGTATTTTTACCGTTAACGGAAGAAGCAGAAGCCCGTGAGTTGTGGAATACCATTAAAAATGAAGAGGACTTTATTGCCGCGGTGGGGCAGCATTCAGTAGATGAAAAAAGTATTGATAAAGGCGGTGATATTGGTTGGTTTGATGAGCAGGATATTCCGGTGTATTTTGCCGATACCGTCAAACAGATGAAAGTCGGAGATATTAGCCCGCCGGTGAAATCACCTTTTGGTTGGCATTTGTTGCATCTACGTGACAGCAAAAAAGAAGCCCTAAATATTCAAGGGTTGCGTGAACAGGCGCGGCGCGTATTGCGCGAGCGACGGGCATTGGCGCAGCGGGATGTTTGGATCCGGCGTTTGCGTGCGGACACCTATGTGCGTATTTTAGATCCGACATTTGAATACACCATTCGCTAATTGTTGGCGGTAAGACGCCGAATAAAGCCATTATGAAGCCATTAATCATTACGATGGGAGAGCCAGCCGGTATTGGGGCGGAACTCTGCTTGCACTTGTTAGCAGACCCGGCATTGCCGCCATTGGTGGTATTGGGGGATCGTACTATTTTGGCACAGCGGGCGCAACAATTTGGTTTGCCCTTTACCGCCACCGATTACGTCGCCAATGCGCCGGCACCGGTAACCCGTGCCGTGTGGCACGTGCCAGCACCGGTGGCAGTTGTTGCCGGCAAACCGCAGGTGGAAAATGCCGAATATATATTACAACAATTACAACTGGCGGCAGCGGGGTGTCAGCGGCAGGAATTTTCGGCGTTGGTGACCGCGCCGATTAGTAAAGAAACTATTTTAGCCGCCGGCATTCCTTTTGTTGGACAAACCGAATACTTGGCGCAATGCGCCGGAGTGCAACGCACAGTGATGCTATTGGCAGCACCGGCGATGCGGGTTGCCTTAGCGACAACACACTTGCCGTTGCGAGCGGTAGCGGAGGCGTTGAGCGAGGAATCGTTATTAGCCGTATTGACGATACTCAACAGCGAATTGCGTCGCTGTTTTAATTTATCCGCGCCGCCGCGCATTAAGGTGTGCGGCTTAAACCCACATGCAGGTGAGGGAGGATATTTAGGCGATGAAGAACAGCGAATTATTGCCCCCGCAATTAAACAAGCGCAACAGCAAGGAATGCACGTAGAAGGACCGTATCCAGCAGATACCTTGTTCGCGACAACACGCTTGGCGCAGGCAGATTGCATTTTGGCGATGTATCACGACCAAGGGCTACCGGCGATTAAATTATTAGATTTTGAAAACACCATCAATATCACCTTGGGCTTGCCATTTATCCGCACCTCGCCCGATCACGGCGTTGCCTTAGACATTGCCGCCGCCGGTGGTGCCAACCCGCAAAGTATGTTCACCGCCGTACATTTTGCCGCAATGCACCAGTCGCCGTGCAATCCTCATCACGATTAAATCGCTCTGCCGTAGCGAATCACAGTTAATTTAAAAATTCTTTATGTTTTATAGTAGAAAACAAGTTAAAATAATTGTTTTTACGCTAAACAGCTACAATTTATTACACCGAGGAAAAGAAAATGGAAATGTTTATTAATATCGCACACGCACAAACAGGTGATTCAGCGGAAGGGGGGATTTTTTTTCAAGTCCTGCCCTTACTCGTTTTAGTCATTATTTTTTACTTTTTGCTGATTCGTCCGCAACAAAAGCGCAACAAGGAGCACCGCGCCATGATGGCAGCAATCGCGGTGGGGGATGAAGTCGCGACTAGCTCCGGCATTATGGGAGTGGTGTTGGAAGTGCAGGAACATACTGTTTTGCTCAACTTAGGCGACACCAAAGTGCGCTTTCAAAAACAATTTGTTCAATCTATTTTGCCTAAAGGTACACTGTAAGAGGTTTGAATGGAACGTTACCCGTTATGGAAGCACGCAATCGTTGCGGCATTGGTTTTAACCGCGGTTTTATACGCGCTACCGACTGCTTACTCTAAATCGCCGACCATTCAAGTCCGTGCCGTCAGTAGCGGGGCAGACGGCGATATTCTCAACGAAAGCAAAAACGCATTAGATGCCGCGGAGATTCCCTTTCGCCGGTTAAGCACTCAGGGCGATACCATGGTGGCAGTATTCAAAGATGCCGAGTCGCAAATTGCCGCCCGCGCCACACTGGGAGAAGCATTGGGCGATGACTACGTTGTCGCTTTGAATAGCGTCAGTAACGCGCCGTCTTGGCTCACCTCCCTTGGAGCCAACCCAATTGCATTGGGGTTAGATTTACGCGGCGGGGTTTATTTTCTGTTGCAGGTCAATTTATCCTACGCGGAAAATCGCCGCTTAAAAGGGTTGGTGGACGAAATGAAAACCGAATTGCGTCGCTTAGGGGCGACTGATATTCGCTTAGAAGAAGGCAGTATTGCCCTTTCTGCCTCCAGCATTGAAGTCGCAGAACGCTTGTTAGCATACATAGAAAACGAGCACGAAGATATTGACACCCCGACCGATGCCGCCTTGGACATGCAATTAGAACTCACTTCGGAGAGTAAAAGCCGCATTACCGATTTAACCATGGAACAAAACTTGCAAACCTTACGCAATCGGGTGGATGAGTTAGGAGTGGCGGAACCGGTCATTACCCGTCAAGGCGTTGACCGTATAGTCGTGCAACTGCCCGGGGTGCAAGATACCGCGCAAGCAAAAGGCGTATTAGGGCGCACTGCCGCCTTGGAATTACGCAGCGTGAACGAAGCAAAAACACAGTCGCAGTCGTTATTGCGGCGGGCAATTAAAGGCAGAGCCCCCGCGGGGACAGAACTCTTTTACGACCGCAATGGCACGCCCTTGTTATTAGACGACACCGTCGTGATTGAAGGCGACAACATTGCCGATGCGCGCCCGGGGTACGATAACCGCAATCAACCCGCAGTACATGTATCGTTAGACGGTAGCGGTGCCAATAACATGAAACGCCACACCCGCCCGCGAGTCGGTCAACGGTTGGCAATTTTATTATCTGACAACAACAAAGCCGAGGTGATTAGCGCACCGGTCATTAACGAAGAATTATTTGCCAACTTTATGATTAGCGGGGCGATGAACTCCAGCGAAGCAGCAGAATTGGCGTTATTACTCCGTGCCGGCGCCTTGGCAGCCCCCTTAGAAATTATAGAAGAACGTACTGTCGGCCCCTCCTTAGGCGCCGATAACATTGCCAGCGGGTTGAGTTCGGTTGCCGGTGGTTTTATTGCCATCGCCTTGTTTATTGTTTTATATTACGCCGTTTTTGGCGCCATTTCAGTCGCGGCATTGCTCATCAACGTTATTCTGTTAACCGCATTGTTAGGAATCGTCGGGGCAACACTCACCTTGCCCGGTCTTGCCGGTTTTGCCCTTACACTCGGCATGGCAATTGACGCCAACGTTCTCATTAACGAACGCATCCGCGAAGAATACGACGGAGGGAAAACGCCACTGGCGTCTATTAACGCCGGCTATGGGCGTGCCTTCACCACCATTTTAGATGCGAATATCACCACATTAATTGCCGGAATTGCCCTATTCGCCTTTGGTTCGGGACCCGTCCGCGGTTTTGCCGTGGTACTGTGTTTTGGTTTGCTGACCTCTATGTTTTCGGCAGTGCAGGCATCGCGCTCATTGGTTAACCTTGCGTATGAACGTGGCAATAAACCGCGTCGCTTGTTGCTTGGCTTACGTGCCTTGAACTTAAAGCGTGTCTTGCAGTTAATGAAATGGCGGCGGGTAACCGGCGTACTATCGGCAGTATTTTTAGTGATATGTATTGGTTCCTTAGCAGTACGCGGGCTCAACTTAGGCGTTGATTTTACCGGCGGCACCATCTTAGAAGTCGGTTTTCAATCGGCACCCAATTCGCAACAAGTCCGCGCTGCTGTTGCCGAAGTCGGCTTAGAAAACGCCCCAATTCAAATCAGTGATGACGGTTTGGTATTAGTCAAAGCGCCGCCCTCGGCAGATGGGGTGAATTTAAGCTCTAAACTACTCGTCGCGATGAAACAAATTGACCCCGCCGCTGACATGCGGCGAATAGAATACGTCGGTCCGCAAATTGGCGATGAATTATTTATCGCCGGTGCCCTTGCCTTGCTCTGCGTGATGTTGGGCATTATGTTGTATTTGTCCTTTCGCTTTAAGTGGCACATGGCAATCGGGGCAATTATTGCCAATATACATGATGTCGTGTTCATACTCGGGTTGTTTTCTCTTTTTCAGTGGGAGTTTAGCTTACCCGTATTAGCCGCGATATTAGCGATATTAGGGTATTCGGTTAACGAATCTGTCGTTATCTTTGACCGCGTGCGCGAGAACTTTCGCGGACAGCGGCGAGCAGAAGGCAATGCCGTCCATACCTTAGATACCGCCATTACGCAAACATGGGCACGTACCATTATCACGCACGGTTCTACGCAGTTGGCAGTTTTGGCAATGTTATTTTTTGGCGGTGATGCCCTGTATTTATTTGCCTTAGCGCTGACCATTGGTATCTTTTCCAGTATTTATTCTTCAGTATTAGTCGCCGGTCCGGTGGCATTGGCATTAGGATTAAATCGCGATGACTTTATCGAGGAAGCCGATGCAAAAATAGAAAATGAAACCGGAGCGGTTGTTTAAGCGAAAGACAATAGCGATTGACCATGCAAAACAAAGAAATCAAAAAACTTGCCGAACAAGTAGAAAAATTATGTGCGCGTTGTGAATATTTACATAGCGAAAATAACACCCTGCGGCGTGAAAATCAGCAATTACGCAACCGTAGCGACAAAGCCAAACAGGAATTGAAAAAACTGTTAGTCGCACTACCGGAGTATGAATAATGAAAAAACTCATCGTACAAATTCATCAACAACGCTTTGAATTGGAAAGCAATGGCAGCGAAAAAGATGCACTGATATTAGCGACTGCACAAGAACTTGCCAATAAAATTGAAATATTAAAACGACAGCATGGCTTCCCCGATAGTGTGCGCGCCACCGCATTAGCCGCCCTGCTTATTGCATTAGAAGCAAAAAACAGTGATAATGCAGTTATCCTCGGAAAAGAGGATAAAGAAATTACAGTACTGAACGAGAAAATTGAAAAAACATTAACTCGTACTGCCGGTTCTCCCGCGAAGGCGTTTACGCAATAGCATGAACCAATGAAAGGAATCAGGTTGCTGATTGTAATGCTTTTGTGTCGCTTCTCACGTGGAAAGCGCCTGCGGCATTCTGAAGCGACCGCCGTTGACAATAGGGTTCAACGTCTATTCCTAACGTCTTCGCGGACTTTTTTTGGGAGAACAAGCGCGATAGTTGCGCTGGATTGATTTAATGCCTAAAATAGAAATACACGAAACAGCAACATCCGGACGTAATATTTATTTACATGAAAAAAGTTGTGATTACATGCAACATCATCGAGAAAATATATTCAAAAAATAAAGAAATTGGTGCGGTTTGCTAAAATAACCCTTTTACTGCCGAGCATAAACAGATGACATTCCCCGATATTGATGATATTCGCATTTTAGAAATGCGCGATTTATTGCCGCCGTGCGATTTGCAAACGGCGTTGCCGG
This sequence comes from Pseudomonadota bacterium, assembly GCA_022600535.1. Classification (GTDB taxonomy): domain Bacteria; phylum Pseudomonadota; class Gammaproteobacteria; order Tethybacterales; family Persebacteraceae; genus JAHZKE01. The sequence goes on from JAHZKE010000079.1 coordinate 36,653, forward strand.
TAGAGGTGGCGACTGCCGAACATATTGTCGCATCGCGTAAGGCAGTGGAAAATATTCTTTATGGTGGCGATGATCGTTTGTTGGTTGTTGTCGGTCCGTGTTCGGTGCACGACCCCAAAGCCGCGCTGGAATATGCCGATTTACTGGCAGCGGCGGCAGAAAAATATAAAAAACGATTGTTGATTATTATGCGCGTGTATTTTGAAAAACCGCGCACAACGATTGGTTGGAAAGGGTTGATTAATGACCCAAACTTAGATGGCAGTTATGCCATTAACGACGGTCTGCATTTGGCGCGTCAGTTGTTGTTGGATTTAAACAAAAAAGGGTTGCCGTGTGCCACCGAGTTTTTAGATATTATTTCACCGCAATATGTTGCCGATTTGGTTTCGTGGGGCGCGATTGGTGCGCGCACCACCGAAAGTCAAGTGCACCGCGAGTTAGCTTCCGGTTTATCGTGTCCGATTGGATTTAAAAACGGCACCGACGGCAACATTAAAATTGCTGCCGATGCGATTCGTTCTTCCAGTCAAAAGCACCGCTTTTTAGCGGTCAATAAAGAAGGACGGGTGGCGATTTCTGCGACCCGCGGCAATAAGGCATGTCATATTATTTTACGCGGCGGTAATAATATGCCGAATTACGATGCTGATTCAGTAGAAGCAGCAATGCAGATATTAGCGCAAGCGGGGTTGCCGACACGGGTGATGGTAGATTGCTCACACGCCAATAGCAATAAAGATTATCGCCAACAGCCGCGGGTGGCGGCAGAGGTTGCCGCCCAGATTGCCGGCGGCGATATGCGCCTTATCGGCGTGATGTTGGAGAGTAATTTGGTAGAAGGCAATCAGGAAATTTCTCAAGATAAGGAACTGGTCTACGGGCAAAGTGTTACCGATTCGTGTATTAATTGGGAACAAACCGATAGCACTTTAGCGGTGCTTGCCGATGCGGTTGCCTGCCGCCAGCGATATTTGCGTTGTCAGGAGTAACACCCCACCCCTCCCCACCGCTTGCGGCGGCACGGCGTTTTTGTACCGCGCCGATGATGAGTTATTCGCACAAGCACGCTCGGCGTTTGTGGCGTTTGTTGTGTCCGCCGGCATTAATTTATACCGAAATGTTAGCGGCAGAAGCACTGCTCTACGGCGAGCGGCGCTATTTATTAGACCACGCGCCATTACCCGCGCCCTTGGCATTGCAGTTGGGCGGCAGCGTGCCCGACACCATGGCACAGGCGGCAGTGATTGGCGAAGAGGCAGGGTATCAGGAAGTTAATATTAATTGCGGTTGCCCGAGTGCGCGGGTTAAAAAAGGGGCGTTTGGGGCTTGCCTGATGCAAACGCCGGAACGTGTTGCCGAGATGGTCGCGGCAATGAAAAATGCAGTGAAGATTCCAATCACGGTTAAATGCCGTATTGCCGTAGATGAGATGGACGCCGAAAGTGGACTCACCGATTTTACTGCCGCGGTTGTTGCCGCTGGTTGCGATGGTTTGATTGTCCATGCGCGGCGGGCGTGGTTGCAGGGGTTGAACCCCGCACAAAACCGCACCATTCCACCGTTGGACTACGCCCGCGTGGAACGATTGAAACAGGAATTTCCCGCCCTGCCGATTATATTAAATGGCGGCTTGGAAACCTTAGAACAAGCATCCGCAGCACTTGTGGGGGTTGATGGGGTAATGTTAGGGCGTGCGGTGTGTCGCCGTCCTTATTTGTTGGCAGAAGCAGCGCAGCAATTTTATGGTATCGCGCTGCCGGAAAAGCGGCAGATACTGGAACAAATGCAAGCGTATATTGCGACATTGGCAGAAAGAGAAAAACGCTGGGCGTTATCGGCATTGTCGGGGCTTTATCACGGCGAAGCAAATTGCAAAATGTACCGACAAGCATTAATGACAGGGGAGATAAAAATCCCCATCGCAGTGCTTGCGGGTTGAACACTTAGGAGTCAGACACGAGGATGTTGCAACGTTTATCTGCTTATGGACGCTTAGCGCGTTTTAATAACCCTGCCGGCACCTTGCTGTTACTGTGGCCGACGCTATGGGGGTTGTGGGCGGCAGCGCAGGGCTTTCCCGGGTGGTATTGGTTGGCAGTGTTTGTCGGCGGTGTTATCGTCATGCGCGCATTTGGGTGTGTGGTCAACGACATGTTTGACCGCGATTTAGACCGCGTTGTTGCCCGCACTAAAAACCGTCCGTTAGCTGCCGGTGCGGTATCATTTGCCGAAGCAGGCGCAGTGGCATTGTTTTTTTTGTTGCTGGCATTGGCGTTGTGGTGGTTGCTACCGCCACTGGCACGTTGGGGAAGTATAGCCGCATTGGCAATTGCCGTACTCTACCCGTTGAGTAAGCGTTACCTGCCGCTACCGCAGGCAGTATTGGGGCTCGCGTTTAGCAGTGGTTTGTTGATTGCCGACATGACACTACGCAATGCACCGCCGTCACTAACCGCATGGCTACTTTTTGGCGGCAATTTTCTCTGGATTATTGCCTATGACACCATTTATGCAATGGCAGACAAAGCGGATGATTTAGCGCATGGCGGAGTCGGCAGTGCGGCATTGTTGTTTGGACGGCACGATGTTGCCATCGTCAGTATCTTGTATTCGCTTTGTTTGTTGTGGTTATCGGCAAGCGGTTTGATTATTGGCTACGGTGCTTCCTATCAAGTCGCCCTGATTGCGGCGGCGGTTTGTGTGATTCGTTTTTGGCAAAAATACAAAACACGTCATCCGCAAGCGTGTATGGCGGCATTTCGTGCTAATCAGTGGTTTGGTTTGTTTGTTTTTGTCGGCATTGCGGCTGCCGAATATCCGACTTGAAAAATTTGCTGGTCGGCTAAACGCAAGGCGGTGAGTTTGCCATCCCACAAACAGCCGCTATCAATGTTATACATATTCTGATGTTGTATCCCCGCCAACGCCGACCAATGCCCGCAAACAATTGGCACCGCGGCACTTTTGCGCTGCGGCGCTTCAAACCAAGGCAGGTAACCGGCAGGAATATCCGCCCGCGTGCCGCTAAATTTTAAATACAATTCGCCGACGGGCGAGCAGATGCGTAAGCGAGTGAGTGCATTAATAATAATGCGCCAGCGTTCGCCCCCCGTAAGTGTTTCTTGCCACTGATTCGGAGTATTGCCATACATTTGCGTGGCAAAAGTATGCCATTTCTCGCCGCTAATCACTTGCTGCACTTCCTTTGCTAAGCGCAATATTTGCGGCGTATCCCATAGGGGCAAAACGCCAGCGTGTAGTAATAGCCAACCGTGTTGATAATGGGCGAGGGGCTGCCGGCGCAACCATTCACACAGTTGCATACCGTCATCGGCATTGAGAATATCGCCAATTGTATCTTTGTCTTGCAGGGGCACCGCACCCGCGGCAACGGCTAACAAATGTAAATCGTGATTCCCTAAAACAGTAGTGAGACAGTGGCGATTATCATAGACCCAACGCAATACCGCCAGTGACTCCTCGCCACGATTGACGAGGTCGCCAACTAACCACAGTTGATCCTGTTGCGGATTAAATTGAATTTCTTCGAGTAAGCGGCGAAATGCCGCATAACAGCCGTGAATATCGCCAATCGCATAAACCGCCATGATTGGCGCCGAGTGTCGTTTATTGCCGTTTGCTTACTGGCGCGGGTAAATTTTTCCCGGTGGCGTTAAGTTTTGTTCAATTACCTCTGGCGCTAAATTAGGTTCGGAATAAACCGAACTGTGCACATACAGAGCGATAAAGACAATAATAAACACCAACGCAAAGAAAACCAACGCGGAAGTATAAGCAGTTTGTAAATAAGGGTGTGTTTTTCCAGCCATAGCGATATTTTAACATGTTTTAGCGAATAGCGACTGTGCTCGTAGAATTAAAAGTAGGAAAATCGCTGATGCAGTGCGTAACAACGCCACAAACAGGCAGGGACAGGCAACAGCTCGCCCCTTGGTAAATATTAAGGAAAATACGCACAAGCGATACAAAAATACAGATACTTTGTATTTAATTTGCCAAATAATAGTAATTTACTTTATACTATTGCTTTATTGTTGTTAGCAAAGAATAACAACGAGAAAATTACTTTATATGCATAAATATACCGTTATTTCTATTGCTTTTGTTGTGCTGGTGCTGGTTTGCCCTCTGGCGGTATCATTGTCCTTATCGGCGGCGTTTTTGGCAGTGGTTTTTCCACAATCTATTGCGTTTAAACTCTTTCTCAAACAACGGGCACAGCAGGTCAATCCGCTCTCCCTTTGGGTTATCAAATTCTCTTTAACGATTTTACTGTTAGCGGTCGCTTTGCGTGTTTTACATGAAAATGCATTACTGGCGGCTCCTTATTTTATTTCGGGCGTGGTCGCTGCAGTATTCTTAAACATTATCTGGTCGACACGTGTTGCTCACCAGTATAGTCAGGGGGAATAAATGGCGGGACAAATTACTCCATGGCCCGATACTGTTTCTGGTTATATCAGCGGGCATCTAACGCGCTATACCGTAGGTGATGAGGTAGACGGATCATTTACTTGGGCGCTTCATCTGGATACCTTGTTGGTTTCGTGGGCGTTGGCAGCACTCGGTTTTTATACCTTGATTAAAATTAGCATGCGGGCGCAATCTAAAAATCCATCTAAATTACAAGTCGCTTGCGAGTTACTGCTGACTTTTTTTGATAAACAAGTGCGTGATTTATTTCCTAATGCACCGCCCATAGTGGGGCCATTGGCAATTACCATTTTTGTTTGGGTGGTGCTGATGAATTCTATGGATGTATTGCCAGTGGATTCGATTACGACAACGGGGTATTTGGCAACGGGTTCGGTGCCGCATTTTAAATTACTCAGCACTGCCGATTTAAGTTTAACTTTGGCATTGGCGCTCTCCGTTTTTGCGATGACTTTTTATTACAATATTAAGGTCAAAGGGATTGGCGGCTTTTTGCATGAGGTCGCAACTGCTCCTTTTGGTGCCAAGATGGCACCGGTCAATATATTATTGCGCTGTGTTGAGGAAATCGCTAAACCGTTGTCGTTGTCTATGCGTTTGTTCGGCAATCTGTTTGCTGCGGAAATAATTTTCCTGCTTATTGCCAGTTTATCTTTTGCCGGCGGTGCTGCATTTCTTGGTCAATGGGTGTTCGGCGCTCCTTGGGCAATTTATCATATTTTAGTCGTGCCGCTACAGGCATACATTTTTTCTGTTCTTGCGGTTGTGTATTTAGCCATGGCGCACGAAACACATTAACTTTGCACTCATTATTAGGAGACCTCCCATGAAAGAACGTATCAAATTACTCACTATCTTAGCATTATCGCTTTTTGCATTCCCGGCTTTTGCCGCCGAAGGCAACGAGCTTATCGGCTACGGGCTGGCAGCGATTGGTGCCGGCCTTGCCGGTTTGGGCGCTGCAGTCGGTGTTGGTATTTTGGCAGGAAGATTGTTAGAAGCCATTTCTCGTCAGCCGGAATTAGAAAGCAAATTAATGGGACGTTTCTTTTTGACCGTCGGGTTGACTGATGCCGTTCCGATTATCGCCATCGCAATGGCTATGATCGTCCTGTTCGTCCTTTAATTCCCATGAAACGCTTATATTGGCTATTGGCAGTTGTATTGCTGCTTCCCGCCTCTGCAATGGCAGCGGAGGGCGGGTTGAAATTGCTGAGTTTCACGACGCTGATTGGCGAGATCATCACCTTTGCTATTTTGGTGTGGGTGGTGATGAAATATGTCTGGCCGCCGCTGATGAATGCAATTGAAAATCGGCAAAAAGAAATTGCCGATGGGCTTGCTGCCGCCGAACGCGGACACCAAGAACTTGCCGATGCAGATCAAACTAAAGCAACTATCCTCAGCGAAGCGCGGAGTAAAGGTAGCGATATGGTTGCCGATAGCAAACAGCGCGGTGATGCAATTATTGATGCAGCAAGGCAAGAGGCGGAAAATGAAAAAGCCCGCATTATTGAACAGGGACAGCGTGATTTAGACGCCGAACGTGTTGCGATGCATCGTGCAATGGAAGAAAAATTGGGCAGTTTGATTATTAGCGGTGCAGAACAAATTTTGCGGCGCGAGGTCGATACAAAAACGCATCAAGATATTATTGATTCCATGAAAAAGGCGGTCTAAAGAATGGATGCCGTTGCTATCGCTCGTCCTTACGCTGCTGCTGCTTTTGCGTATGCACAAGAGAAAAATGCCATTGAAAATTGGCAACAGGCGATTGCCAATATGGCGCAAGCAGTAGCAGCAGTGCGACAGCTTGTTGCCGAAGGAGCATTAATTACTGAAACGCAGGCGGCAGAAATTGCACAAAGCGCGGCAGAATCCGGCGGCGGTGCAAGCGATGAACAAAAAAGATTTATATCTCTTTTGTTAGAAAACGGTAGAGTATTCGCGCTGCCAGAAATTGCCGAA
>JAHZKE010000080.1 GCA_022600535.1 Pseudomonadota bacterium
AGTTGCAGAGTCACAATCACCACTGGTGATAATCCGGCAGTGCGTAATGCTGCCATTTCGCCATCGCGCACCATGCGGCGAATGGCGAGTGTGCTACCAATCGCGCAAGCAAAAGGTAGGGTTTCCATTGCCGATTGCGGTGATTGTAATAATGCCATGATAAAGGTGTTGAGAAAACCATCGTTATCGGCATTGCGTAGTAGATCAAAAAATAACAGCAATGCCCACAATGCAAGCCATAATAATGATACTGTGGAGATGATGCGGCGAAAAAAATAAAGCGATAAAGTAGGTTTCATCGTTTATGTTGCCAGTAGAGCAGGAAAATAAGCACTCCCAATAAAAACGGCGGCAGGAGTAGGGCAATGCTGCCCGGCACAATATCTTGTGCGACTTGGTCGCGCATTAAACGCAAGCCGTTTAAATAAAAAAAGAAAACAGCGATGACCGATAAAAAACCAAAACGTTTATTGATGCGTGAATGCGTGGGAGATAAAAATAAAGCAACTAGTACCAAGACAATGACTGCCAACGGTAATGCCAGCCGCCAGGTGAGTTCGGCGCGTTCGCTGTTGTTGTTCCAGTTTAATGCCGATAATGTTTTTGCCCGCGGACGTACGCCGGCGGCATCCACCGTGGGTAGCGATAAGCGAATAGAACCAAACCGCATTTGGTCTAAGGTTTGCTTGCCGCCATTTTCGTCACCATTTTCAGCAGTGGCGAAATGGAATATACTGCCATCAATTAGGTGCAGGGTGGTATCGTTTTCGCGGTGAAACCCGTTGGCGAAAATAACTTCATCTTTTTTGTTGTTGGCGATAAAAAGAGTGTTGTGTTCGTCTAAAAAATAACTGTGGGTTTTGCGCGGCGCCGTGCCAAATTGCCCCTGCGGGAGTGAATCGATATTAATATTAAAAGCAGCAGCGGCGCGGGTGTTGTTAATGTTGTGCACCGCCCACGGCGAAATATACAGCGAAAAAATAGCAACAAAGAATGCCGCCGGCAGTGCAAATAATAATACCGGGCGAATAAAATGGTGCAAGCCCAAACCGCTACTAAACCAAGCGTCCATTTCGTGTTGGTCAAATGCGCGCCGCATGGCAATAAATACACCGGTAAAGACGGATAATATCAGCAGTTGCGGGGCGTATTTGATCAGCGTGAGTAAAAATAATTGCCCGAGGATAAATGACGGAATCGCTCCCGAAGCGGCATCTCCGAGCAAGCGTGAAAAAAAGATTAATCCGCTAATCAGAGTAACAACGGGGGAGATTACCGCTGCATAGCGGGCACAGGTGCGAACCGTGAGGCGTTGGTAAATCATCGCGTGGTTACCTCAAGCCGTTTGGTGCGGGCTTGTACTGGGCGTAGGTCTTGTATAATAATCATTTGCCGAAAAGGAATTTACATGCCGACATTCAAATTATCAACATCCCCTATTTTAACCCAGAAAAGCGATTGCTTGTTGCTGTTTGCGGCAGCAACAGAAACACGGGTCTTATTATCGCCCGCGGCGAAAGAAGCCGATAAAAAATTAGACGGGCAGATAGCAAAGCTCATTAAGAATGGCGATTTTCACGGTAAAAGCGGTGAGAGCGCTTGGTTGGCAACGGGGAAATTGTCTCATAAACGCGTGTTACTCGCCGGCTTAGGCAATAGCGAAGAAGATGCCCGCGATGGATTAACCGCCGCGTTCACCGCTTGCACAAAGCGCAATGTGCAACATGTCGCGGTTACAGTCGCAAATTTGCCGGCGACATTGGTAGAACATACAGTGAGTGCCGCGACTGTTGCCGAATATCAATATCACCAAGGAGGTTTTACGCCGAAAGCGGGTAAGTTGCGGCAGGTAACATTGGCAAAGCCGAAAAATTTTAGTAGCAAGCAATTAAAAACCGCAACGGCAGCGGCAGCGGGAATCAATCTAACACGCCACCTTGCCGAACAACCGGGGAATATTTGCACGCCGGTATTTTTGGGGCAATGTGCGCAGGCACTGGCAAAGAAAACAACATTACGCGCGAAAGTGTTGGATGAAAAACAAATCCGCAAATTAAAAATGGGCGCGTTATTAGCAGTGGCGAAAGGCAGTGTTAATCCGCCGCGTTTTATAATTTTGCAACACAAAGGCGGTAACGCGAAAGATGCACCCGTGGTGTTGGTCGGTAAAGGCGTTACCTTTGATACGGGCGGCATTTCTATTAAACCCGCACCGGCGATGGACGAAATGAAATTTGACATGTGCGGCGCGGCAACCGTATTTGGCGTAATGCAAGCAGTCGCGCAGGCAAAAATGCCGCTCAACGTTACCGGGATTATCCCCACTTGCGAAAACATGCCTGACGGACGCGCAGTGAAACCCGGCGATGTGATTACCGCCGCATCGGGCAAAACGATAGAAGTATTAAACACCGATGCCGAAGGGCGTTTGATTTTGGCAGACGCATTGCACTATGCCGATAAACTCAAACCGGTAGCGGTGATAGACATTGCCACCTTAACCGGTGCCTGTGTGATTGCTTTGGGACATCACGTCAGCGGCTTAATGGGGCGCGGTGACAAATTGCTAAGCGCATTAACTGCCGCCGGCGATGCCGTGGGCGACCCGTGCTGGCAATTACCCATGGGTAAAAAATATCAAAAACAACTTAAAACCGATTACGCCGATGTCGCCAATATCGGCGGGCGTAGTGCCGGCACAATTACCGCGGCGTGCTTTTTGTCGCGCTTTAGCGAATGCGAACAATGGGCGCACTTAGACATTGCCGGCACCGCTTGGACAACCGGCAAACGCGCAACCGGCAGACCCGTAGCGTTATTAACGCGCTACCTCAGCACGCTTGCCGCCCGCCAGCGCTAAGCCAAAGCGGGGCGCGGTAAGGCATAAAGCGGCAAATCGGCAGTCGGGCGCGGTCGCAACAATATAGCGGTATAGCAACATGACGCGAGTAATTTTTTATGTAGGCATTGCCGATAGACGTGCCTTTTTATATCGCTTCTTACACCGCAAAGTATTTTTGCCGCAACAGACCGCGCTGATTTATGGAAGCGAAGAAGCGGTGACAGAATTAGACCGCATGTTGTGGGAAGAAGGTTTTTTACCGCACCAACGATTAGATTCGGATAGCGGAGATCGCGAAGAGGGCGGAGATGGCGAGGAGAGTGGGAACGAAGCGCCGATTATCCTCACCAGCACAGCACCGGCACCGGAATATTCCTGTGATATTTTTATCTCGCTAACCGCCGAAGTGCCGAAGGCATTAATCGGCAGATTCAACACCTGCGTAGATATTATCGGTACCAGCGAAACCAGCAAACAAGCCGGGCGCGAACGCTATCGTTATTTCAAAGACAACGGCTATCAATTAGAAGTCGTTGATATGAGTAAAAAGTAAAATCCTTAAAATTAAGAGATTAAGAGATTAATAAATTAAGAAGTCGCGAGTGATTTTTTCGGGTCAAAAAATGGTACTGCGACCACCTTCGCCGACAAATCCCCTTCGGGGCGTTTAATCGTTACCTCCGTACCTTCGGCGCAATATTCAATACTTAACATAGCAAGTGCAATATTTTTCTCAAGCCGTGGGGAGTAAATCGCAGAAGTTACCTTACCCACTGAAACTTGCGGCACTTCAACTTGCCAAAAAATTGTATTCGGACCGGCAAACGGTGCGCCCGCAATTTCTAAACCAACTTGTTTGCGCCGAATGCCACCTTTAACAATTTTTTTCAACGCCTCTTTACCGATAAAGTTCGCCTCCATTTCTAAATCAACCAATCTACCCAAATTAATTTCATAAGGATTGGTAAAGCAATCAACATCAGCATGATACGACTGCATCCCCGCCTCAATACGCCGAATAGAAGAAGTATGCCCCGGTTGCAACCCAAACGGCGCCCCCGCAGCCATTATCTTTTCATATAATTCATCGCCCTTGCTGCCATCTCTGAGATATAACTCGTAACCCAATTCACTCGACCAGCCCGTGCGCGAAACAATTAATGGAATATCCCCCAAAGGCATTTCCTCTAACCAATAGTATTTAAGCGCATCTACCTTATCGCCGAATAGGGATTTCATAATCTCTCCTGACTTTGGACCTTGTAATTGCAACGGCGATACATCGGGCTCACTAATCGTAACATCCATACCGGAATGCACGGCAACACCTTGCGCCCACAGGAGAATATCGCTATCGCCGAGGGAAAGCCAAAAATGATTTTCGCCAAGACGCAATAAAACAGGGTCATTGAGAATACCGCCTTGTTCATTGGTAATCAAAACATATTTGCACTGCCCAACAGCGCATTGCGATAAATTTCGGGGGGTGAGTAGTTGCGTAAAGGCAAACGCATCCGGTCCGGTGATTTCCACCTGTCTTTCTACGGCGACATCGCTGAGCGTTGCTGCATTAACTAA
>JAHZKE010000081.1 GCA_022600535.1 Pseudomonadota bacterium
TTGCGCGTGGTACCGCCGGGCATCGGCATTGTGCATCAAATTAACTTAGAATATTTAGCCCGCGGCGTGATGGAAAAAGACGACGTTTATTATCCCGATTCAGTCGTTGGCACGGATTCGCACACCACCATGATTAACGGCGTTGGTGTATTGGGTTGGGGCGTTGGCGGCATAGAAGCAGAAGCCGCGATGTTGGGGCAACCCGTTTATATGTTGGCGCCCGATGTGGTCGGCGTGCACTTAAAAAATAAACTACCCGCAGGCACGACTGCCACCGATTTAGTATTAACCGTTACCGAATTATTGCGTAATACAAAAGTGGTCGGTAAATTTGTTGAATTTTTTGGCGAGGGCGCGGCAGCGTTGGCAGTCCCCGACCGTGCCACGATTGGCAACATGGCACCGGAATACGGTGCGACCGTTGGCTTTTTCCCCGTGGATGAAAAAACCATTGCCTACTTGCGCCAAACCGGGCGCAGCGAGGAAAAAATCGCCGCGATAGAAGCGTACTATCGGGCGCAAAACATGTTTGGCATCCCGCGTGCCGGCGAGTGCGACTATACCCAAACGGTAGAATTAGATCTCTCTACTATTGTCCCCTCGGTTGCTGGTCCCGCCCGTCCGCAAGATCGCATCGCCTTAGGCGACACCAAAACCGTTTATACCGAAACCGCACTAAAAGCAACAAGCGCAGGCGGTTACGGCAAAACAAACGAAGAATTAGCCGCCCGCTACCCTACCGGTAAAGACGACATAGACATTGGGGACGGCGATATATTAATTGCGGCAATTACCTCTTGCACCAATACCTCTAACCCCAGTGTATTACTTGCCGCCGGACTGGTTGCCAAAAAAGCAGTTGCCCGCGGCATTGCACCGCCAAAGCGTGTTAAAACATCCTTAGCGCCGGGGTCGCGTGTGGTCTCGGATTATCTCGAAAAATCCGGGCTCTTATCGCATTTAGAAAAAATCGGCTTTCACCAAGTTGGCTACGGTTGCACCACCTGCATTGGTAATTCGGGCCCATTACCGGCAGAATTTGAAGCGGCAATAGAAAAACATAAAGTCGTTGGCGTTTCAGTACTTTCCGGTAACCGTAACTTTGAAGCACGCGTACACCAGCAAGTGCGGGCAAACTTTTTAATGAGCCCGCCGTTAGTCGTGGCATTCGCCTTAGCCGGACGCATTGATATTGACCTCACCAGCGAACCCTTAGCAACCGACAGCGAAGGCAAACCCGTCTACCTAAAAGACATCTGGCCCAGCGAAGAAGAAATTGCAGAAGTCATGGGCTATGCCGTGGATCCAGAAAACTATCGCCGCCGCTACGAAGCGGGCTTTGAAAACGAAATTGATTTATGGCGCGATATTAACGGCGGCGATAGTGTTTGTTATCAATGGCAGGGCGACTCAACCTACATTCAAAAGCCGCCATTTTTTGAAGACAACCACGCCGCGCACGATGTACATGGCGCACGGGCATTAGCGATATTAGGCGATAGCGTGACCACTGATCACATCAGTCCGGCAGGGGCAATTAAAACCTCTTCGCCGGCAGGTAAATTTTTGCAAGACAAAAAAGTCGGTATTAAAAACTTTAATTCCTACGGTGCGCGCCGTGGCAATCACGACATTATGATGCGCGGCACATTTGCCAACGTACGCATTCGTAACTTAATGGTAGCAGGAACAGAAGGCGGCGTGACCCGTATGCAACCCGGCGGCGAAGAACTACCGATTTATGATGCCGCAATGCAATATCAGCAAAACGGCACGCCGTTAATTTTATTTGCCGGCGCAGAATACGGCACCGGTTCATCACGCGACTGGGCGGCAAAAGGCACACGACTGTTGGGCGTAAAAGCAGTGGTTGCGGTGAGTTATGAGCGCATTCATCGCAGTAATTTGGTCGGCATGGGTATTGTGCCGTGTCAATTTATGAACGGCGAAACCGCCCAAAGCTTAAATATTACCGGTGAAGAAACCTACGACATCACTGGCTTTGACAACGGCGTAACCCCGGGACAAACTGCCACATTAAGCATTACCCGCAAAGATGGCAGCGTGGATAGCACCACCGTATTAGTGCGAGTAGACGCCCCAACCGAAAGCGAATACTTACAACAAGGCGGTATTTTGCCCTATGTTGCGGCAGATTTATTTGCTACGGTGTGAGGATAGTAGTAGAATAATTGCACTACTAAATTAAAAAGTGGAGATTTAGAAGCAATGCGTAAATTAAAAAAATCAATACAATCTTTTGACTTTATTGATCAATTTATTTGTGGAGATGCAGTGGATGTTATGAAAACAATCCCTGATAATAGTATTGATCTTGTTGTTACTTCGCCGCCATATAACCTAAAAAATTCAACGGGAAATGGCATGAAAGATGGCAGGGGTGGCAAGTGGGCAAACGCTGCTTTAGTCAAAGGGTACTCTAATTATGACGATAATATCCCGCATAGTGAATATGTAAGTTGGCAAAAAAATTGCTTAGCTGAAATGCTTCGTATTATTCCTGAAGACGGAGCTATCTTTTACAATCATAAATGGCGTGTGCAAGCGGGTTTATTACAAGATAGGAATGATATTGTCTCGGAATTTCCCGTTAGACAAATTATTATTTGGAAAAGAAAAGGCGGCATTAATTTTAATCCGGGCTATTTTCTTCCAACGTATGAAGTCATTTATTTAATAGCAAAACCAAAATTTAAGCTATTAGATAAAGCAAATGCTTATGGCGATATATGGGAATTTGGGCAAGAATATAAAAATTTACATCCAGCGCCATTTCCTACCGCTTTGATTGAGAGAATTATTTCTTCAACAAGTGCAAAAATTATTTTAGACCCTTTTATGGGCTCGGGGACAACAGCATTAGTCGCTAAAAATCTCAACAGACAATTTGTTGGAATAGATGTTTCTCCAGAATACTGCAAAATGGCGGAAGAACGTCTCAAAGACCCTCTATCTATAATAAGCAACTCTAAAACACTAAAACACATACAAACACATTTCAATTACTAAATTAAAGTGAAAACCTATACTAAAGAAAGCTTATTGAAAGAATTAATAAACATTCGGGAGCGAGGTTGGATAACCACCCGCCGAAAAAATAATGATGGCGGCGTTGGCAATACTCTTGAAGATTTATTAGAAATTGAAGAAAATAATTTACCATTGCCTAATGCAGCAGAGTGGGAGTTAAAAGCGCAGAGAAAAAATACAACTTCTTTGGTAACACTCTTTCACATGGAGCCATCACCCCGCGCGTTTAAATTTGTTCCCTCTATTTTTTTACCTGAATTTGGTTGGCAACCAACAAATAAACATAAAAATTATTCTGCCGAAACAAAGAGTTTTAGGCAAACAATTAGTACAAAAGATTACAGCAATAGAGGTTTTATTGTTCAAGTAGACAGAACAAACAGAAAAGTATTAATCCATTTTGATCCACAAAAAATTGATAAAGAAGTTCATCCTCAATGGCATGCCGAAGTATTAAAAAAATTACTTGACCCACAGCCTTATTGGGGATTTGATGACTTATTTCATAAAGCAGGGGCAAAGCTTCATAATTGTTTTTTTGTAACTGCAGAAGCAAAAAGAATTAAAAAGCAACTTTGCTTTCATTATCAAGATATTTATATGCTAAAAAATTTGAATATAGATAAATTTATTGATGCTATAGACAAAGGTAATTTATATATAGATTTTGATGCAAGAACGGGGCATAATCACGGAACAAAGTTTAGGTTAAGGAGCGAAGCTTTTGTTGATTTATATGCAAAAATAAAAAAATATTAATGTCTAATCAACATCTTTCTAAAAAATAGGCCAGTTGCGAAGCATGTACATGAAAAAAAATAATTAATAACCCGACTTATTAAAGGTGAAAGATTAGAAACTGTTTTTGACGATATGATTGCTTGCGTGAGATTGGCTTTTCCGAAATTAATAAAATAATTTTTATTGCATTGTGCTACAATGAAAATTGTAATTGCGAGTTAATTACTTAAGATATATTAAATAGGAGCTTCTCATGAAAAAGAAAATTTTAGATAAAAAAAATATAAATTTATCCCGCAGAGGTTTTGTTAGTGGTGCTGCATTGTCTGCTGCCGGGCTGGCAGCCTTGCCGGCAACTGCACAGGCAGAGTCGGTAGCAATGTGTCCAGCGGGCGGAATGGTCGCATGGAAACAACCAGATAACAATAATGGATTAATTGTTCAGCAAGAACAGGGACCCTCCAATATACAAACTGTCGGCACTGTTGGCTTAGATTATTTTGGTCATTGTGCTTTTCGGCTAACTTCCCCGCGAGGCGTAACAATTATGTTTGACCCTTGGCGTAATGACCCAAGCGGCTATTGGGGCGTTTGGTATCCTAAAGATTTCCCTAAAACGAAAGTAGATATCGGTTTATCGACTCATGCACATTTTGATCATGATGCTTTGGATAAAATAGAAGCCACGATGTTATTGGATCGCATGGTTGGCGAATTTGAATTTGCCGATGTTAAAATCACCGGCATTGCAGATAAACACGCTTGTTCTGCCCCAGGGTGGTATAAGTGGACAGATGCCATTAAAGAATTTGGTCAATCTCCTTGTCCGCCGAACAATCCACATCACATGGATATGTCAATGTATTTAATAGAAACAGGCGGATTGCGGATTGTGATGTGGGGAGATAATCGCCATAACCCATCTAAGGAAGCATTGAAATTATTGGGGAAAGTAGATGTGCTGACTTTGCCAGTAGACGGTTCACAACATATTTTGAGCTACGACCAAGGCGATAGCATTGTGCGGCAGTTAAACCCGAATGTTGTTATCCCTACTCATTATTTGTGTGAAGGCGTTTCCATTACCTTGACAACATTACAGACAGCGGATGAGTGGGTGAATAATCAAAAAAGTAAGATGCTATTAAAATCATCCGGGATTCAACTGAATCTTGCCGAGGTCAAAAAAATGAACAATGAATTTATGTATTTTGGCGCGAATACGGCGACATAGTATTTGTTGTAATAGTTAACGATTAGGGTAGAGGAGGAGTTATTATTTTTCCTGAAATATACTCTAAAAATTAATTTTATCGCTAAAAAAACAATGACGCAATATATTATTTTTTACTTAGGCGGTAACCCGCCCGCCACCCCAGAAGAAGGGCAACAACACTTTGCTAAATACAAAGAATGGTTAGCATCGTTAGGCAGTGCGGCAGTGAGCCCGATGAATCCGATAAAAAACACCAACACCATAAACCCCGATGGTGCAGTGAGTGCCGGCAGTCAAACGGCAATGTCAGGTTACACGATTATTGAAGCCGAATCGCAAGAAGCAGCACTCGCTATTGCTAAGCGTTGCCCGTTTTTAGATATTGGCGGCTCGTTAGAAGTTGCCGAATTAATCAACATGAACGGCTAAGCGACAATCGCGATAGTTAAAATATTGCCGAATGTTATATTAACGATAAATGCAATAAAGTGCGATGAGTGATTTTTCAAAAGGCGCGGCTTATATCAACGGAAAAATTGTGCCGATTAACGAGGCAAAAATTTCTTTGTTAGATTGGGGTTTTTTGCATTCGGATGCCACCTACGATGTTGTGCATGTATGGGACGGGCGATTTTTTCGCTTGACCAACCACTTAAATCGTTTTTACGCCAGCATGGATAAATTGCGCATGTCTATCCCGCATACGCCGCCACAACTGCAAACAATTTTGACGGACTGTGTCAAAGCGAGTGGATTGCGCGAGGCGTATGTTGAAATGATTACTACCCGCGGTTTCCCGCAAGCGGGCTCACGCGACCCAAGAACCTGCACGAATCAATTTTATGCCTTTGCTATTCCCTTTGTTTGGGTAACACCACCGCAACAAGGGCTGCATTTGATTATCAGCCGCCAACAACGTATCCCCGCCGAATCGGTTAATCCGGTGATTAAAAATTACCATTGGTTAGATTTAGTGATGGGACAATTTGAAGCTTATGATCAAGGAGGAGAGACCGCTGCCGTCGTGGATGCCCAAGGGAATATCAAAGAAGGTCCCGGCTTTAATATTTTTGCAGTAAAAGAGGGCGTATTGACCACTCCCGCCAGCGGTGTGTTGGAAGGCATCACCCGCCAAACCGCAATAGAATTAGCAACCGCGCAGGGCTATCAAGTGCTACAAAAAGAACTCACCCCCGAAGCCGCCCGTGCTGCCGATGAGGTGTTTATTACCAGCACGGCAGGCGGCATTATGCCAATTTTTAAAATTGACCAACAATTAATCGGCGGCAACAAAAAAGGCACAATAGGCGCGGTGACGCAAAAACTACAAGACGCGTATTGGCAATTACATAGTGACCCGCACTATACTACCAACATTAATTATTAACCAATCAGCAATGTCGCGGCGATTGAAAACATAATGAGCCCGATGATAATTTCCAATATTTTCCATGCCTGTGGTTTTTGAAAAAATGGAATTAACAATCGGGCGCCATAACCAAGCGAAAAGAAAAAGACAAACGACGCCAATACCGCCCCTAAGCCAAATTGCCATGCGGTCGTTTCGTATTGGGTAGAAATTGAACCAAGCAAGACGACGGTATCTAAATACACATGCGGGTTAAGCCAAGTAAATGCGAAACAAATCGCCAGTGTTTTCGCTAATGTTGTTACTTCTTCGGTCGCGGGAGTTAAGGCGTGCGATTTAACAATTGCCGAGCGAATACTAAGCACGCCATACCCACTTAAAAAAGCAGCCCCGCCGTAACGCGCCGCCATTTCAATTACTGGAAATGTTTGTATCACCGCGCCAAACCCCAACACGCCTAAAGTAATTAACACTGCATCAGAAGTCGCGCAAGTAAGGCAGACTAAAAATAGGTGTTGTTTTTTTAATCCTTGTTTAAGCACAAAGGCATTTTGCGCGCCAATCGCTAAAATAAGAGAAAACCCTAAGGCAAAGCCGGAAATAAAAGCAGACATCGGAGAGGCGTAGGCGGATGAGGTTACGGTGCCCGCGTCGGGTTATATTTTATGCAACGGGTGCGGTTGTTGCTTGTGGCCGATGGCGAAAGGCGAAAAAGCGGAGCAGGAGAAAACCGCAGATACCGGCAGCAGTAGAGCCAAGTAGTACACCGATTTTCACCAGATTAATTAATGCTTCATCGCTAAAGGATAAGTTACCGATAAATAACGATACCGTAAAACCGATACCGCACAACATAGAGATGCCAACCATCCCGGGCCAGCGGCAACCGTTGGGCATGGCGGCAACGCCGAGTTTAATCGCGAGCCAAACAGCTGCACTAATACCGATGACTTTACCAATTAATAAACCAAGGGTAATGCCCAATGGAATACTGTTAAATAACATACTGGTAGAAACATCACGAAAACTAACGCCGGCATTAACAAAGGCAAACAGCGGCACAATTAAAAAGGTAACAACAGAGTGCAGGTTGTGTTCCATCGTAATTAGCGGCGGGGAACTTTGCTGTTTTTCACTCCCGCTCTCGCCCACACGCAAGGGCACCGCCAGAGCAACGGCAACACCGGCAAGAGTCGCGTGTATGCCGGATTGAATCACACACGCCCACAAAACGATAAAAGCCAACATATAAGGGGAAATTGTTCGCACGTGTCGGTTCATCCAAAACAGCACAAAAATCATCAACACCGCCATACCCAAAGCACCAAAATGTAAGGTATCGGTATAAAAAACAGCGATAATGGCAATGGCGCCGAGGTCATCAATAATGGCAACGGCAGTTAAAAATACTTTCACCGCCAGCGGCACCCGCGCCCCCAACAACGATAATACGCCGAGCGAAAAAGCAATATCGGTCGCCGTGGGAATCGCCCACCCGCGCATGGCAACGCTATCGCCCCAGTTAAAACCTGCGTAAATCAGCGCCGGCACTGCCATGCCACCGGCAGCGGCAAACGCTGGCAGCAGGGCTTGTTGACGATTAGAAAGTTCGCCGGTTAAAAATTCGCGTTTGATTTCTAACCCGACTAACAAAAAGAAAACCGCCATTAAGCCATCGTTAACAAAATGCGCTAAGGAAAAACTATAATTGCCGTCACCGAAAGTAATGCCAACGGGCAAATGCTTAAAATGTTCGTACCATTCGGCAAGGGTTTCGGTATTGGCAGCGATAATGGCAAACAACGCCGCGGCAAATAATATTGCTCCCCCCGCTGCTTCGCTTTTAAAAAAACGTAAAAATGCGTTATGGTTATTAGCGTTTGCCATCGTATTATCGGACATGATTAGATATTATTAAACATCGCGGCGACAGATTAACAAATTAATCGCGGGCGAATAAATTGGTTAATTCATGCACCGGCATTTTGCGTAACTGTGCTTCATCGGCAAACAAGGCGTTAATTTTTGCACAGCGTTCGCCGTCAAACACTTGCTGTAATGCGCCGTCAAATTTTGCCTGTAAATGCGGGCGCGATTCTTCGCGGCGACGGCGATGTCCCAGTGGATATTCTACTTCTATGCGTTCGCTACTACTGCCGTCGTTAAAAAACACTTGTATTGCATTGGCAATGGAGCGTTTATCAGCGTCTAAATATTCTTTGCTGTAACGTGGTTCTTCCACCACTTGCATTTTATCGCGTAGCGCATCAATGCGGTTATCGGCAGCAATATCGTTTTCGTAATGCGCGGCGGTGAGATTACCAAACAGCAAACCGATTGCCGTCATGTATTGAATGCAATGGTCGCGATCCGCAGGGTTATACAACGTGCCGGTTTTGCTGATAATGCGCACGGCGGATTCCTGTGTTTCAATACGAATGCTTTTAATATCTGCCACGCGGTCAATAATTTGCGGGTGTAAGCGAATTGCACATTCCACAGCAGTTTGCGCGTGAAACTCTGCCGGAAAA
>JAHZKE010000082.1 GCA_022600535.1 Pseudomonadota bacterium
GGCTATAGAAAGGTACGGTTTGATGTAAATAATAATAGCCGCCGCCATTGAAGTAGGGGCGAGTTATATCGTAGACGCCGCGCAGGGTGTCGTCGTTTGCCAGTTGGCGATAAATAGAAAATATTTCGTCTTGTTCATGGATGAAATGAACGTAGCCGGTTTCTTGCGAGTGTGCTTTATAGACCCAGCTTTGATAAGGAAGGGCATTGTTAATGCCTACCCCCGAGATGAGTACGGCATAGCCTAATCCGAGTAACGAGCGCCATTTGCTCAATAACGCTGCTTTAGCAGAATGTTTTGTTTGTTCCCAACCGATGACTAAGAAATCGGCAAAGAGTAATAACAAAAAGGGTAATGTGGCAAAGATAAAGCGGTATTCGCGATGTGCCTGTGTCATGTGAGGGACTAATATCGCGGCAACTAACAATAGTAAAAATAAACGCCGCTGATAATTGAACATGGAGAAAAACGCGCATAAAAATATGCCGCCACTGGCAACGACTAACCAGCCGATAAAGTGCCATGCTGATGATTCTTCTCCACGTGCGGTATTTAATAAGAGGTTGACATTGAAATTCAATAAATAAGAATGGAGAAAACTCCCCCAAGTGAAGTAATCAAATATCCCCACGAGTAAAAATGCGGCAGCGGCAGCGGCAACCATTGCGATTCGGGTTAGCGGTGCGCTCTGTACAAAAGGTACCAGCATAATTAAGCCGGCGGCTAAGGCGTAATGAAAACGCACGGCGACAACAAAAACAGCTAACGCCGTGGCAATGACTGCTTGCTGTAGCGAGAGCCGTTGCGGGCGCAAAGTGTAGAGTGCTAATAACATCAAGATAGAAGTGGCGACAAATTCGGTCATTGGTTTGTGGGCAAAGCCAATTAATTCATACCAAAATACCGATAATACGAGAACCACCCGTCCGCTTTGTTCGCCAAACATGCGCCTGCCGATGACATACAGAGAGAAGGGAACGGCTACAGAAAGCGCACAAAAGAAGAGCTTAACCGCAGCGATATAAAACAGTGGCGTATCTAAGCCGATTATTTTGCACAGAAATAAAACAGTGGCGACTACCGAGGGCACAATCCACGAGCGGGCGCCGTAATAATATTCCCAATAAGAGATCGAATTGCCAAATACCAAACCGTGTGCCGGTTCCAGATATTGCATAATTTCATCCGGATGAATGACAAAATCGCCGAGGAGGGCGATGGTTGCCCGAAGAATAAACCCGATGCCTAACAACCAAGGCAGATAGCGCCAAAAAGGTTCTTCCGGTGTGATAAGTTTGGGAAGAAAAGGAGTTAAAAAGGCGAGTGAAAAACCGCTGCCTTTTCTTCCTGTATTTATTTTTTTAGAGGTGTTGCGTTTTTTTGCCATTATCTGCGGTTTTCTTGTGTTGCCATTTGTTTTAATTCTGCAGCGGATAAGGTGAGGACTTCGTAACCGTCTTCTGTTACCCGCACAGTGTGTTCCCACTGGGCAGATAAACAACGGTCGCGGGTAACAACTGTCCAGCCATCGGATAATACTTTGACGGCAGCGCGTCCGGCATTAATCATCGGTTCAATCGTAAAGACCATGTTTTTTTTCAATGTCGCACCTTCACCGAGATTGCCATAATGCAATATCTGCGGTGGTTCGTGAAATTTTCGCCCCAAGCCATGGCCACAAAAATCGCGCACAATGCTATATCCTTGCGATTGGGCGTATTTTTGAATCGCGTGCCCGATGTCGCCTAAATGTGCCCCTTGACGCACGGCGCCGATTCCTAACCACAAGCATTTTTGTGCAGCGCTACATAAATGTTCGGCTTTGCGCGATAATTGCCCGACTGAAAACATGCGGCAGGTATCGCCGTGCCAACCGTTTTTAATGACGGTAACATCAATATTTAAAATATCCCCGTCTTTAAGAAAACGCGCATCGCTGGGAATGCCGTGACACACTTGATGGTTGAGCGAGGTGCAGACGGATTTGGGGTAGGGCTGGTGTCCCGGTGGTGTATAGTTGAGAGGGGCGGGGATGGCATCGTGCTCAATAATATAATCGTGACACAAAGAATTGATATGGTCGGTACTGACCCCTGCTTGTATGTGGGGGGCGATATGATCTAGTACATCTGCCGCTAAACGGCAAGCAATGCGCATTTGTTCTATTTCTTCATCCGTTTTGATTGGAATTTGGCTCATGGCAATTGCAAGCAGAGAATAGGGGAGGATTAATGAGTTTTTGTTATTCGGTAAATGACCCCTGCATGGTCATCTGTTACTAATAGGGAAGAATCGGTAGCTAATATAACATCTACCGGACGTCCATAAACAGATTCATCAGGGCGCAACCAGCCGGTTACAAAAGGTGCATATTCTACCACCTTCCCATTGTTTATTGTTGCGCGATAGACGGCATAACCCACTTTGACACTACTATTCCAAGAGCCATGTAAAGCAATGTAGGCATGTTCGCCTTTGGCATCAAAATCCAGCCCTAAGTTAGCAACGTGGGCACCCGTCAATACCATTGGTGCGCTGTATTGATCACAGGGATTGGTATCATCATTGCCGTATTCGGGATCGGACAAATCCCCCTGATGGCAGTAGGGGTAGCCAAAATGTTCACCGGTATAGACAACGCGGTTTAACTCGTCATGGGGGCTATCATCGCCTAACCAATCTCTGCCGTTGTCGGTGAACCACAGGGCGCCATCTTGCGGATGAAAAGCGATGCCGACAGCATTGCGGATACCGTCTGCATAAACTTCGCCGGTATCGTCTCCGCCTAAGGCGTAACGGCGAATAACGCCGGTAAATTCCGCCGAAGGGGGGGCGCAAATATTGCAGGGCACTCCGAGGGCGAGATAGAGTTTATTATCCGGTCCGATCTCAATGGCACGCATGCCGTGGTGAGAGCTATTGACTAAACCCTTGGTAATAAAAGGTTGTAGGTCTAATTTTTTGTTATCCGGTTCGGATTGCTCTAACCATTGCATAATGTTAGAAATACGATAAACCGCCGGCACGGTGCCAATATATAAATCTCCTGCGTGGAAGGCAACTCCATGTGGATGGTTTAACTCGCTTGCTACGACGACAATGCGTTCGGCTTCACCATCTTGGTCGGTATCTTGCACAGCAAACACTTTATCGCCGCGCGAGCCGACAAAAAACCAACCGTCTGTTGCTTCTGTAATTTGTCGCACCGGAGCGTCAAATTGAGCAAAGATAGAGATTTGGTAACCATCCTCTATTTCTAAATATTGCGGAATATCTTTTTTGTCGTTAAGCGGAAATTTGGAATCTGTTAGATTGATATTTTTTTTGTTGAAAGTATAGGCAGCCGCAGCCGTTGCGATGACAAGTGACAACATACAAAAATGAAAAAATCGCCGTGATAATGATTTCTTTGCCATGGCATTATTCTACCTTATTTAGATGTTGCCATTCTTAACTACACTCAAACATAAGGAGAAAACTACATAATAAACTGTCAACCCATATTAAAAATGTCCGACCTGACGCCATTTTTATAAGTGTCCACTTTTTTCTAATAGTGTTTTCATAAATTATCTCTGTACATGGTATTATAGGCGTAAAGTCAATAGATAACTATTATTTTGTAATGTTATTTATCAACGTCAAATGCTATTAAACTTCAGCGCGGATGTTGAATTAGAAAATTTTATTTATCTATGTGATAAAAATGTGGCAAAATGTGGAAATCACAATGTGTGTTATACATCACTTCAATATTCTAACGGATAATAATGGTCTACTGTAAATGCAAGTAGTACAAATTAAAACTAAAGTAAAGAAATCTGTGTTGGCGGGAGATTTGGCAATGTGCCAGCAACAATTATCCGAAGAATACGATAAACAGCATGAAATTCCTTGGATTGTATGTTTTTCAGGAGGAAAAGATTCTACATTATTATTGCAATTGACTCTTGAAATGCTCCTTGAAAAGAAAAAGAAAGGTTACAGCAGACGAGAAATTCATGTTGTCGCAAACGATACTCTTGTAGAATCCCCTCTTATTATTGAACATCTTGATGGGCAATTAAGGTTGATTAAAAAATTCTCTCGAGAATATAATTTACCCGTAAAGGTTGTTAAAACTACACCAAGTATTGACAGTACTTTTTGGGTAAATTTGATTGGTAGAGGGTACGCTTCACCAAACCGGAGTTTTAGATGGTGTACTGACAGGTTAAAAATAAAACCAACCAATAAATATATAAAAGAGCAGGTAAATGAAAACGGAAAAGTAATTACTTTACTTGGCATTCGTGCTTCTGAATCGCGCAACCGAAGAAAAATATCTCAAGATATGGAAAGTACACAGACAACATTGAGACCTCATAAATCTTTGGTCAATTGCATGATATTTTCGCCAATAATTAAGATAAATGACAATGATTTATGGACAATATTACTGCAACGTCCGCCGCCTTGGGGTGGAAGTCACCGTAAGTTGATAACATTATATAGAAATGCTCAATCTGGGAGATGCCCTACTATGTTGGATAAGTCAGATGCTCCAATGTGTGGAGGAGCTTCGGCTCGATTTGGATGCTGGACGTGCACAGTAATAGAAAATGATAAAAGTTTAGAAGGGCTTATAGATTCTGGAGAGGAGCGTTTCCAGCCATTGGTCGATTTTAGGGATTATTTAGCAGAAATACGGTCAAAACCAAGTAGCCGCATGAAAAGAAGAAGAAATGGTAGAATATATACTCGTCTTGATGGGTCTGCGATTAAGGGACCATTTACTATCAGAACAAGAAAATTATTGTTGAATAAATTAGAACAATTGCAAGCAGATCCGTTAATGTCTCAAAAATTGATTTCCGACGAAGAAAAAAAAATTATAACTCAAATATGGAAAAAAGATGAAAAAGATTACAAAAGTAGCACTTGGCGAAAATAACGCACAGTATGGACCGTTATTGTTACCTGCAGTAAAGGGAAAAATGGGGAACAGAGAATATTTGCTGTGTCCGATGCCTGCTGAAGAAGTGGCTAAGCGCATTATGCTAGCATCTGAGTTAATAGACAAAAAAATAAAAGAAATAGCCCCATCAGAGAAATTGCAACGAGAAGTGAATAAAAAACGATTGAGTGCTATAGCAAAATATTTAAAGAAAGATCACCGTTTTTTTAACGCATTTGTTATTGCCTTATGCGGCGATACTGCTAAATGGCGTGCTATAACAGGTCTTAAAGGAGAAGGAATAGATACGGAAAAACATGGAGATTCTTTAGGTTTTTTATCATTGACAGGAGAAGAACAGATGTACGCATTAGATGGTCAACACCGTTTATTAGGCATTCGTGAAGCGATAAAACTTGGGCAAGAGGAGATAAAAAGAGACCAAGTAACTCTCTTAATAGTACACCATGATGGTGATAAGCACACAAATACTGGTTTCATTGCCTCTCGTCGTCTCTTTACCGCGCTAAATAAATACGCTGAGAAAATTGCTAAATCCGATGCTATTTTCTTAGATGAGGATGATATTGCTGCGCTCGTGGTTAGAAAACTAGTCGAAGATGATGAGCATCTTGACTTGTTTGCTTTGCGCAATAGAGTACACCTTTCACCGTATAATCAATTTTATGCTGGTGTTACAACAACGTGTTATACAACAATCGGTATATTATACGATTGTGTTATGTCTATTTTAGTTGTGAAAACAAAGAAACAAAAATCTGCATTAAGTAATTGGCCGGAAAAAATAGATGAAAGTGACATTTATTCCTATGCTAGTGCGGTACATAAAATATTCAAAAATATTCGCAAATATATTCCTGAATTTGAAGAATATTTCAATATTAAAGTTAATAGCACAAATAAGTTGACAAATTTTGTCATGGAAAAAAATAAGCAACATGTACTATTTCGTCCTATGGGATTAAAATGTTTTGTTCAAACAATTTGCAGGTACCAAAAAAATCAACCAGATAAAAATATTGAAGAGATTATCGAAATTTGTAGCAAATTACCATTTGCTTTAAATGAATCTCCGTTAGCAGGATTGGTTTGGGATGCAGAAGAACAAAAAATAAAACAATCGGGAGAGAAAGGATTTACTATATTAAAAGGTATATATTGCTATTTATTGGGTCTATTAACAGAAAAAGAAATTAAAAAATTAAAGGATGCATACAAAAAAATATTAGATGACGAAACGGCCACATTGCCGCAACAATTATGGAAAAAATAGCATCAGGTGCAAGTATAGAATGCGGTAATGTTATTCCTCCTCAAGATGCAATGCCTGCTTTTGTAAGAATACAGTACGAAATTAGTCTAAAATACCTACATAACAACTGGTCAAAATTTGAAGAGTTGAAAGTAAGCTCACTAAAAAAATTATCTAAGGTCATTCATATTATTCAAAGAGGAGGAGAACCTCCGGAACCTCATACAAATTTAACTTTTCAGCAGATAAATAAAAAACCAAAATTAAAAGAAATATACAAATCGTTAGGAAAAAATTTCGGAGATACTAAAAAAATTGAATTATCCGCCTCTTCAAGAATTTATATAACGTACGGTAACAAGGAGGATGCCGAAAGTTCAGCTAAAAAAGCTTATCTTGTTATCATAGATCCTCATCATAGAATTGACAAATAATTACTACTCCTGAAGTAATTTCTTTGTTTTTCGTTAGAGGGTTACTTTAATTCTGTATTAGAACTGGTATCCTTGCTCTTTACTCTGCTGTAAGCGGGTAACTTTTATTCCATAGCTATTTTCTTTTGTGATAGGTTCCTCTGCGTGATAGGTTCCTTGCTTTTTAGGTGTTCACTGATGTCATGTGCGGTTATGCCGGCTTCTAATAGGTGGTAGATATACGTGTGGCGCAGTGTATACTCGGTGAAATTGTACGATTAATGCCGGCGGTGGTAGGTGGTAGCATATCTTTTGATTATGAGCCATACCATCATTTATCGTGTTATTGGTTTGCCTCGGCGATTTAACAACAGCACATCGTTATCAGAGCAAGCGCCGAGTAGGGCAGGGCGTGCCCATTCAAGATAACTGGAAAGCGATTGCTGTAGTTCATCGGAAAAATTTACACACCTGGTGCGGTCTCCTGCAGGTAGAGATATGCCAGATAAAGCGGACATTATCAAAAATGGCTTACAAGTGTTCGACTCGGTAGCACTTCTTCCATGCTGGAAAGTACGTATTGATTGTTTACCGGTAATGCTAAAAATTCTTCTTTCGCATAGCCAACTGGTGCGGTAGCGAACAAATTTTTAGACACGTAGACAATCCATCTTTTTTCAGGGGTGTCGCCTTCTTTATAAAGTGCCCTGCCGTAAGGAGGATCGCTCCAGTATTCATAAGCGAGCTCTTGCTCTAACCGATAATTAGGAAAACGTTGTAGAAATTCGCCGTATTTTCCATTTTCAACTGCCATCCCGAATTCGTGCCCGCAAGACATATCGCCCGCTAAACAATTTTCATCCCAAGGGGGCATTGTGCTGTTGCAGATAGCTATTCACCGAAGAATAATATTCATTGAAGGGAGCAATAATGCTGGCAAATTTTTCCGATGATTTACCCCAACCTAAAGTGGTAAAAGCGGACATTATCAAAAATGGCTTACATAAACAATTCGCATAATATATATTATGTAAAGTAAATAATTAAAATGATATTACATAAGATTGTGTCATTTAAGGAATTAAACTTTAATAGATAGATCTATTCTTTAATTACCTAGAAAACCGAGTAGATCTAGGATGGCATCCTGACTGCGCTTCGGCAGTGAGAGAAGCCCGAAAGCATTATTCACAGGCAGACGGTTGCTATTATTGCAGTAATCCTTGCCATAATTCTTGATTCAGCTTTGATACGCCAGCAATCAGCCGCCGGCGGATTTGCCATAGTATAACAATCACTTTTGCCGCCCTGCTCCGGTACTGGTGATACTTGGCGAGAAGCAGCCGTCGGCGACAGCGACACCGCCAAAAGAAGCGTTAACAGATTATTGTATAACCTGCTCATTCTTGCCACAATCTACGCAAACATTTAAATTAAAAAATTCCGCGACAGTGGTATCGCCTTTATACATTATTTGCTTGCTCTCGGCTTCAACGCCGCGATAATCCGTTGCGCTTGCCATTTGGCGCCCGATTCCTATCTGAGTCCCAGGGCGGTTATCCATGCGACAATCGGCAGCAGTCCCCCGGCAAACGATACCGACAACAACAGGCGGAGCAAGTGAGGGGATGGCTTTATCGTTAGTGTGAAACAAGATATTACCAATAGCACCGAAACCGCGAACAGTAACAAATTTTTTACCTCGTAGCGCGTTATCGTCAGTGTCGCCCCCGTAAATGTCTATTATGTCCCCCGGCTTTACATCCATGCCGACAGGAATTAATGCGCCGGTGCGATCTACTCCGCCGGGAATGCTATACCATCTCCCAGCTATTACCCCGTGCCAGCGTTGCAATGCTTCCTTTTTACCGTTAATACCGGGATACGCAGCCGCAAATTCCTCTTCGGTATGTTTATTAATCAATTCTTTATAAAATTCTGTTGGCGTTACCCAATCCACGCGCAGCCGGAACATCCGCGAGTCGCGGAACTCTAATAACTCACTTGCCGAGCGTGTCATAACTGCCGAAGTGCCGCAGCCAGACAAAGTCGCTGCCGCCAAAAAAGATATAATTAAAACATTTATTTTACTCATAATATTAACCTCACTTATCTCATAGAATGAGAGATAATTCTAACACAAAATCAATGATTATTTACTGTCTTTTACCTCAATTTCACCGATAAAATAACCGCTTTCTTTTTGCTCAAACACTTGCCCATTATGGCTATCGCCCAATTTTAAAAACAATGTATCATCGCTGGTATTAATAAAATAGTGTTTTACGCCATTAACCGCCCCTACCCATAGCCATCTGTATTTTTCCGCGTAAAAAAATTGCTCGTTTCTTGTAAAATAGATAGGATGAATTGGTTTATATCTACTGTTTTAATTTTATCTTCAGCTTATTTTGACGCAAAAGGATTTTATTATGCAGCTCTTATGTGGGATGATAAAGCCAACTTTACACCTGAAAAATTCTTTTATTCCTTTTTATTTTTCATGGTTGGGATATTGCTCTATTTTGCATCCCTGCGTTTCATTGTATTATCCGGGGTCGTTTCGTCAGCATCACAAACATTAATCTGGTTTTTTGCTACGATAGTTGGAGTATCCATATTAAGTGGTGAGTTTAAGCAGTGGAATATGGGGCAATTCATAGCCACTTTTTGTATTATTGTTTCTATGGGATATTTGCTGACTCGGCAGTAATCATGCCCGATTGTTACGTTGGTTTTTAAGCTTACAAGCATAAGCGAGCAAATAAA
The DNA here is from genome assembly GCA_022600535.1 of Pseudomonadota bacterium. Taxonomy (GTDB): domain Bacteria; phylum Pseudomonadota; class Gammaproteobacteria; order Tethybacterales; family Persebacteraceae; genus JAHZKE01. Next base: position 9,392 of record JAHZKE010000082.1, read on the forward strand.
ATCAGTACTCAGTTTCTTTTTTTCGGGGGTGTTTGATTTTGTGCTATAATCACAAATTACCAAACCTATATTTACAGAAAACCATAACAACTTTATGCCTTCTATCAAAATTTCTGAGACCGATTCTTTTGAAGCCGCAATGCGGCGTTTCAAGCGCGCGATTGAGCGTTCTGGCTTACTGACCGAGCAACGTATGCGGGTGGCACACGAAAAGCCCACCACCAAGCGCAAGCGCTTGAAATTATTAGCGGTCAAAAAATTACGTCGCCAGTTGCGTTTGCAATCTTTGCCGACCCGTAAGTACTAATCAGTACTGACTCCCCTCCCCCGCTCCTCTTTTCCGCTTACTTCGTTTATGGAAAACGTTGTTTCTCGCTTACAAGAGGATATCAAAAATTCTCTGAAACAAGGCGATAAAGATCGCACTAATATCTTGCGGGCGTTGTTGTCGGCAGTTAAGCAAAAACAGATTGATTTCGGCGTTGTTGTTGACGATGCGGCTTTAGTTGCCATTGTCGAGAAAATGATTAAACAACGGCGTGAGTCCATTACGCACTACCAAAATGCCAAACGTGCCGATTTGCAAGCGCAGGAAGAGTTAGAAATTAGTTTATTGCAACCTTTTATGCCGGCGATGATGAATGCAGACGAGTTGGCTAATGTTATTGAAGAGGTTATTTCCGCAAGCGGCGCTGAGGGCGGAATGCAGGCGATGGGGCAAATAATGGCGGCGATTAAGTCGCGTGTTGCCGGGCGTGCTGATATGGCGACCGTGAGCAAATTGGTTCGAGAAAAGTTAGCAAAAGCAACGTAAAAATAGGAATTAAAGTAGCGATTTTTCAAAGAAAGGTGCTATTTATTGACATTGCGCAAGAATTGCTTTATTTAGTTACACTACATAAATAATTATAAAGATAATTATTTGATAAAACGAAATAATATAAAAATTGATTAATAATTGAACAAACACACCAAGAGCAAGTAATACAGTATTTAATGTAGATTTTACACAAAGTTATACACAGGCGCTGTCTATAAAAATAATGGTATCAGGCGTATCCCCTTACAGGTCAAGTTGTGCAGAAAATAGCGCTATTTTTTTGTGCTATTTTGCTCTGTTTCTGCGACACGAAATACAGCATGAACGTTGCCACGTAAATGCACGATTTGCTGGTTCCAAGAAAAATTTTCGCCGGTGAGTACACTATGATTTTCACGAATGCTTACTTTTTCTCCACTGAGGTGGTTATTGTCTAAATTGTAGTGCGCAACTGCAAGTGATAAGATAATATTATTGCCGTTGTCTGCAGAGGTGCTTAATGTGCCATTGGCGTTAGTGAGTGTGATTTGTTGGTAATTTTGTCCACTTAACCCTTCTTCGCCGTGTAAATAGATCTGTGATTGTTGTTGTTGTATCTCCATGCTGACATCTTTGATGTGAACGATGCCGTCTGCCTGACGGGTTAAATGCGGCGCACGTAATTGAATCCCCTCCCCTGTTGGCGTATGCCGCGACCAGATAATATCGCTAACGACAGTTTCAGTATAAAGTGTTTCAAATTGCTCATCTTCCGGTAGCAAAAATATGGCAGCCGCTAATAACAGTAAAAAAGATAAAGAAGGTAAATGCAGTAATGCTTGAATGGTAAATGAGTGGCGCATGGCTATTGTTGCTATTTTAATGCGGCGGTTGTTTGTTGCGCTTGTAGGATAAATTCGCAAATCTCGCGTACTGCGCCGCCGCCGGCAGGTGCGGTGGCAATATAATGTGCGGTGGATAAAATTTCTGTTACTGCACTCGCCGGAGCGGCAGCAAAACCGGCGTGTTGCATGGGGGGTAAATCGGGTAGGTCGTCGCCGACAAATGCCGTCTCAGCGGTGGTAACTTGTTCGGCAAGGCATAACTGCTGCATGACGGCGAGTTTGTCTTTGACACCGATATAGATATGGCGAATGCCGATTTGCTGCGCCCGCAGGCGAATATCCACCCCGCCGTGTTCTTCATCAGCGGCGGTGATAATTGCTGCCGTGCCGCCGGCGGTGATAAAGCGCTGTATACCCAAGCCATCTAAGACGCTAAAGGCGCGTCCAACCGCCCCATTGTGTACATATAATCTGCCATCTGTCAGTGTGCCATCTACGTCTAAACACAAAAGACGTATAGAGGCGGCTAACTGCGTGGCGAGGTGGAGGTCTTTTTTCGCTTTCATCGTAATCATTGCAATATTATAGTATTCGGTGGCGTAGCAAGTCGTGAAACGATAAGGCGCCGACTAATTTCTGCTGTTGAATAACGGCTAAGTGATTGAGTGCTTTTTCTTTCATCAGTTGTACTGCCGTGACTGCCAACATCTCCGGGGGTGCCGTGGTTGGCTGGGGAGTCATCAGCGTGCCGGCAGTTTGCTGTTGTAGATCAATTTTTTTCTCTAACAGCGCCCGCCGTAAATCTCCGTCGGTGATAATCCCACACAACTCGTCGGCAGCATTATTGACCAGTGTCATCCCCATACGTTTGCTGGTAATTTCCAGTAACGTTTCAGCAAAAGGGGTATTCTCATGTACGAGCGGAATATTCTCTCCGGTACGCATGGTATCTTCTACGCGCAACAGTAAACGTCTGCCCAATTTTCCCAAGGGATGGGTGCGAGCAAAATCGTCCGGTGAAAAACCGCGGGCGGCCAAAATGGTCATTGCTAAGGCATCGCCTAAGGCGAGTGCGGCGGTTGTGCTGGCAGTGGGCGCTAAGTTATGCGGGCATGCTTCTTGTTCTACTGTTGCCAGCAGACAAATGTCCGCGGTTTGCGCCAAGGTTGAATCGGCATTGCCAACAATGGTGATTAATGGCACTTGTAAGCGTTTTAATACCGGGACAATTTTTAATAATTCACTGCTTTCACCGGAATAAGAGAGTAACAAAACAATATCTCCCTCCCCGATCATTCCCAAATCTCCGTGTCCGGCTTCGTTGGCGTGCATGAAAAATGCCGCCGTGCCGGTGGAAGATAAGGTAGCAGCAATTTTACTGGCGATATGCCCTGATTTGCCGACGCCGCTACACACGACCTTGCCGCGTGTTTGAGCAATACATTTTACCGCTTGAATGAATGAATCATTGAGTGCGGCTTGCATGGATAAAACAGCATTGCTTTCAATTTCCAATACTTGTGTTGCTATTTTTTGCCAATCGGCAGTATCGTTGTTGACTATTGTGTTTGCCATGCGTGTTGTGTTTCGGCAACAGAAGTTGATAATTGCTGAGGGAACGGTCGTCCCCCGGTAAAGTAATAAGGAATGTTGCTCAAAAATACTTCGGCATCATTGCGTGTGTTATAAACACCAAAAGTAACAACAAATTTATCCCCGCCCTCTAACTGTAATGGGTAAATCATCACATTGCGAATCGGATAAAAATCAGAAAAATAGCGCAAAAATTTCTCTAAAAATACAGCGCGTTCTTGCGAAACCGTTAATAGACGTGCTGTGTAAGAATTGGAATTCTTAATCGTTTGTAACCAAGTTTCTGTTGCATTTAAACGGTTACGCAGGTAACTGGAAGCCGGCATCCAACTCCAGCGTTTATTATCGGCAAAACTAGGCGGCGCTGCTGCGACTTCTTGCCAGCTATTGTCGCCGCCCTGCACTTGCGGTGTTTCTCCGTGCGCTTCGGCATTTTCTCCTAACTGTGCGGCTAATTGTTCTCCATTAAAGCTAACAACACCGCGGTTAATGTCAGAAATTGCAGACAACAGGGCTTGGCGGTCATTTGTGGGTTGGCGAGCAGTTGCCGGTGCTTGCACGGTTACGGTTTGCAATACAACAGATTGAATGACTTGTACGGCGGCGGCGGTTTGCGCTTCCTCTTCTATGTTAACGCGGTAGACTGCTTCGCCATTAGAGATATAGATCTCTTGCCCTTCTACTTCTATTATTTCGCTATCTATTAAAGCAGTCGCGTTGTCTGTTGGCTTGTATTCTGTGTTGGCAATAATTTCTTCCTCAATTTGTACGGGAATATTGTTTTCGGCAGTGGGAGGGATGTCATTACCACCGCTATACAAACGCACACTGGCGGCAATCACTAATAACAAAGTGGCAGCGGCAGCAATGCCGATGGTGAGTTGCTTTGACATGCGGCGCGATTGCTCAGAACGATAACGCATTTTGCCAAAATTAATGTCACGCATAGCGCGGCGCGCATCGGCGTAATTGACGATAAAGGAACTGCGTTCATACGCCGACAACATGGCTTTATCGGCAAGGACGTTAATACGTCGGGATAACCCTTGCGAGATCAGCGCAATCATGCGGCAGGCATCATTGGCAAACATTTGGGCGCCGTTATAACCCGCAGCACGCAAGCGTGTGGCGATATATTCGCGCACGTCATCGCGTCCAAAAGGTTTTAATTTAAGAGCAACGGTAATGCGTTCGCGCAACTGTCGCATATTTTGTTTTTTTAATTTTTCTTCAAATTCAGGTTGTCCGAATAATACGATTTGCAATAATTTATCGCGGCTTGTTTCTAAATTAGACAATAGGCGGATTTCTTCCAGCGATTCATCTGGCATTGCCTGCGCTTCATCAATAAAGGCAATGACGCGTCTATCTTTGCCGTGCTGTGCAATCAGATGACTTTGCAACATGCGCACGGTATCAGGGCGGTTTTTAGATGCTTGCAGTCCTAATTCTTCGCAAATGTTATATAAAAGTTCGCTGCCAGATAAACTCGGATTGGCAATATAAATAATATCAATATGGTCGGGGAGTTTTTCAATCAAAGTGCGCAGGAGCATGGTTTTACCGCTACCGACTTCGCCGGTGACGGACATAATCCCCTCCCCGACTTCAATGGCGTACAACAGGGCATGTAGAATTTCTCCGCGTTGTCCGCCGCCGTAGAAAAATTCGGTCGTCGGTGTTATTTTGAATGGCGCTTCGCGCAAGCCAAAATGGTCTAAATATAAAACAGCGGTTTTTTGGTCGGACATATTAAAAAGGTAAAGTAAGGAGCAATTTAAAATTTCTTTCGCTGATTTGCAATTCTCGCGCTGCTTCGGCGGTGTTGCCACCGCACCGCATTAACGTTTGCCTCGCTGTTTGCGCCGCTAATTGCTCAGCCGCTAAGCGGATTTCATTTTCTAAATTGGAAAGATTAGGGGATTTTACCAATGCCGGCGCTGATTCGTCAATTTTTTCTGCTGTGGTGGTGGGGAGATCGTTACATAACTCGGCGAGTAGCTGTTCTTCGTCCACTTCATTACCGCTATATTTAACTTGCAGGCGAGCGGCGATATTTTTTAATTCCCGCACATTGCCGGGGAAAGAATACGCCGCGAAGATATCCCTTGCGGCTTGCGTCAGGGTAAAAGACGGCGTTGATAAATCTTTGGCAATTTTTTGGCTAAAATAATTTAACAGGATAAAACGATCTTCTCCCATTTGCCGCAGCGGCGGTACGGTAATGGTAAAAACACCGAGACGGTAGTATAAATCGTCGCGAATATGCCCGCTCTTTCGTGAATTACCGCGTTGCTGCTCGCGGTTGGAGGCAGAAAGAATGCGTGCCGAACAGCGGCGCGTGCGTGTTTCGCCTACTTTTTGATATTCTCCGGTTTCTAATACGCGGAGTAATTTGGGTTGTATTGAATCCGGTAAATCGCCGACTTCGTCTAATAATAATGTGCCATCAGCACTGTCGCCCAAATAGCCGGCATTTTCGTGGGCGGCACCGGTAAAAGCGCCTTTAACATTACCAAATAATGTCGGTTCCACTAAATGTTCAGGAATTGCCGCGCAATTAATTGCTAAGAAAGGTTTGCCGTTGCGGGTGCTGGAATGTAATGCGCGGGCGACGAGCTCCTTACCGACACCGGACTCCCCTTCTATTAGCACGGGAAAATCTACCGGAGCAATTAAGGCAATTTGTTGACGCAATGTTTCAATAACAGCGGATTCGCCAATCAAGCCGTGTACTTGTTGTTCGGATAATTTAATTTGCCGCGCAAGTTGTAATTTTTGCAGTAAAGTTTTTGGGTCGCAGGGCTTTTCTACATATTCGGTTGCCCCTAATGCTCGGGCACGTTGTCCATGGCGACGAGAATCCTGTCCCGATACGACAACAATCGCGCACTCCGGTGCTTGCGCTTGTAAGATGGAAATTGCAGCAAACCCTTCATCAGGACGGTGCGGCGTTGGTGGTAAGCCCAAATCCATCAGCGCGTATTCCGGTGGTTGTTCTAATTGTGCCAATGCACTCTTGACTTCTTTTAAATGTTTGGCACTGACGACATTAAAATGTTCTTCAAAAAAGGCACTCAACACATCCTGAATTAATTCATCGTCATCAACAATTAGTAACGTGGCTTTATTCGGCATAAAATCTTATCGTCGGCGACATTATTTTCAAACGGGCTTCCGAGCGCGCGTGTTAGGCACTACCCGCATAGCCAATTAAGGTATATTTAATTTCACTGTATTCGTCCATGCCTTGCTGTGCGCCTTCACGTCCTAAACCCGATTGTTTAACACCGCCAAAGGGGGCGACTTCAGTTGAAATAATACCTTCGTTGACGCCGATAATGCCGGCTTCTAATGCCGCGGAAACACGCATGACACGCCCTAAATCGCGGCTGCAAAAATATGCCGCTAAGCCAAACGGCGTTGCGTTGGCGCGTGCGATGGCTTCGTATTCGCTATCAAAACGATAGACGGGGGCAATGGGGGCAAAGGTTTCTTCGCAGCTCGGTAACATGTCTTCTTGCATATCTGCCAATAAAGTGGGTTGAAAAAAGTGACCTTCTAAACGCTCGCCACCGAATAGGACAGTCGCCCCTTTGGCACGGGCATCGGCAACATGTGCGGCGGCTTTTTCAACAGCGGCTTGATTGATGAGGGGGCCGATTGTCGTGCCCTCGGCAAAACCATCGCCGACTTGCAATGCGGCGATTTCATTTTTAAATAAAGAAAGAAATTCGTCATAGACGCTACTTTGCACATAAAAGCGATTGGCGCAAACACAGGTTTGTCCGGCATTGCGGAATTTGGAAAGGATCGCCTGTTTGGCGGCGAGGGCTAAATCGGCATCTTCAAAAACAATGAAAGGCGCATTGCCGCCTAATTCTAATGCTAATTTTTTTACCGTCGGCGCACACAATGCGGCTAATTTGGCGCCAACTTCGGTAGAACCAGTAAAGGATAATACGCGCACGCGGTCATCAGCACACCAAACATTGCCAATGGCATTGGAATCGCCGGTAATGATATTGATCACACCGTCTGGCACCCCTGCTTGTTTGCCTAATTCAATCACGGCTAATGCAGACAGCGGCGTTAAGTTGGCAGGTTTAATAACTGCGGTACAACCGCAAGCAAGTGCTGGCCCTAATTTGCGGGTAATCATGGCGATGGGGAAATTCCACGGCGTAATCATCGCCGCCACTCCAGCGGCTTCGCGGGTGACTCGCACTTGCGTGTTGTCTTTAACTGCCGGGATAATCTCTCCCCCGCCGCGCTTGGCTTCTTCGGCAAACCATTGTAAAAAGGAAGCGCCATAAGCGACTTCACCACGTGCTTCGGCTAAAGGTTTCCCTTGTTCAGCGGTCATTATTTTTGCTAATTCTTCGCTATTTGTCAGCAGTAGTTGGTACCATTTATAAAGTATGGCACTACGCGCTTTAGCAGTTTGCTTACGCCATGCTGGCAAAGCGGCACTGGCGGCGTCTACTGCTTCTTTTGCTTCAATCGCCCCCATTTTGGGTACATCGCCCAAGTGTTCGCAGGTAGAAGGGTTGTGTACGGAAATAGTCGCACCGTCTTGGGCAGCGCGCCAATCGCTACCAATAAGTGCTGTAGATTTTAGGAGTGAACTATTTTTAGGAAACATGTTGCCCTCCGTAGAAAAAGCGTAGAAAAAGTAGAGATATTATTTTTTAATATCTTCCGGCGCAATCAAATCGCCAGTATCATTTCCCCAAGCATTGCGCTCATAAGTAATGATTGCTGCCAAATCAGATGCCGATAAATAACTAAACGCCGCCATGGAAGTCCCTGCTTTACCATTGATGACAATGTCAATATGTTCGGCAATATCTCCAAGAGCAATTTTAGAATTTTTTAATGCCGGAAAAGCAGGTAATAAGCCTTCCCCATTGGCTTGATGGCAGGCAGCGCAGTAAGTATTGTAAGCGGTTTCGCCTTGTTGCATGGCAACTTCCATTGTCCATTCTACCGGGGCGGCATCTTCGGCGGTGGCGGCGGTCGTATCTGCGCCGACATAGTTAGGTGCTTCGTCGCTTGCGGCGACTTTACCGCCCTGCTCAACAATCCAAGCGTTAAATTCATCTTCTGGAACGGCTCTAACGACAATCGGCATAAAACCGTGGTTTTTACCGCATAACTCAGCGCATTGCCCGCGATAAACGCCGGGGCGGTTGGCTTCAAACCAAGCATCGCGGACAACACCGGGGATTGCATCTTGTTTAACGCCTAATTGCGGCACCCACCAAGCGTGAATGACATCGGCAGCAGTTAATAACAGGCGCACTTTTTTGCCGACCGGGACGACCATTTCGTTATCTACTTCTAATAGATAATGATCGGATTGCGGATTTGCCGTGGCATCGCTACCATAATATTTACCGCCGATTTCTTCCGGTGCGGTGGAGAGCTGACTATAAAAGGCAACGTCTTTATCTAAGTAATCGTATTCCCATTTCCATTGAATACCGGTCACTTTAACTGTTAAATCGGGGGAGCTGGTGTTTTTATAATCAATAATCGCCGATGTTGCCGGCAATGCCATACCAATAATAATGAACATTGGCACTGCGGTCCAGATAATTTCAACCAAGGTGTTTTCGTGAAAATTAGCCGCTTTGTATCCTTTATCTTTGCGGTGACGCACGATAGAATAAAACATAATGCCAAATACGCCGATGCCGATAATGACGATAATCCACATTACAAATTCGTTTAAAAATTGTTGCGTTGCTGCCATTTCGCTAGCGGGCTCTTGCATCCCTAACTGCCATGCGGCAGCGGCATTTGCGCACAAAAGCAAAGAAAAAATGAGATAAGAGAGGCGACTTAATATTGTCTTCATGCGTAAGATTGTATAAAGAATTAAAAAAGTAGATTTTACCACAAGCAAATAAATATTTTGCGGTTGCCATTTCCGCAAATGGTGGTGAATTTTTGCTTGTTTAACTTGGTAACAAGGTATTTGGGGGTAAGGCGTTACTTGTTTTTTACCATGTGCCGCTAAAGTCAACCTTCTCTGTTTTTCCCATTAGCTGTATCTGTGTTTCCAGCGGCGCTGTTTGTGCCAATATGTGCCCGCGCCGAATCACAAATAACCGTGTCGCGCGATTGCATATTGCTTCTATCGGATTTTTTGCTTGTAAAATAATAAAATCGGCATTATCTCCTTCTTTAATACCGTAATTTTCCAAACCAAACACCGTAGCGGCATCGTTGGTCACTGCTTCATAGGCATGGCGCATTTCTTCCGGTGCTGTCAGTAGGCCTGCATGAATTGCCATGTGTGCGACTTCCAGCATGTCGTGTGTACCCAGCGAATACCAAGGGTCTTGCACACAATCGTGCCCGAAAGCAACGTTGATACCATTTGCCCACATTTCTTTAATGCGGGTTAATCCGCGTCGTTTCGGGTAGGTGTCTTGTCGTCCCTGTAAGGTAATGTTGATCAGTGGGTTGGGAATTGCCGCGACATTTGCTTCCGCGATGAGTGTGAGTAATTTAGTTGCATAATAATTATCCATTGAGTGTAGAGAGGTTAAATGAGAACCACTCACCCGCCCTGCTAAGCCGTGCCGTATTGTTTCACTAGCAAGGGTTTCGATATGACGCGATTGTGGATCATCTGTTTCATCGCAGTGCATATCTACGCGCAAACCACGTTCGGCAGCAAGACGGCACAAGGCGACAACCGACTCATTACCTTCCTGCATGGTGCGTTCAAAATGTGGAATCCCGCCAACAATATCAACCCCCATATCTAATGCGCGCAATAGGCGTGCGTGAGCACCGGCATCACGAAAATAACCGTCTTGTGGAAATGCCACCAACTGAATATCCATATAAGGACGCATTTGTTCGCGCACCTGTAGCAATGCTTCTACTGTGGTTAACGAAGGGTCGCTAACATCAACATGACTGCGTATTGCCAACACTCCTTTTGCGATTGACCAGCGACACAAACGCATCGCGCGCGTAACAATCTCTGCTGCCGTCTGTTGTCGTTTAAGTTCTCCCCACAGTTGTATGCCTTCTAAAAGCGTGCCGCTTTTGTTGCGGCGTGGATTGCCCGCGGAGAGCGTTGCATCCAAATGAAAGTGGCAATCAACAAATGGGGGCGAAACCCAATAACCGTTAGCCTCTACGGTTTGTTCTGCTGTCGCATTGAGAGCATTGCCGATTGCGGTGATTTTGCCGTCGGTGCAGACAATATCAACCGTTGGCTGATTTTCGGCAATTTGTGCATTTTTTATTAATAAATCGCAGTGCATCTGAATTCCTTTTTATCGTTCGCCGCGCCGATAGGGTATTAATAACGACCGCGGGTAGGCGGCGTTTTTCGCTAAAAACACTAATGCCAATATACTGACGATATAGGGCAACATTAAGTAAAATTGATACGGCAAACCGCCGGTAATACTTTTGACGCGCAGTTGAAATGCCTCAATCGCTGCAAATAAAATAACGCCCCAAAAGGCTTTTCCTGGTCGCCATGAGGCAAAAATTACCAATGCGACACAAATCCAGCCGCGTCCGTTAATCATACCAAAGTAAAAGGCATCAAAATGTGACAGCGTTAAGAACGCGCCGCCAATTGCCATCAAACCGCTCCCCACCATCACCGCACCGGTGCGCACCAAATAAACCGGAATGCCCTGACTATCGGCGGCGGCGGGATTTTCTCCGACGAGTCGCAACGCCAAACCCAGCGGGGTGCGATTGAGTACATACAAAAATAACAAGGTAATTCCTACTGCCAGATAAGTCATCGGTGATTGATTAAAAAATGCTTCTCCAATCACCGGAAGATCTGACAACAATGGTATTTCCACTTCATCAAATGGGATGATTTTTGGCGGTGTTGTTGTTGAAGGCAGTAACATCCGAAATACATAATAACTCAATGAGGACAACAACAGGGTAATCCCGATACCGCTAACGTGTTGCGATAACCCGAGAAATACGGTTAGGATGGCATGTAATAGCCCCGCCATACAACCGATGAAGAAAGCAAATAGTACTGCCGACCATAAATCACCCGTATGATATGCCCACATCCAGCCCGCCATTGCGCCGACAGTCATAATGCCTTCTATTCCAAGATTAAGAACACCGACACGTTCGCATAGCAGTTCGCCCAAGGTGCCTAATAGGTAAGTGGTGGCGATGCGCACGGCTGCCGCCCAAAACCCTGCCTGAATCAAAATTTCCCAAAACATTGCGTTATCCTTTCACTATACGATAGCGGGAAAATAATACGAATACCATCACCAGCAATATAGAGGATGCCACGAGTACATCTGCCAGATAAGAGGGGATATTTAATGCGCGACTCATTGAGTCGGTGCCGACAAAAACCGCAGAAATAAAAATGGCTGCAGGGGCGACTGCCAGCGGGTGTAACAGTGCCAGCATGGCAACGGCAATACCTGAATAACCAAACCCCGGAGAAATATCTAAGGTGAGGTATCCTTTTAATCCAGCCAGTTCGCAAACTCCTCCAATCCCGGCAATTCCGCCCGATAATAAGGCGGTTTTTAATAAGACGCGATTGACTTTGATTCCGGCAAAACGCGCGGCGATGGGATTGCTACCCACCGCGCGGATTTCATAACCCAAACGCATGCGGTATAACAGCAACCAAAACCCGGTAGATGCTAGCAACGCGAATATAAAGCCATAATGTAGGCGGCTTTTTTCAATCAGGGGTGGAATAACACCTTCATCAATAACCGATTTTGCCTGTGGCCAACCAAGCGACATTGGGTCTTTAATGGGTCCGTCTAATAAATAACTGACAAACAGGAGAATAATAAAATTCAACAGCAGAGTGGTGACGACTTCATCTACCCGATACCTTGCTTTAAGTAATGTTGGCAGCAATAAAGTGACTCCGCCAGCAGCGGCACCCGCAATGAGTAACAACGGTATCAACAGCCATGCGGGGAGCGGCAACAAGCCAGTGCCCAAGACAGTTGCGACCAAAGCGCCCATATAAAATTGCCCTTCGCCACCGATATTCCATAGCTTTGCCCGAAAAGCTGCCGCTGCCGCCAAACCAGTAAAAATTAACGGCGTGGCGCGCGTTAATGTTTCGGTAATACCAAAGCGACTACCGACAGCCCCCTTGATGACCAAAGCGTATGCTTCCCACACCGATGCATCCGCCCAAACAATTAATAGCGCACACAGGGTAAATGCCGAAACAACTGCCGCTACTGGGGCGAACAACAGCCATTGCCACAATACGGTTGTTCTTGCTTGTAACCGCATCTTAGGCAGCTCCGCTCATCATTAAACCGATTTGACGGATGTTAATTTTATCTGCCGGATGAAATTCACTCAACGCGCCAGAAAACATGACTGCGACTTGATCCGACAAAGCAAACAATTCATCTAAATCTTCAGTTAATAAGAGCACCCCACTGCCGTTTTCTTTGGCAGTTAATAGTTGCCGATGAACATCATTAATTGCGCCAACATCTAAGCCGCGTGTGGGCTGATTGGCAATAATGATTTTAGGGGTCGGCGATAACTCACGCGCTAAAATAAGTTTTTGCATATTTCCTCCCGACAATAATCTTGCTGGTGCA
>JAHZKE010000083.1 GCA_022600535.1 Pseudomonadota bacterium
CCTGCAGAAATTGCACCGATGACATCAAAGGGGTTGCTTGAAACTAACCAAGCATTGCTACTTTCGGATTCTGTCTCTCGTAAAAAATGATTATAGACAGCAGGATTAGGTTTAAATGATTTAATATCATCAACACTAACAACGCCATGAAAATAATCTCTAATCCCCGCTGCAACAAGTAACGCATCCACCGCATCCGCAGTGCCATTTGAAAAGGCATATAAGCGATAATTATTCGCTTTTAATTTTGTTACCCCTTCTTCTACATCTTTAAATGCCGGTAATGAGCGGTACTGTGCCAGCAAATTATTTTTTTGTTGTTGCGTGAATTCAACTTTATAAAACACACAAGTGTAATCAAGAGCATTGCTCGTACAAACAGCAAAAGTTTGATAATTTTGCATTAACCCGCGGCGAAATGAATATTCCAACTGTTTTTCTCGCCACGTATGAGAGAAATCTTTGGCTTTATCCCCTATCAATGTATGTAACGCAGAAATGATACCATGTGTATCAATTAACGTTCCATATACATCAAAAGCAAGTGTTACTGACATTGTTTTCTTATTCATTGATTATACAAAAACCGTTGCCGAAAGGATCGGCACAATAAGCAATCGCTCCCCAATCGCCACTTTCTCCACCCTCATGTTGCCCGCCGTGCTGAAGTATTTTTTTAACCACCTCATCAACATTCTCGGTAAGAAAATCCAAATGAACAGGAGTCCAATGACGTTTATAATCACGGGTAACTTCACCCGCAACAAACGGTTTGGTTCCCGCTTCTTTTTCTTGTAAATAGATATCGCAATTCTCGGTAGAAAGGATCGCCATATTTGTCCCCTGCTCTCTAACTTTCTTACAACCAAGGGCATCTATATAAAAAGTTTCTGCCTGTTTCAAGTTGGCGACATCAATGCTGACTGTAATTTTTATCATAATATTTGTTAATTAAATGTAGCTCGTGCTGCGGCTTGTGTATTTATGCTGAAAATTTGTGCCCATAACAACGGCAACTATACATTGATTTTAACCATTGCGGTAGGTATAACTATAACCATTTAATGCCGGTGCGCCACCTAAATGCGCGTACAAAACCCGCGACCCTTTGGGGAAAAAATTTTTCTTCACCAGATCAATCATACCTTGCATAGATTTACCCTCATAAACCGGGTCAACAATCATCGCCTCTGTCCGCGCTGATATACGAATCGCCTCGTTTGTTTCCTGACTTGGTATGCCATACGCGGGATAGGCGTAGTCGGGGTTGATGTGGATGTCTGTATCGCTAATGTCCTGCCCCAGATCAATCAGGCCCGCCGTTTTACGGGCAATATCGGTAACTTGTGCGCGTGTTTGTTCCGGCGTGCCGGATGCATCAATACCAATAACCCGATCGGCTCTACCATCTGCTTTAAAACCTACAATCATTCCGCCCTGCGTTGACCCAGTAACCACACACACGATAAAGTAATCAAAACTGAAACCCAGCTCTGCCTCCTGAGCGCGCACCTCTTCGGCAAAGCCTACGTAACCTAAGCAACCATATTTATGCACCGAAGCACCCGCGGGTATGCCGTATGGCACACCACCGTTATCACGCACATCTTGCAGTGCTTCTTCCCAGCTTTTGCGGATTCCAATATCAAAACCATCATCTACAATGCGCGAATCCGCCCCCATTAGACGAGTTAATAGAATATTGCCAACGCGATCATAAACCGCATCTTCGTGTGGCACCCAACTCTCTTGCACCAAACGGCATTTCATACCTATCTTGGCAGCAGTAGCGGCGACCATACGGGTATGGTTAGATTGCACGCCGCCGATTGATACCAGCGTATCTGCCCCCGAAGCAATTGCATCGGGCACAATATACTCCAGCTTGCGCAACTTGTTACCCCCAAAGGCGAGACCGGAATTACAATCATCGCGCTTGGCATATATTTCAACCTTGCCGCCCAGTGCCTCGGTCAATCGGGGCAGATGTTCAATTGGTGTAGTGCCAAATGTCAATGGGTAGCGTTCAAATTTGTCAAGTAATCCCATGTAAAACTTCCTTAGTTTATATATTAATGTTTGTGTTCATGCCCACATCATGCTAAATTCAGCGGCGCGTTAGGAACCGTTGGATCCGCTGAGTGATTTGTTCGGC
The DNA here is from genome assembly GCA_022600535.1 of Pseudomonadota bacterium. Classification (GTDB taxonomy): domain Bacteria; phylum Pseudomonadota; class Gammaproteobacteria; order Tethybacterales; family Persebacteraceae; genus JAHZKE01. The sequence goes on from JAHZKE010000083.1 coordinate 2,156, forward strand.
GATTATTAAAACTGTAATGCTTCATTAAATAAAAATAAAGCAAATAAAATAAGCAATCCGAACGCCAAATAGGAAAAATTATTTCCTAATAATTTAGTGCCTATTTTACCCATGCCAGCATAAAAAACAAACATTAAATTTGAAACGATGAGCATGGCAAAAGCAAAAATAAACGCATTGGCAATGATACCTTGATTAAGTTGGTTCGCAATGGCAGCACCGGATGGAAATAATAGCCATATTTTTGGAGAAAGCAACATAACAATTGCAAAATTAGAAAAAGTAAGTTTTAATAAAGTATTATTTTTTTTGCTTTTTAAAGTTTTGTAAGCTAAATATAAAATATACATTCCGCCCAAGATATAAAACAACAGCCCAATATTAGAAAAAACCTTTGAAACAAGTTCAACAAAAATAACACAAACTAACGCCTGCATAAATTGGACAGAAATATTAACAGGCAAGAATACTTTGAGGAAAAATTGAAAAGTGCCGGCAAAATTTAACTTTCTCGTTGCTTCCATAACGGCTATCCATACCGGCCCGGGAGTAATGAAAAAAATTACCCAAAATAATATGATTTTATAAAGTACGCCAATATCCATTTTTATAA
>JAHZKE010000010.1 GCA_022600535.1 Pseudomonadota bacterium
ACTAAGGTGCAACTGCGGGGTAAGGGGTGCGGTAAATGCTGCCATACGGCGGGGAGGTCGGCGTAAATGCTTGCTGCCGAAACCACCGCCACGTGATACGGCGGTGTTAAACTTAAGGTAAGACGGTGCGGTGTGTTGTCGGTGAGCAATAAACAGCCGTTGTTTGCCGCGGCGGCTTCTACTCCGGTAATGCCGCATGAGTCGCTCATCAATGGGGCGCGACACTCTACGGCAAGCCCTGCTTGCTGCCACGGCAACGCTAATAATTCTTCTTCTGCTAATGCTTGTAACGGGGCTTGGTGGTGGTGTAAAAATGTCGCCACCACGGCGGGTAATTCTGCCTGCTCACGAATGCGCGCTACATTACATTGATTGGCTGTTGCTGCTTGCCGATAGGCGGCAACTAAATCGCCGCGCGCGGTTGGCATGGCAGGGGCACAGGGCAATGGAGTGGCGACAGTGCCATCGGTATCGGCGGCTAATTGTTGCAGGATTAATTCGCGGTCGTCGGTTATTTTCATTGTTTTAATTTATGCCATATTTGCCGAAAGGTTAAGCGGCTGGGGATGGATAAATCGCGCCCATTAAACCAACTGCCTAACCCCCACTGCACGTGGATGCGCCGCTGACTGCCGCCCCGCCAATGGGCAACCCGCAATAATAGCTGCGTAACAAAGGCGTATAGCCGCGGGCGCAAGGCGCAAAAGCTCCATGCTTTAATAAATAATTGATCTAAGGGCGACGATAATTGTTGGCGCACCCGCTCGGCACGCAACCGCCGCATGAGTTTGGGTAACGGAATTTTAACCGGACAGGCGACTTCGCAAGCGCCGCATAGGGTCGCGGCGTAGGGGAGTTCTAAGGTATCTTTAGCGGCTGAAGTATTTTCTACCCCCGCGAACATTGCCGGGGTGAGGACTTGCCCCATGGGTCCCATATAAACTGATCCGTAGGCGTGTCCGCCGATATTGTGATAAACGGGGCAATGATTCATGCAAGCGCCGCAACGAATGCAACGTAACATTTCGCTGTATTCGCTATGACGCAGGCGGCTTCTGCCGTTATCTAATAGTACGATATAGGTGTGTTCTGGTCCTTCACCGCCGGTGGCGCGGCGTGCCCCCGTGGTCATGCTGATGTAATTACTCATCTGCTGACCGGTTGCCGAATGGGTGAGCAAGGTGAGGAGTTGCGGGAGGTCGGCTAAACGGGGGATGACTTTATCAATGCCCGCTAAAGTGATGTGCACCCGCGGCAGTGTGGTGGTCATGCGTCCATTGCCTTCGTTGGTTACAATGAGTGCCGAGCCGCTATCGGCGATGAGAAAATTAGCGCCGGAAATTCCCATATCGGCATTAAAAAATTTAGCGCGCAAATGGGCGCGGGCGGCGGCGGTTAATGTGGGGATGTCGTTGGTTTGTACCGATAAATGTTCGGCAAATAAATCGCTCACTTCGGCGCGGCTTTTGTGTACGGCGGGGGCAATAATGTGCGATGGCGACTCGCCCGCTAATTGAATGATAAATTCTCCTAAATCAGTTTCTACGACTTCTACCCCCGCGGCTTGTAAGGTCGCGTTCAGGGCGATTTCTTCCGTTGCCATACTTTTTGATTTGACCGCGCTTTTTACGGCATGATGGCGGGCAATGGTCGCAATAAATTCGGCGGCGCGCGCACTGTTACGCGCCCATAATACTGTTGTTCCTGCGGCGGTGGCATTGTCGCTAAATTGTTGTAGTAATGCTGGCATGTCGGCGATTGTTTGGTCGCGTACTTGTTTGCCGTATTCGCGCAATGCTTCAAAATCTGCGCTTTGATTGTATGTCAACACACTTTTGGCGCGCTTGCCGGTAAAATTTTCTTTTGCCGCTCCCATTGCTGTTTGCAAGGGTTCATTTGCCAATGCTTGGGTAATGCGCTTGTGGAGCCGAATGTTGCTAACTTGCATTGGTTTTATTTCTTTATCGCTGCGCCTGCAATGCCTTCGCCGACTAATATTTCCGACCAATGCAACACGGGTAAATTGCTGCCCAATCGCCGCAAACGTCCTTCTATCTGCACCATGCAACCGACATCGCCCATCACGACGGCATCGGCATTGGCGGCAATGATGTGTTCGCATTTACGGGTTGCCATCGCCGTGGAGAGTGCGCCAAATTGGGTAGAAAATCGCCCGCCAAAGCCGCAGCATTCTTCAGCGTCCGCCATTTCAATAATCCGCACGCCCGATTTTTGCAACAATTGCCGCGGGACTTGTTTCACGCCTAATTCGCGTAACCCTGCACAGGAATCATGATACGTAACGCTGAACGCATCGGTGCGCTGGTGCGGTTGGTAATTGACTTGCTGTAGATATTCGGAAAGTTCCAAACATTTTTTCCCGAAGGCAAACTCGGGGTCGTCTTCAGAAAATAATTCACCCATTGCGGTGCGTAACATGCCGCAACAAGAACCCGAAGGCATGACGACTTGCGTACACGTGGCAAATTCGGTCGTGCATTTTTCTATGATGGCGCGGGTTTCTTTATGGTAACCGCTGTTAAAAGAAATTTGTCCGCAACAGGTTTGACTGGGCGGATAAAACACTTGCGCGCCGCTATCGCACAGCAAGGCGTAGGTCGCGAGGGCGACGCTCGGGCGCACACCATCGGCAAGACAGGTGGCAAATAATCCAACAGGAGAACCCATAACTCCTATTATAAAGAATATGTGATTCAACTGTATTATCCGGCGCCAAGTATGCGAAAATTCACGCTATGCTTCCTTTGCAATGTATGTTGTGTACCGCGGCGACAACGAACAAAGCGCTGTGTTTGCCGTGTCGTGATGATTTGGATTTATTAAAACTGCACACGCCGTGCCCGCGTTGCGGGATGCCGCAAACGGATGCTGCCATTTGTAGCGAATGCACACGCCACCCGCCGCCGTGGCAGCGGTTGTTTGTCCGTTATCAATATCAAGCGCCGCTGACGATGTTAGTGTTGCAGTATAAATTCGGCAAACGCTGGCAACTGGCAACCACCCTTGCCGAACTGATGCCGACTGCTCCTGCGGCAGATGTGGTGTTACCGATTCCTTTGCATTCTGCGCGCCAACATTGGCGCGGGTTTAATCAAGCGCATGAATTGGCTCGGAAAATGCAACTGCGCCCCGCAACGGGGTTGCTGACGCGTATTGTCAATACCCCGCCGCAAACGACACTCCCCGACAAAGCGGCGCGGCGTAAAAATATCCGCGGGGCTTTTGTTGCCGATAGTGCAGTGCAAGATTTATCGGTATTGCTGGTAGATGATGTCATGACGAGTGGCGCGACTTTGTTTGAAGCGGCGCGTACGTTAAAAAAAGCGGGTTGCAAAACGGTTAACGTTTTGATTCTGGCGCGCGCGGTGTAGTTTAGTATTAATATTTAAAAACAAGTCCCTCATACTCGTTGACGACCCTTCGACAAGCTCAGGGGGCGACTGCGACTGGTCTACACGCTCAGGGATCTGTCAGAGCGGTGCGCGCTCTTGGGCGGCTAATTGAAAAATTACTTTGCCGGCGCTGTTATGCAGTAACTCTACCTCATAATTATATTTTTTTGCTTCTACCCGCACTTGATATAACGCTACGCCAAATCCTGTATCCGAATCGACGGGTTGTTGAAATAAGACATTGGCGAGGGCGGCGGCAACCGGTGCGCCACTATCTTCTACCTGTAATGCGGGGCTCCCGCGCACGAGTAGCAAGGTGCTACTGACACGAATTTCGCTATCAATCTGCCGTTTGATTAAGGCGTTGGCGATAAAATTATCTAACGCCAAATCAAATAATGTCGGCGGTAGTTTGCCCGCGACCGCGGTATCGGAAAAGTGGATGGACTGGTGAGCATAACGCTGGCTGGCACTGTGCCACCATCCCTCTGCGGCAACCGTTTGCAAATCGGTGGCGGTCGCGGGGACTTGCAATTTTGTCAGGGTGCTTTCTAAACGTTCACACAATGCCGGTAATTGTCGCTTAATCGCTTCGCCATCTCTTGTTTGGGTCAGTGCCGATAAGGTGTGTAAAATATTTTTAATGTCGTGCGTCAAACGCGCCCCGGTTTGATGAATCGCACGACTGAGGTTATCCGCACGATGGCTTTCTTCGCGTTGCTTCGCGCGGCAATACTCGCCGCTAATCCGTGCTAATAAATAGTAATTGAACCAGTCCCAAGGCGAAGCGCGGCGATTGCGGTAAAGACGAATAAACAACGGCGGGCAATGGAGTTCTACATTTTGTTTTCCCATCGTACCGATATTTTTTAATGTTTCGTTGTCCAAACGCCACGCCACACCGATCACCCCGGGTAACAATAAAAATCGTTGCATCACTGCATCGGAAAAGGCAACGACATTGTCTTCTTCTGCCGCTGCCTGCGAAATATCGGCGACCCATTTTTCAATCGGTACATGTAAAACAAAGATATGCTGCAATGACGATAAGGTACCGCCGCGCATCAACGGCGCCGTAATAATGACGACTGTTGCCAACATAATACATCCGCCTGCCGTTGTTAATGAAATTGCCTGCGAGTAAGCAATACTACCGGCAAATAATGCGACCATTAATAAATAACACATCGTCAATGCCACCGCCATGATCATGATCAAAGGATCGACCGCCACGGGCGGCGCTTGCCGTAAGGCAATGAACTTAACAATAAATAACACCGCCAACAATAACAAGAGTATGCGCCAATCCACAAAAATCGGTTCTACATAAATACTAATAGAGGGCACCGAACAAAATAATAATACGGTCATACACAACACTGCCATCAGCAAATTAACGCACTGTTGCATCCGGCTACTACTTGCCCATAATTCTGCGATTAAAGTAGAAAATAATAAAACACCGGCAAATAAAGCACCCCAATAAAATATACCGAGAAAAATAAATACCAATAGCACCACGAAAAAACGAAGGGAATTTTGCGTTTTGACAAGAAAATAACATGCCGAAGCCGCCGCTAAAAAACGCGCATCGCCCGCCGGTAATAACGCAACGACCAAAAAAGGAGAACTCAGAAAAAATATGCTCTGCGCGAGCAATGGAGGTGCAATCAACATGGAAGCATCAGCGAAAATGCCGCCCTTTTAGCGTCAGCGAACTGACTTTGTTGTGTTACTTTTCGTTTTTCGGGATATTCGCAATCAAGCAACGTGGACCAAAAGTTAGCACTGCTGGCAACTTAAACGGAATGGTAATCAGAGCGATGATCGGGTTTGATGGCTCTTCAAAAATGTCCGTCGGGCATGCGACTTTTTCTTCTGCGAATGCGGATTGTGCCATCGTTAAGACAAAAGCAAAGAAAATAAATTTTGTTTTCATAAATATATACTCCATTTGTTGCTGGAAATTTGCCTCTATTATGCCATAATTAAACACTTCTTATTCAATAAGTTGCGATTATGCTTTATTCTCTTTTACATTGCCATATTTCAGTGCAAGAACAAGCGATTACCGTTGCCGATGAATACACAGCACTTGCCGATTGCGATACCGACTGCGCCAACGGGGCGCTTTGTTTTTTTGCTGGCACGGTGCGCGGCGGCGAGGTGCAAGCAATGACCTTAGAACATTACCCGGGCATGACCGAACAAGCGTTAGCGACGATTGCCGAAAACGCCTGCCAACGCTGGCAGTTAGCAGGGGTGCGCATTGTACATCGGGTCGGGCGCCTGCTGCCGGGGGAGGTGATTGTATTTGTGGGAGTGCAAAGTGCACACCGTGTTGCGGCGTTTGCTGCCTGCCAATATATTGCCGATTTTCTTAAGACACAAGCGCCTTTTTGGAAAAAAGAAGAAACGAGTCAGGGCAGCCGTTGGGTCAGCGCCTGCGATGAAGATGAAACCGCTCGCCAACGTTGGCAAGAATAATAAACAACAAAATCAATGAGTGCTTTTATTGCTGTTGTTATCACTGCCGCCTTAGCCGATAACATTGTGCTGGGGAAAATGCTTGGGTTGTGTCCGTTTATTAGTTTATCACGCCGCTTAGACATCGCCCTCGGCGTCGGCGTGGCGACAACGGCGGTGTTAACGGTTGCCTGTGCTTTGGCGTGGTGTTTGGAGGGGTTGCTGCCCGAGGCATTCGCTCCTTTGCGTCCGTTAATTTTTATTGCTGTTGTTGCTTGTGCGGTGCAAGCAACAACGATGTTAATGCAACTGACACTGCCGCTCATCCATCGTATGTTGGGAGTGTTTTTGCCCCTCATCGCCACCAACTGCGCGATATTGGGGATTATGTTGCTTTCGTTACAGCAGGAAAACGCCTCCTTTACGCAAGTGGTGGCACACGGGTTAGGCGGCGGGTTAGGGTTTATGTTGGCGATTGTCGCTTTTGCGCTGATACGCCTACGCATTAGCGAGGCACAAGTGCCGCCGACTTTTCGCGGGGCGCCGCTGGCGGTGATTAATGCGGGGTGGATGGCATTGGCATTTTCCGGATTAGCCGGCGCGTTTTAACCGCCATGCCATTGACGACAATAGAAGCAACCTTGCTGTTAATTTTGCTGGCGGCAGGCGGCGGCGGCGGCTTGCAATGGTTCGCCCAACGCTTACAAAAAAAACAATCGGCAAAAGATACTTTTGTCGCGCAAATTAATGCCCAACTGCCGCAACTACAATGCGGCGAATGTGGCTACCCGGGCTGCCTGCCGTATGCCCGCGCCATTGCCGACGAGCGCGTCGGGATAGAATTATGCCCGCCGGGGGGCGCGGCAACGGTAAAACGCTTGGCGACTTTACTCCATGTAGATGCCCCGCCAATCCCCGTGCCCGAGGTGCAAAAAATTGCTTTTATTCGCTTGGACGAGTGTGTTGGTTGCGCCCTCTGCCTGCCGGCTTGCCCGACCGATGCGATTATCGGCGCCCCGCGGCACGCGCATGTTGTGATTGCCGAGGATTGTGTCGGTTGTTCTTTGTGTTTAGCGCCCTGCCCGGTAGATTGCATCAGCATGTTAACGGTTGATCGGGCGAATCGTTGCCGTGCTGATTCTCATGTTGCCTAATCTCAACATTGACGATTTACCGCTCCCCACTACACTGGCGGTGCCGTTAGCGGCGGATGCACAACTGCAAGTGCAACGGGGAGAAACACTCCCCGCCGGTGCGGTGTTGGCAACGGGAAGCCATAGTGCAGATTGTATTGCGCCGCGAGCGGGAACGGTCAGTGATTTTCGCCGCCAACCGTTAGCCAATGGCAACGATGCCTTATGCGTTATTTTGCAAGATTTAGATGACACGCCAACGCCGCTATTGCTCCCGCCCCTGAGCGCAACAACATTACCGCAGTTACTCAAACGTGCCGGGATTGTTGGTTTAGGGGGAGGGGCTTTTCCGGCTTGGCGTAAATGGCGGCAACAGTTACGCTACTTTATTGCCAATGGTTTAGAAACCGAAACGGCGGCTTATAATGACGCTGCTTTAATTGCCGCCGCCGGCGATAATTTAATTGCCCGAGTGCGCACTGTCGCGCAAACGTTTGCTGCTACACCGCTACTGGCACTGCCCGAGGGCGTAACGCGGGTGCCCCGTGCCAATGATGACCCTATGCTGCGCTACTTGCCTGCGCACTATTCCTTAGGCAATGAGCGGATTCTCGTGCAACACCTTTGTCAGCTGGATATTCCCGCCATGGCAGTGGCGGCAGATTATGGCGTGGTGTGCTTTAACATTGCGACCGTACTGGCGATGGCAGCTGCTATTGACGAACGGATGCCGTTGTCCGACCGTGTCATTACTGTGCATGATGTTGATGGCGGCATTCACCTGTTGCGTGTGCCGCTGGGCACTTTGTTGGCAGAAGTGCGCCACTACTTAAAACAAAATGCGACCGCTCTCATCGGTGGTGCGGATGAACAACAGATTGCCGGCGATGATGCCGTAATTACCGCCGCGACTACGGTCATTCACTGGCAGGCAGATGCGCCGCCGCGGGCGGCACAAGCGTGTATCCGCTGCGGGGCTTGCGAACCGGTCTGCCCGGCGGCGTTAGCACCGCAAGAATTATACTGGCTGGCGCAAGATTCGCGTCTGCCGGAAATGCAAGCGCAACGCTTAACCGCGTGTTTAGAATGCCGCCGTTGCGATGAAGTGTGCCCGAGTAATATCGGGTTGACGGCGTTATTTATTCAACATAAAAAACAACTTGCCGCCAATGCCGCCGAAGCGCAACTCATCCACCGCCGCCAACAGCGCTTTGACCACCACGAACAACGGCTTGCCCAACCCGTTGCCCGTTTTAGCGCGCAAGCACTGAAACAACGTGTTGCCGCGATGACAAAACAAGTCAGTAAAAAACAATAAATTAAATGCCACCCCAAAAGAAGAGTGCCGGTGCGCAAAGTGCGCTGTTGCTTGTGCTATGATTCACCCTATGACCAATACAAATTTACAACAAATTATAGAAAATGCTTTTGAACAGCGCACGACTTTATCGCCGACAAATGCCAGTGCGGAGATTCGGGATGCGGTAGAGGCGGCGCTGGCGGGCTTGAACGATGGCAGTTATCGCGTTGCCAGCCCGAGTGAGAATGGCGAATGGCAAGTGCATGAATGGCTGAAAAAAGCGGTGTTGCTGTCTTTTCGCTTGCGCGACAATGTGGCGCTTGCCCACGGGGCGACTCCTGCCTACGATAAAGTCGCACTCAAATATGCCAATTACAGCACCGAACAATTTAAAGCAGGCGGCGCGCGAATTGTGCCGCCGGCAACGGTGCGGCAGGGGGCGTATATTGCCCCTGATGTGGTGTTGATGCCGTCTTACGTTAATATCGGTGCGTATGTCGATCGCGGGACGATGGTGGATACTTGGGCGACGGTGGGCTCGTGCGCGCAGATTGGTAAAAATGTGCATTTGTCCGGTGGGGTCGGTATTGGCGGCGTGTTAGAGCCGTTACAAGCAACGCCAACGATTATTGAAGATAACTGTTTTATCGGTGCCCGTTCGGAAGTGGTAGAAGGCGTGATTGTCGGACGCGGTGCGGTGCTTTCTATGGGAGTTTTTATCGGGCAGAGTACCCGTATTTATGACCGCGAAACCGGCTCGATTCATTACGGCTTTGTTCCGGCGGGAAGCGTTGTTGTCCCCGGGTCACTGCCGGCGGCAGACGGGAGCTACTCTTTAGCTTGCGCGATTATTGTTAAAAAAGTAGACGAAAAAACGCGGGCAAAAACCGCGATTAATGACTTGCTGCGAATGGATTAATAAATAATTTCCTCTCGCAAAAGAGAAGACGAGAGGAAATTAATATTAAGCAAGGTACCGTGATTAGCGGTCATTGCCATGATTCGCAATGATTAGCCGTTGGCAACTTGAAATTGCTCTTCTTCGGTAGAACCACTGAGTGCTGCTAAGGAAGAATTGCTTTCTATTGCCCGCGTAACCGCATCAAAATAACCGGCACCGACTTCGCGCTGATGACGCACCGCAGTAAAGCCGCGCTCGGCAGCGGCAAATTCGCGTTGCTGTAAATCAACGAAGGCACTCATGCCGTGCTGACGGTAGTTATCTGCCAAATCAAACATGCCGTAATTGAGCGAATGAAAACCGGCAAGCGTAATGAACTGAAAACGATAACCCAATTTACCGAGCTCTTTTTGGAACGCGGCAATTTGTTTGTCGTTTAAGTTTTTCTTCCAGTTGAAAGAAGGCGAACAGTTATACGCCAACATTTTTCCGGGGAATTCGGCATGAATTGCATCGGCAAAAGCACGGGCATCTTCTATGTTCGGGGTGGCGGTTTCGCACCAAAGCAAATCGGCATACGGCGCATACGCCAACCCGCGCCGAATCGCCGCCGGTAAGCCGTTTTCGACTTGATAAAACCCTTCCACCGTACGGGCGGCATCGCGTTTAATCATCGGCATATCGTAGGGGTCGCAATCGGAAGTAATCAGGTTGGCTGCTTCGGCATCGGTGCGGGCGAGCAATAAAGTGGGCACGCCCATTACATCCGCCGCCAAACGCGCCGAGGATAATTTATTAACTGCATCCATGGTCGGCACCAATACTTTACCGCCCATGTGTCCGCATTTTTTCGCCGAAGAGAGTTGATCTTCAAAATGCACACCGGCAGCACCGGCGTCAATCATCCCTTTCATTAATTCAAAAGCATTCAACACCCCGCCAAAACCGGCTTCGGCATCGGCAACAATCGGGAGCATCCAATCGGTATCGCTTGTTCCTTCGGCATGGCTGACTTGGTCGGCACGCAATAAACAGTTATTAATGCGGCGCACCACTGCCGGCACGCTGTCGGCGGGATACAACGATTGATCAGGATACATTTGCCCAGCGAGATTCGCATCTGCCGCCACTTGCCAACCCGATAAATAAATCGCCTGCAAACCGGCGCGCGCCTGTTGCATTGCCTGATTGCCGGTTAATGCCCCTAGCGTATTGATGTAACTATCACCGCCCGCAGACAATAACGACCATAACTTAGCCGCCCCTTGTTGCGCTAAGGAATGTTCTACATGAACACTACCGCGTAACGCAATGACTGTTTCTGCGTCATAAGTGCGGGTAATGTTTTGCCAACGCGGGTTACTTTGCCAATCCAGGCGCAGTTGCTCCGCTTGTTGTTGTTCAGTTTTCGTTAGTTTGCGCATAAATGCCTCCGGTGGTGAAAAAATCAAATAAAAGGATACGCCTTGAGCGTTAAGAAATCGTCTAATGTTGGTGCGTGTACCATCTCGCTCAGTAAATCAACCGCTTGCAACACTTGCGGTGATTGTTCGGTTTCTTTTTGAATCTCGGTGCTAATCGCGGCAAGACGGGTATTAAAATGTGCTGCTGTTATTTCGCCGCCATCACTTAAACAAGTCGGATAACGCAACCACTGCCATAATTGACAGCGCGATATTTCTGCCGTGGCGGCATCTTCCATCATGTTGTAAATCGGCACGGCACCGGCACCGCCCAACCAAGCGGCAAGGTAACGCACGGCGACTTGTATATTATTATCAAAACCGGCGCTGCTGACATCACCGCTCGGCACGGCTAAAAAGTGTGCCGCTTCATGTTGAACCTCGGGGATAATATTTTTTTGATTAATTGCCGGCATGTATTCATCAAACACCTGCGCGGCAACGGAAATTAAATCGGGGTGTGCGACCCAGGTGCCATCGTGTCCGTCGTTCGCTTCGCGGCGCTTATCCGCACGCACTTTTTCTAATGCCGCATCGTTGGCAGTGGCATCGTTTTTAATCGGTATAAACGCTGCCATCCCACCCATTGCGTGTGCGTTGCGGTGATGACAAGTTTTGATTAACTCCAAAGAATACGCGCGCAACAAAGGGCGATCCATCGTAAGAATTTTGCGCTCGGGCAATACGCAATCGCCGTGCATCGCCAATGTTTTGATGTAGGAAAAAATGTAATCCCAACGTCCGCAATTTAAACCGATTAAGCGATTTTTCATTGCGTGTAAAATTTCGTGCATTTGAAATACTGCCGGTAGGGTTTCAATCAGCAACGTTGCCTTTGCCGTGCCCACTGCCAACCCCATTTCGTTTTCGGCAAATTCCATGACTTCATTCCACAGTTCTGCTTCGCGCCAATGTTCCACCTTCGGTAAATAAAAGAATGGACCTTTATTATTTTTTGCCAGAGTCACGGCGTTGTGAAAAAAGAATAAACCAAAATCAAACAACGCCCCCGAAATCGGCGCGCCATCATACAACACCTGTTTTTCCGGCAAATGCCAACCGCGCGGACGCACGAATAAGAGACAACTATGTTCGGGGTTTAATTGATATTTTTTTCCTGTTTCTTTGTTCTCCATCTCGGCGGTGCCACTGGCAACTTTTTTCATTGCCAACTGCCCGCCGACTGAATTTTCCCAAGTCGGCGCGAGTGAATCTTCAAAATCTGCCATATACACTTTAGCGGAGGAATTTAATGCCAGAATCGCTTTTTTCAATTCGGCGGGAGCGGTAATTTCCACCCGCCGATCTGCCAATCCCGCTGGGGCATCCGCCACTTGCCAATCGCCATTGCGAATATCGGCAGTTTCGGGAGAAAAATACGGCAATTCGCCGCCATTAATGCGTTCTTGCGCCTCTTTCCGTGCGGACAGTAAAGTATCACGGCGGGCACCAAATTTTTCTACTAACTTTTCTACAAATGCTAACGCCGCCGGCGTTAAGATTTCCGAATATGCTTGTGTATTACCTTTAATAGTTAATTTAGACATTTATTCTCCAAGGGGGCGTAAATAATTTATATTGCATTGCAATATAAGGATGTTTATACTATATATAAAGGAATAAATCAATAGCATGTAAAATTTTTCTTGCATTGCAATATATCAATATTGGCAATTTTACAGCGAAAAGGGAGGGCAACGGTGCGGACGGTGCGTGCCTCTCAGGAGTTTTTAATCGGGCGTGAAACGAAAAATAATAAACGGTAAAATGAAAGAATAAAAATTAAAGAGCATTGCGCAATGCTCTTACGCCTTCCCCCGACCCCTCATACTCAAGCGATAGACCGTATTATTAAATTACTGCAAATAATTTTTCACGGCTAATTTATCCGCGGCTACTCTTGTAGACGAAAAGAAATTTCATTGCAGTCAGCATCGGGAGCGACTCTCTTAATCAACTGAGATAAGGTCTCTACGCTGTCAATAATGTCCAGCCCTACTTTAGAAAAAGTATCGGCATTGTATATATTTTCAGACAGCAACGGGTTGGTTAATGCCTGCGAAAAAGCATCTACGCCGACCATGGTTAAAATAGAGGGACCAAACATAGATGGATACAACCCTGCCACGTCCCCATACCACTCTACCGCTGACGGATTTTCTGCCCAGAGACCGACTAAAAATTCCACCTTGTTTATATCGTTTTGATACAGTTCTTTTAGTGCTTTTTTCGATTCTTCTGTTGTGTCTAATTCGTCCAGTGAATTTAACTTTTTAAAACCAAATGCTTGCCGATACTCATTATAAGAT
>JAHZKE010000084.1 GCA_022600535.1 Pseudomonadota bacterium
ACAGCAAGAGCAAGCGGTGAGTGCTGAAAATGCCGCATTTGCGACAAATATTTCCCGTTTTGAAATTGAACAAAAATCTTGTAATGAGGTGTTTGGGCGCGAGCAACACGCTTTTGAAAATGCCAGTCATTCCTTAGAAAGCTATCGCGCAGTGATATCGGCTGCCAATATCAAACGGCGCGATGTGGAACGGCAGGGAGAAGAAATTAAACGCCGGCAGGATGATTTACAAATACGCAAGCGCGAAAATAGCGAACGGCAACAAATGATTGAGCGGCGGGTGCGCGAATTAAATAACGAAGTAGAAAAATATGATGAGAGTGCTTTGCAGAAAAAATTAGCATCCTGTCGCGAGCAAATTGCACTGTATGAACAACATTTGCAAAAATCTCGCGAGCAGCTGCGGTTGGTGGAGAATGAAAGCGCACAAATAGAAGAACAACGCGAACAAAACCGTAATCAAGTAGACCAACAACAACAGCGGGTTACCGATGAGCGCCTTCGCGAACACGAATTTGTTTTACGCATGGAAACGTTTAACGATTCCTTGGAGGAGTTAGCATTATCCGAGCAACAATTAGCCGACTGCAAAGCGCAACTGCCGGGGGATGTGGATGCATGGCAGACACAAATGGATGAATTGCGCGGTAAGCGCGATCGTTTAGGGGCAATTAACTTTATGGCAGAAAGTGAATTACACGAATGTGAAGCGAAGCTGGGGGAATTAGAAGGGCAAAAAAACGATATAGAAGCAGCGATTGAAGAGTTGCGTACAGCGATTTTGCGTATTGATAACGAAACGAAAACGCGTCTGCAAAGCACTTTTGAGGCGGTTAATCGTGAATTCGCGCTTCTTTATAAACGAATGTTTGACGGCGGCGAAGCCCGTTTAGAAATGGTCGGCGAGGCGATTTTAGAGTCGGGTTTTGAGATTAAAGTGCGCCCGCCGGGGAAACGAATGTTTCCGGTACGAATGCTTTCGGGCGGAGAAAAAGCAGCTTCCGCGGTGGCATTTATTTTTTCTATTTTACGGCTCAATCCCCCGCCGTTTTGTATCTTGGATGAGGTTGATGCACCGCTAGATGACAATCGTTCGCGGCGTTTTGTTGATTTGTTGCAAGATATTTCAGCAACGGTACAGTGCATTGTTGTTTCGCACAACAAGAGTACCATTTCTGCCATGCCGCGCTTAATTGGAGTCACACAAGAAGAACCGGGGGCTTCAAAAGTTGTTGCTGTTACGTTGGGTGATGCATTGCGTGCCGTTAGCGAGTAAAATGAGATTATGTGGTGGAGTATTATCGTCGGCGTTATCATTTTGTTGGCACTCATCATGGTGGCACTGTGGGGGGTGTACGGCGATCAACTAAAAGCAGAATTTTTAGAAAAAAAACAACCGCAACAACCGCAGCGACCGCCCGCCGAACCCGAAGCGCGTAAAGAGCCGGTGTTTGTCAGCCCCGGCAGCGCCAGCCAGCAATCCTTATCATTAGATTTTACCCCGCCGCAATTGCCCGATTTAGATGAGCATTGGCAGGCAGATTATTGTTATGTGGTGCGTTTTTTTGAAGAACAAGCGCAACTGTCATCGCATTTTGTTACCTTGAAAGATAAACTACGCCAGCGTAACATTAACATTTATCAACTCTTGGGGTATCACGAACAAGTGCAACATTGGCAGGTGGCAGATCAAACGCCCTGTCGCTATTGGGTAATATTAATACCGCTTGCCGACAGAAATGGCAGTATGAGTAGTCAGCGGATTAAATTAATAGAAAATGATTGTCGTCGTTTTGCGGAGCAACAAAAACAACGGGTGTTGTTTTCTCCCCTAGAAGAGGCACTGGAACGGGCGGCATTGTTAGATAAATTTTGTAATGAAGTGGATATCGTATTAAATTTACGTTTGATTTTCGCCGACACGCTCAACATGGCAGCGATTGACGAATTATTGGTGCGCAGTTACCACGCATTAGACGGCAAGCACTATGTTTATCGCTTAGACAGTGAAATATTATTTAGTGCCAAGCCGGTATTGCTTCCCAATAACGAAGTGCGGGAAATTGTATTTTCGCTGGATGCACCGCGTGTGAGCCAGCCGCAACGGGCGTTTGAAGATATGATTCAACGGATGCAAGAGATTTGCGAATTAAAACAGGGACAGTTGTTTGACCGACAAAATAAGCAACTAACGCAGACCGATATTAGCGTGATGCGTGGCGGGATTGATTTACTGGTCGCCGAGATGAGTGAAAAAGGCGTTACCCCCGGCGGACGGTTGGCATATTTATTATTTAGTTAAATATCTCTTTCAAAAGAACGGCGTTATTAAAAAGAAAAGCCCCGCACAAGCGGGGCTTTTCTTTTGGGTCCGTAAACGGAAGGTTTACATTTCCATGCCACCGGGACCACCGGGCATTGGCATCGGCGCATCTTTCTTCGGTAACTCAACCACACAAGCATCGGTGGTGAGCACTAAAGAGGCAATAGAAGCAGCGTTTTGCAATGCCGAGCGCGTGACCTTGGTTGGATCCAATACGCCTTCTTTGACCATGTCGCCAAATTTGCCGCTGGCAGCATTGTAACCAAAGTTACCGCTACCTTCGTGCACGGAATTGACAATCACGGAAGATTCTTCTCCCGCATTTTCAACAATCATGCGCAACGGTGCTTCCAATGCACGGGCAACGATGCGGACACCGGCTTGCTGGTCTTCGTTATCGGACTTAACTTTTTTCACTGCGTCAATGCAACGAATCAAGGCAACACCGCCACCGGCAACAATGCCTTCTTCTACTGCAGCACGAGTCGCATGTAAGGCGTCTTCTACGCGGGCTTTTTTCTCTTTCATTTCCACTTCGGTGGCAGCCCCTACTTTGATAACAGCAACACCGCCGGAAAGTTTAGCAACGCGCTCCTGTAGTTTCTCGCGATCGTAGTCACTACTGGTTTCTTCAACTTGCTTGCGAATGGCTTCCACCCGCGCGGCAATATCTTTTTTCGCGCCTTTGCCGTCAATGACAGTGGTGTCATCTTTTCCGACTTCAATGCGTTTGGCTTGTCCTAAGTCATCCAACGTTACTTTTTCCAACGACAAACCGACTTCTTCAGCAATCACTTGTCCTTTGGTCAAAATAGCGATGTCTTCTAACATGGCTTTACGGCGATCGCCAAACCCTGGGGCTTTGACGGCGCATACTTTGATAGTACCGCGCATGTTGTTGACGACCAACGTTGCCAGGGCTTCCCCTTCAATGTCTTCGGCAATGACCAATAACGGCCGTCCTGCTTTTGCGGCTTGTTCTAAGACCGGCAAAATATCACGGATGGCAGAGATTTTTTTATCGTGAATCAGAATGAACGGATTTTCGAGCACCGCGATTTGACGATCGGGCTGGTTGATAAAATAAGGGGAGGTATAACCGCGGTCAAACTGCATTCCTTCAACAACATCTAAGTCATTTTCTAAACCGGAACCGTCTTCTACGGTGATAACACCTTCTTTACCGACTTTACTCATCGCTTCGGCAATAATGCTACCAACCGCTTTATCGGAATTTGCAGAAATACTGGCGACTTGGGCGATTTCGGTTTGCGTGCGGCATTCTTTGGATACTTTATGCAAGCTTTCCACCGCAACAATAACGGCTTTATCAATCCCGCGTTTGAGATCCATCGGGTTCATGCCGGCGGCAACATATTTCATGCCTTCGCTAACAATAGATTGCGCTAATACGGTCGCTGTGGTGGTGCCGTCACCGGCAACATCAGAAGTTTTAGAGGCAACTTCTTTTACCATTTGTGCGCCCATGTTTTCTAATTTGTCTTCCAATTCAATTTCCTTGGCGACGGATACACCGTCTTTGGTCACTGTTGGTGCGCCGAAAGAGCGCTCTAAAATAACATTGCGCCCCTTGGGTCCTAACGTCACCTTAACCGTGTTGGCAAGGATATTGACGCCTTTTAAAATACTGCGACGGGCTTCGTCTGAAAATTTAATGTCTTTTGCAGCCATTGTGGGTAGTCCTTTCTATGTAGAGAATAAGTGGTGTGGAAAAAGTAGCGATTAACCAATAACTGCCATAATGTCGTCTTCACGCATTACGAGCAGCTCTTCGCCGTCAATTTTGATACCTGTTCCGGAATATTTGCCAAACAATACACGATCGCCTTTTTTTACATCCAAAGGACGCGTATTACCATCGTCTTTAATTTTACCGTTGCCGGTTGCAATCACTTCGCCTTGGTCGGGCTTTTCAGCAGCCGCTTCGGGGATGACAATGCCGCTGGCGGTTTTGCGTTCTTCTTCTAAACGCCGTACCAAAATGCGGTCGTGCAAGGGGCGGATTTTCGTTTTCATGTAGTGTTTCTCCTGTAAGTTCGAAATAAGAAATTTTAGCACTCACTAACAAAGAGTGCTAATAACTAATATTATAGGGATAAACTATTTTTTTTTCAAGCCCATGCCCGCTGGGCAATATTAAAGCCAAGATAGTGGTTGATTTTTTGCCGCATTCTGCTAGCAAATAATTTTGCCGATAAAGTAATAATATAAAAATATTCAATAGTATATAATGCAAATTGATACTCAAATACAGTATAATTATATTGTATGACGGAGCGTGAGTTAGAACCATTGGAGCAGCAGGAGGAGAGTGTTGAATCCGAGGAAAAAAAATCCCTAAAATCAGGGAGGAAGCGTTATGGTGAGCACCTGACGCATTTTTATAACGTACAAAACGAGCAAGAAAAAATTCACACCAAACGTTCCCTTGTGGAGAATTTATCCGAAAGGATAGAAAAAATTTTTCAAAGGAATGAAAAAAGTGAAAGTAATGAAAGTAATGCAGGTGGGCATAAATTATCATACGAACAAATTATTTCCTTTGTTCGTCAAAATAAAAAATTAGCGATATGGACGGGGGGGGGGATTTTTCTTATTGTATTAGCGGTTCTTATTATTCCGCTCATTCCTTTACAGATAGAGCGTAGTGCGGGTTTTGCTGCCTTCCAACAAAAAAATTATTCGGAAGCGTTTCGTCAATTAGATTCTTATACCAACCGGCGCTCTAATGATCATGCCGCTGTTTATACGGCTGCCCGCGCTGCGTTATTTAGTGGCAATATCTCATACGCGCGTAAAGCAATTGACACTCTTTATCAAAACGGTTTTCTTTCTGAAACTAGCGGTATTGGTTACCATTATGCATTGTTGAACTTAAAGCAACCGCGAATGGCAATTGATGCTTTAAATGCTACCATACAAAGCGATCCGTCACACGCGGGTGCACGCTTATTACGCGGTATCTTGTTGGCACAAGAACAACCCGATAATATGCGCCAGGCGCGCGATGATTTTTTGCAATTAGTGGATGTGTTGCAGAGTAATAGAGAATTTCTCGAAATTGAATTCCTCCATCGCTATATCCAACAAGGCAGTTATTTGCAGTTGCAACCCTCTCTTCCTGTCTATCAGCAGAATCATTCTTCTAATCAATGGCTGTCTGTGAATGGTACATTGGATGGCTTTGTTAGTGGGTTACAGCTTTCCAATAGTAAAGTATTTGTTGAAGAAAATCTCCCCCCCTTGATGATTGCGAATTTGTACTTTGCTTACATGTTGTTGGAAAATAATGAAATCGCCGAGGCAAAGGCAATTATGACCGGTTTGCAACGGAATGCAAACGATTCACTTGCGGTGCAACAACTGCAAGCGTTTTTACATGTCTACGAGGGCGAGTATTCTGCTGCGCAGAACGTATTTGCCAATATTTTCCAGCGTCAGCCAGAAGATGCGAAAACATTAAATAATAATGTTGTGATGGACATCGTTGTAAATGAAAAAACGCTTGATATCAATGGTATTGTTGCGTTATATGCCAATTTACCACAAACTGAAAATGCGGACACGCGCGAGTGGAGCAATAGTGCTTATTTTGCACTATTAGCGGGCGACAATGCGTTGGCAAAAACAATTATTGACCACCTCTTGAGGGACGAATACAATTTATCTGAGCAATTCAAATTTAACCAAGCATTGCTCAGTTGGGCAAACGGCAACATTGCCGATGCGGCAAAACAATTATTAAGTATTTCGCCGACAGCAATTCCCAATGTGCAGTATTATATTGTGACACTTTATGAAAAAAGTGGTGATATGAAAAAAGCCATTGATTTAATAGGGAATATATACCGAGCCAATACAAAAAATACACGCGCATTTATTGAGTGGGTGCATTTGCTTTATGAAAACGGTGATTTACGCTGGGTTTTTTACGAATTGCAGAAACACATTCTCAATTTCCCCAGTAACGATGAAGTGCGCTATTGGCTGGGGTATATCGCGTTGCTATTGGAAGAAAATGAAATTTATCAAGATCAAAACGAATATTTTTCTCAGTTGCAAGAATCTGACAATACGCAACAGCATTACTACGATGCCTTGATGGGAGCTGATTTGTTTATCAAAGAGCGTATTGAAGCAGGGGCAGTTGCTTATCAGCGAGCCATTAAAAGCACGAAAGATTTAGATCAAAAATATGTGTATTTGATGCAGTGGGCGCAATTGTATGTTGAACACAATCCGACAAAAGTTGCGGATCTTTTGCGTCAATACCAAGAGCAATACTCTGGCGGAGAGATATTCGCATTGCTTGCTTATGCATTGGCGGATGACGATGCGATGGCGGCGGCAGAATATGCCCAACGGGCAATTAACGACGGCAATAGTCATATTATTAATTTATATGCGGGTGCCGCCTTAGTCAAAATCGGTGACTTTATCAGCGCGACGCCACTTTTAGAAGTTGCTTCCCGTCAACGACCCGCCCGCGCAAATATATTAGCGTTTTTGCAACGTGCCTATGCAGATGCGGGAGACACGAGCCAAGCAGAAAGAGTAAAAACTACATTAATGTATCTAGATGCCCTTTTAGGAGATAATCCGCCGACCTCACAGATATCTTATCGGATTTATCTGCCTAAAATTAGCGCCATTGTTAATAAAGTGCGTACCGTACTGAACAATAGCGGAGGAAGCAGTGCTGATGCGTTAGCCGCCTACGCAGAGGTACTCAGTGATGAAAAATATAAAGATAAACGAGCGGATATTTTGTACTCGCAAGCAACTTTTGAAGCGTATCTTAAAAATTATGCCCAAGCGATTAGTTTATTTGAGGAAGCGTTAGCGGTTGGATTTAGCGATCAAAAACGGCAGATAGATGCCATGTTGTTTTATGCCGAGATGTTTTCGTTAGAAAAACAACACAAGCGAGCAGTGAATGTGTTAGAGCAAGTCATTGAAATAAGTGATAATTTATTATTACATCAGCGTTTATATGCAGTTGCATTGGCACGAAACGGCGAAAAAGAAGCAGCAATCACATTATTTAATGATATTCTGTTGAGATATCCTGCAGATCTGCAGACCTATCAAGATTTTGCTAATATTTATTTTTTGGAATTAGAATATAGTTCTTCTATTGCGGTTGCTCGGCAACTAACACTTGTAGATCCTAATTATGCGCCTGCTTACAAGTTATTCGCTGAAATATATTCGTTACTGGGAGACAATGAGCAATCTGAAATATATTCTGCAATTTACTCTTCACTAGACAGATAAAGAAATGAGCTTGAAATTAAAATCTAATGAACAGGAAAAGCCAGAACCAAAAAAGCAAGAGGAAAAAGTAGTTCCAGCCCCCTTGGTAACACCCGTTGCTCCAAGCAAACCAGTAGCCCCAGCCGTCCCAGCAGCAGCCCCAACTGCGTCAATCGTTCCTGCAACCGCACCGGTTGCCCCCATGACATTGGGTGAAGAATCGCAGCAAAGTGAATCAGAAGAAAATATAGAGCGGATAGAAATCGGCACGCTAGGAAAAATATTACACCATCTTGATCATATTGTTACTTTGGCGAAGGAAAATAAAAAAATATCATTGGCAGTGATCGTCGCAGTATTTGTCTTGCCCTCAATCTATCAATTTACAGGTTCAATTTATTCTCAGCAAATTTTGAGCACCGTCGAAGATGCCTACGCAGAAAAGAACTATCGGCTTGCATTGACTAAAGCGGCAGAATTCAATCAAGGCGATCCCAAAAATAAAGACGTGATCACACTACTCATAAAATCTCATATTCATTTAAAGGAATACGAAAAGGCAGCAGTGATGATTAAAAATTATGAACAATCTACTGCGGAAAATATTCAATCCGACAGTTATTCTTTGTATTCAGCATTGCTAAACTTAATTGATGAAGATATTGAAGGGGCAGAAGATAAGATTCAAAAAGTATTTTTGCGAGATTCCGGTAATATCGCCGGACATTACTTACGCGCTGCAATTTCTTTTTATGGCGATAACAATATGTTATCAGCAATTGCTGCACTGGAAGAAGCAAAAAGTCGATTGATCGGTGCGAATGATGCGAAATTAGCAACAGCAATAGAAGAGGTGCAGTTTATTCGTCGGGTATTATGGAGCGTTAAAGAGCCGCTTCTCGTCGAAAAATTACCATTGCCTTTTAGCGAACTAACGGATACTAAGAAGTTGAAAAGTAATGACAAAACGCGACCGGTATCGTCAGAGTTAGAAATTTCTCTTGTTGGATTTCGCAATTTTTATTCAGTGCCATCTGAAAAAAAGAATCTCATTAGCGAGGAACTTTCGCTTATTGAAAATATCCTGTTTCTCCAAGCGGTCGCCGCCGTTCGCGAGGAAGATTTTAGAAAGGCGAAATTTTATTTGACAGAAATTGAACAAACCGTAGAAAAGCAATCACAGCATTATTTGTTTTTGCTTGCACTGCTTGCGGTTAAAGAAGAGGACTACGAACAAGCCATTGCTTTATATAAAAAAATTCGCGAAGATGTGATTAGCGTTGACGTGAATTTAATGTTGGCTTCTGCCCTATGGTCGGTTAATAATGGAAAAATGCCGACAGAAGAAATATTTAATTTATACCGCGAAACGCTTGGTATGCAGAAAGACAACATTGCGGCACTCAGCAATTTAGCCTATTTACATCTTTATCAGGGGGAATTAGATAAAGCGAATGATTTGCTCAAACAAGGATTTGCACTTGCTCCTGACGATTTTTATATCGTTTATAACCTATCTTATATTGATTCTGCCTACGGTGAATTAGAACAAGCGCTAGATCGTATTTATACATTGCGTGAATCCACGGCGCAGTCGCAAGAATCCGCGGCGCAGTCATTTGGGTTATCGGAACTCCTTGCACAAGTGCTAATATTAAAAGGAGAATACAGAGAAGCTGTTGCTGAGTTAAATAAAATTAAAGAAATTAACAATAGTGTTGAAACTTATTTAACGATTGCCAACTTGTACCGTAAAGGACAGCAACCACTATTAATTATTTCTGAGTTAGAAGAAAGCAGAAAGGCATTTCCGCGTAACAATGATATTTTATTGGAATTGCTGTACGAATACGCCAGACAAAAACATGAAAAAAAATACAATGCATTGCGTAAGGTGGTGTCACAAGATGTGTTACTAAAAGATTATCGCGGATTGTTAGCGGCGGCATTTATTGCTAACAATGAAGAAAGCAAGCAATATTACTATACAGAAGCGTTAAAGCAAACCGCGAGCATACACGTGAGAGAGCAGATACTGTTGTTTTGGTTACGTGAGGTGCTTGATGCCGAAGATTATACAACTGCGGGGGGGATACTAGAGACGGCAAATAGTATTTATGAAAGCGAGGGGAGAACTTTACCGTTAGTCTTTGAAATATTACGTCTTCGTAGTCAAGCAGGAATCGGGGAAATTACCTCTAAGGAACAGTTGAAAGCAGCAATCGGTGTCATTGAGGTTGCTGAAATTCCGCAACATGCCTTGCCTGATCTCGCGGATGTTATGATTATGGTAGGACAAAGCGAGGAAGCAATCGTATTATTAGAAGGTATTACAAGTGGGGAACGCGACATCAAACGTATTTTGTCGCTACTGAAAAGAGCCTATCGTGAATTAGGAGATACGCAAAGACTCGTCAATATTGACCGTCGCTTAACTGCAATAAAGCGCAATGAAAATATAGATACCGAAAGCCAATATGCTGAGGCAAGCAAACAATTGGAAGAATCTGGTCTTGCTTATTCAGAGAGTAATACGGGAAAAGTAAGTAGCGGCGGTGGGGATGCTGTCGTTGCGATTGGCGAGGATGAGGATGTTAAAAAACTCAATCAAGCCATACGAGACAAAGATTACGAAACAGGGATTGCCATCTATACTGAGATGCTGAGAAGCGGCGACAAACGTTTTACACCAGCAATTACGCACCAAAATAGAGGCGTGTTGTATCTTAAAGCAAAACGTTATGAAGATGCTGCACAAGATTTCCAGCAAGCGCTTGACATTGGGGAAAATCTGAATCAGGCAGACAAAAATAGTATTTTGTATAATCATGCACTGGCACTGGCCCAAAAAAAAGATTACCTAGGAGGAAGCGAAGCGCTTAAAAATTTGCTGTCGACCGATCCGCGTAATCTGCGTGCACTCGTGCTTTATGGACAACTATTGAGTCAGTTGCAGGCGCACGAGCAAGCGGTAGACGTTTATCAAAAAATTATTGAATATTCTCCGGGACAGATTGGAATGTATATTCATCTGGCAAGTTCTTATGTTGCAATCAATCAAACGGAAGAGGCACTTGCTATACTCGAGAGTGCTTTAGAAATTGCACCGCGCAATAAATCAGTGCATCGTAAAATAGCCGAATTATATGCAGTGCTCGGAAATACTGAAAAATCTCAAGAGCACACGGATATTTATAAAGGACTGTAAAATTGTGCCGTTTTGTGTGACGATTAATCCATCATAAACCGTTAGTCGGCGATCGGTCGGAGGGTCATCTTCCCTTTACTGTCAATCGTAATGTGGATGCCGCCGTTTTCAACCGCCGGGGGATTTTGCAACAACAGGTCAGCTAATTGGTTTTGTATACGCTCTTGTATCAGGCGCTTTAGCGGACGCGCTCCTAATTCCGGTACGAAGCCCTCGCGGGCAAGTTTTTTCAGAAAAGAATCATGCACCGTTAACGTTAAATTGCGTTGTGCGAGTTGTTGTTGCAGTTGTTGTAATTGAACTTCTACAATTTTTTGCATCTGCGCTAACGTGAGCGGATTGAAGATAATACAATCATCAATCCGATTAAAAAATTCAGGGCGAAAAAACCGCCGTACTTCGGTAATAATCGCCTCGTGTTGTTCGGCAAGTGTACCCTCGGCAGTCGCTTGTTGAATACGTTCTGCCGCTAAGTTGGCGGTCATAATAATAATCGTATTGCTAAAATCAACCGTGCGCCCGCGTCCATCAGTCATTCTACCGTCATCCAATACTTGCAACAGTATGTTAAAAACATCGGGATGGGCTTTTTCTATTTCGTCTAATAATATCACCGCAAACGGTTGGCGCCGTACGGCTTCGGTGAGTTGTCCGCCGGCGTCAAAACCAACATACCCCGGCGGTGCCCCAATTAAACGGGCGACCGAGTGTTTTTCCATGTACTCTGACATATCAAAGCGGAGTAATTTTTTCTCCGAATCAAATAAACAGGCAGCAAGGGCTTTGCATAGCTCGGTTTTTCCTACCCCGGTGGGACCTAAAAATAAAAAATTACCGAGCGGGCGATTGCCCTCGGCAATGCCGGCACGCGCGCGGCGCACCGCTTGACAAACTGCTTTGACGGCAATGTCTTGTCCGATGACGCGCGTTTTGATTGCCTCTTCCATCGTCAATAATTTATGGCGTTCATCCGCCAGTAAATTGCTTACCGGGATACCGGTCGCAGCGGCAACTGCTTCGGCAATTTCATTGGCACCGAGTTCGGTTTTTAGCAAACTGAACGGTTGCGTTTTTTCTTGTTCTATTTGTTGCAACAAAGCGGGTAGCTCTCCGTATTGAATTTCTGACAAACGTTGCCAGTTGCCATCGCGTTGCGCGCGTGCCATATCATTTGTTAGCCGATCATGTTCTTGCTGTAAATGGCGGACGCGTTCCACTGAGCCATGTTCTTTGTTCCAGATTTCTTCTAAATCGGCACTTTCTTTTTCCAGTTTAGCAATTTCGGTGCGAATCGTCGCCAAGCGTTTTTGCGAGGCGCTGTCTTTTTCGCGCAGGAGTGCCTGTTCTTCAATGCGTAACTGTGTGAGGCGTTGCAGTAAGCGATCTAACGCCTCGGGTTTAGAAGATGCCTCTATTTTCATGCGGGCAGCAGCTTCATCAATTAAATCAATTGCCTTATCGGGCAAAAAACGGTCGGTAATATAACGGGCGGATAATTCAACCGCTGCGACAATTGCCGGGTCGGTAATGCGCACGCCGTGGTGTGCTTCGTAGCGTCCGCCCAACCCCCGTAAAATCGCAATGGCGGCTTCTATGGAAGGTTCGGGTACAATAATTTTTTGAAAGCGTCGTTCTAAGGCAGCATCTTTTTCAATGTATTGGCGGTATTCATCTAATGTCGTCGCCCCAATGCAGTGGAGCTCGCCGCGGGCGAGGGCGGGCTTTAACATGTTGGCAGCATCGACAGCCCCTTCGCTGTTGCCGGCACCAACGAGTGTGTGTAATTCATCAATAAAGACAATCACATCGTTACGCTCGTTAATTTCTTTGAGTACCATTTTTAGGCGTTCTTCAAACTCGCCGCGGTACTTTGCGCCGGCAAGTAAGTTGGCAATATCCAGTGCCAATATTTCTTTATTGCAAATATCTTCGGGGGCTTCGCCGGCAAGCAAGCGTTGTGCTAACCCTTCGACAATGGCGGTTTTGCCAACACCCGGGGCACCAATCAGCACCGGATTATTTTTACTGCGGCGTTGTAAAATGTGAATGGTACGGCGGATTTCTTCGTTACGACCAATGACCGGGTCAAGCTTTCCTTGTCGTGCTTGCTCGCTGATATTCACCGTA
>JAHZKE010000085.1 GCA_022600535.1 Pseudomonadota bacterium
AATCGCAACAACTCAGTCATGGCGCATTGTATCAGCATTGCTCGTTTGCCCTTCATATACATCACTATGCAATTTTCTTGCGTACTTTATGAACGGTTGCTACCATTGCTAAAAAGACCAATAAGGCACCAACGGCAGCCGTTGCCGGTAACTCTTCTTGATAAAACAAAACAGCAAATAGCGCGGCAAATACCGGCTCCATAATAAAGATTAATGCTGCCCGCACCGCAGTGGTATAACGTTGATAATGCGTTTGCGCCCAAAAAGAAAAAATAGTGGCACCCAATACCGTAATCAACAACGCAAATACTAACTCCCCCGTCCACTGTTGCGGTAAAAAGCGGTCTTCGGCAAATAACGATGTTGCGAAGGATAACAAAGCAACGACGATAAACTGAATTTGCGCTAATCCCATACTACAACTATTTTTATCTAATTTATTCAATACTAAAATGTGGGCAGCAATAAAAAACGAACACAATAAGGTTAACACATCGCCAATATTAACGCCCGCTTCCTTGCTTGGTGCAGCAAGCAACCACAATCCGCAAACTCCCAGTGCCACTGCCAACCACGTGCGACGCGTGGGAGAGCTGCAAATAGCGACCCACAAAACATTAAGCCCAGTGATAAAGGCACAATTTGCCGCACTGGTTTGTTCTAACCCCAAGGTTTGAAAGGCAAATGATAAAAATAGCAAAACCCCCAATAGCGTTCCTTTTTTATAGAGCCCGCGCGCTGGCTTACCATTTGCGACTGTCATCAGTAATGCTGCCAAGGCAAAGCGCACCGTTAAAAAAGCGAATACCGGCATAATAACA
The DNA here is from genome assembly GCA_022600535.1 of Pseudomonadota bacterium. Classification (GTDB taxonomy): domain Bacteria; phylum Pseudomonadota; class Gammaproteobacteria; order Tethybacterales; family Persebacteraceae; genus JAHZKE01. Next base: position 822 of record JAHZKE010000085.1, read on the forward strand.
ATTGCCTCTTTCACTACCGGAAATGTCCAACCCCAAAAAAAAGTCGCCATTAATAGCATCCCATTTGCTCGAAAAGGCGAAGGGGCAGCAGAAATAGTTTGAGAATGCATTTGAGTATTTTTATTTTAGATATTTTTTATGCTACACTTTACCAGATATTGATATTGTCAATATCTTTTGATTAAATAAATTGCAGAAAAGTGAAGCCAACACACATTGGTTTCCGCCCAAGGATATAACGACCCGGAAAATCTCAGGCTCCCCTACTGCACTTTATGATAATCATTCTGGAGAGCAAGTGCGTAGCACTTCACCGAAGGGGCAAATTTTGCTAAGCGCAAAATAATCTCTCAGGTAAAAAGGACAGAAGGGGCATTTTTTATTTTAATTAAAGGATTGCCCGTGTCTGAAGTATCTTTAAAAACATCCCTCCACTCTTGGCATCAACAGCAAGGGGGCAAGCTCGTTGATTTTGCCGGCTATACGTTGCCGCTTTCTTATACTGGGGGCGGAGTACTTGCCGAACACCAACACACGCGCGAAGCGGCTTCTCTTTTTGATGTCTCGCACATGGGGCAAGTGCAAATTCCATATAGCGATTCTGCACGCAGTGCGCTAGCGCAACTTTTCCCTGTTGCCTTAGATACCCTTACCGCCGGACACGCGCGCTATACTTTTTTAACTACTGCGCAAGGCGGTATTATTGATGACTGTATTATCACCGCAGACGGCGATGCCGGTTGGTTTATCGTGCTCAATGCCTCGCGCAAAGCGGTTGATTTACAACACATCCGCAGTACCTTCACTGCTGCCGGCGCGGATGCGACCGCGATAAAAGAATACAACGAATGTGCTTTGATTGCCATTCAAGGACCTGCCACCGCTAAACTAATTAGCGCTATTTTTCCCGCTGCCGCCGATTTACTTTTTATGCAAAGTGTTTGCGTTGACTCACCCTTTGGGCGCTGTCGTATCAGCCGTTGCGGTTATACGGGCGAAGATGGTTTTGAAATTTCCATCGCCAATGATGCTGCTGCAACTTTCGCGCAGCAACTGATTGCGAACCCCTTGTGCAAACCTGCCGGTTTAGGCGCGCGCGATTCACTGCGTTTAGAAGCAGGGTTATGTTTATACGGCAACGAGTTAAACGAAAACACCAGCCCCGTAGAAGCGAGATTGGTATGGGCAATTCCCAAAGCACTGCGTCGGGCCGATGCCTGTTATTTCGGTGCTGCCCCTATCGCCGAACAAATTAATAACGGTGCCGCACGGCGTTTGGTTGCGTTGTTGCCACAAAGTAAAACACCGGTGCGCCAAGGCGGAGAATTGTATTATCAGGGCACCGCTGTTGGTCAGGTAACCAGCGGGGTGTATTCGCCAACGCTATCGGTACCGATTGCTTTAGGAATGATTGCGACTTCTGTCGCCGCCGATGCCGAGTTGAATGTCAATGTGCGCGGGCGCGATATTGCCTGCCAACAAACGACATTACCCTTTGTCCCCCACCGCTATTACCGCGGATAATTTTTATTTAATTTATTTTTTTAAAGGAGAACATGATGACTAAAAAATATACAAAAGAACACGAATGGATTGAACAACACGGCGCGCATTGGCGCATCGGCATTACCGAATACGCACAAGAACAATTAGGCGATGTGGTAATGGTAGATTTGCCGGCAATCGGACGTAATGTCAGCGCTGGTGAAGAATGTATGGCAATTGAATCGGTGAAAGCAGCAAGCGACATTTATAGCCCGATTGCCGGTGCCATTGTGGCAATAAATGAAACACTGCTTGATAACCCTGCTTTGGTTAATGAAGACCCCGAAAATAGCGGTTGGTTATTTGATTTGGAAGCCAACGCGACCGATAATTTAGAGACCTTAATGGATGCCGCGAGCTATCAATCCTTTGTGGAAGAATTACAATGAGCAACGATTACTTACCGCCGCGCGAATTTGCCGATCGCCATTGCGGTCCTTCGCCGCAAGAACAACAAGAAATGTTGGCAGCACTCGGCTTGAATACTTTGGAAGATCTAACGCAAGCACTTCCGAGTGATATTTTAGCCCCCGCCGCCGAAATTGGTCAACCGCTGTCGGAAGGCGAAGCGTTGCGGGCGCTCTACAACTACGCCCGAGATAATGTGCGCATGAGCAGTATGATTGGGTTGGGATATTATAGTGTAGAAATGTCAGCTGTCGTGCGCCGCAAATTATTAGAAGACCCTGCATGGTATACCGCTTACACCCCTTACCAACCCGAAATTGCACAAGGGCGTTTAGAAATGCTGTTGAATTTTCAAACCTTGGTTGCCAATTTAACCGGCTTGCCGATGGCAGGAGCATCCTTACTGGATGAAGCCACTGCAGCAGCGGAAGCGATGGGGTTAATGTGGCGCGAGAGTGGTGGCAAAAAAATGCACTTTCTTGCCGATGAACAACTGTTCCCGCAAACCCTCGCGGTATTACAAACGCGAGCAGAACCCTTAGGAATTGAAATCACCGTTGCCGCCGCGGAAACCTTTAGCGACTATAGCGATGCCTTTGGCGCACTCATTGCTTACCCGGGACGCGATTGCGGCATACGGGATTGGGAAGCACTGATCAATACGCTGCATGAACGCGAAATTCGTGTTGCCATGGCGACTGATTTATTGGCACTCACTTTGTTAAAGTCACCGGGGGAAATGGGCGCGGATATTGCCATCGGGGCGGCACAACGCTTGGGCTTGCCCATGGGCGCGGGGGGGCCACACGCCGGTTTTATTGCCTTTCGTGAATCTTTTCGTATGCGTATTCCCGGTAGGATTGTCGGCATTTCGCACGATACGCAAGGCAGACAAGCATTGCGCTTAGCGCTGCAATCGCGTGAACAACATATTCGCCGCGATAAAGCCACCAGTAACATTTGCACTGCACAAGCACTGCCCGCCATGCTGACCGCCGCGCACGTGATTTATCAGGGACCGAAACGCCTTACCAATGCGGCGCGGCGCGTACAAACATTGGCAGAAACACTGGCGCGCGGTTTAAAGCAAATGGGTTTTCAACCGACAACAGAACATTTCTTTGGCGGTTTTGATATTGCTTGCGAACATCGTGAAGGAATTATTGCCCGTGCCGCTGTTGCCGGCATCAATCTACGCCAAACCGCCAACGGAGTCGGGATGAGTGTGGATGAAATGACGACACCGCAACACTTAGTCAAAGTATGGCGAGCATTTGGCGATGACGCCCCCACATTTGAGCAAATGGCAAGCCACACTATTGCCGCGATTCCGCCAACACTGCAACGGAGTAGCACTTTTCTCACGCATCCGGTTTTCAATACCTATCATACCGAACAAGAAATGTTGCGTTATCTGCGCCGCTTAGCCGAAAAAGATATTGCGCTTAATCGCTCTATGATTCCACTGGGGTCTTGCACGATGAAACTGAATGCCACTATTGAAATGGAACCGATTTCATGGCCACAATTCACCGATGTACACCCGTTTGCGCCCAAAGATCAAACCGCGGGCTATAACCGCTTGCTGACCGATTTTTCTGATTTACTGGCGCGGATTACCGGATTTAGTCAAGTTTCCTTACAACCCAATGCCGGCGCTCAGGGAGAATACGCGGGGTTACTTACCATCCGTGCTTATCTGCGCGACCAAGGCGAACACGACCGCGATATTTGTCTGATTCCAAGTTCTGCCCACGGTACCAACCCTGCCAGTGCGGTGATGGCGGGAATGAAAGTCATCACCTTAAAGGTAGATGATGTCGGGCAAGTAGATATAGAAGATTTACGCGCCAAAGCAGAGGAACACAAAGCGCAGTTAGCCGCATTGATGTTAACCTATCCTTCTACCTGCGGTGTCGCTGGCGAAGGATTGCGGCAAATTTGCGACATTGTCCACACCGCCGGCGGACAGGTTTATATGGATGGTGCCAACCTTAATGCCTTAGTGGGGATTTCTCTCCCTGGGCAGTTAGGTCCTGATGTGATGCATATTAATTTGCATAAAACATTTTGTATCCCGCATGGCGGTGGCGGTCCGGGGATGGGTCCGATTGCCGTGCGTGCGCATTTAGCGGATTATCTCCCCGGACACCCGTTAGCAAGCTCTCCCGCCAAACACTGCGGTACCATTGCCGCCGCGCCCTTTGGCTCGCCGTTAATTTTGATTATCCCGTGGATGTACATTCGCATGATGGGAAGCGAGGGCTTACGCCGTGCGACTTTAACGGCACTGCTCAATGCTAACTATATTGTCCAGCGCTTAGAAAAACACTACCCGCTCTACTACCGTAGCGAAAATGGTTTTGTTGCTCACGAATGTATTGTAGATACACGCGAGTTCAAAAAAACCGCCAATATCAGTGTTGAGGATATTGCCAAACGCCTAATGGATTTTGGTTACCATGCCCCGACTGTTTCTTGGCCAGTTGCCGGTGCGCTGATGATAGAACCAACCGAATCGGAAAGTAAAAAAGAGTTAGACCGCTTTTGTGATGCGCTGCTTTGCATTGTTCGCGAAATTGATTTGGTTAAAGACGGCACACTACCGCAAGACGATAATCCTTTAGTCAATGCGCCACACCCCTGCGCCGATGTACTCAGTGAGGATTGGCAACGGGCGTATAGCCGCCAAGCTGCTGCTTATCCTGCCGACTGGGTGCGAGAAGAAAAATACTGGCCACCGGTCGCGCGCATTAATGCCGCTTATGGTGATCGCAATTTAATCTGCACGTGGGAACAACTGGCAGCAAAAGCAACACCCGCCGATTAACCGCGCGGGTGATGCTTGGCGTGCATTTGTGTTAACCGCGCCGTGGCAATATGCGTGTAGATTTGCGTAGTAGAAATACTGACATGCCCGAGCATAATTTGTACGGCGCGTAAATCGGCACCGTGATTGAGCAAGTGGGTTGCAAATGCGTGACGCAGGGTGTGCGGTGAAATGGAGCGATTAATACCCGCTTGCACGGCGTATTTTTTAATCAGTTGCCAAAACATCTGCCGCGTCATTGCACTGCCGCGGCGCGTAATAAAAAAATGAGCGTTTTTACTCGCCGTTTGTAAGTGGATGCGCCCTTGCTCTAAATACAAACGGCACAACTGCCCCGCCGTATCATTAAACGGCACAATACGCTCGCGGTTGCCTTTGCCAAACACCCGCACTGCACCGGTATCAATCTGCAAATCGGTTATTTGTAGCGCCAATAATTCGGATACCCGCAACCCGCAAGCATACATTAATTCTAACATGGTTCTATCGCGCAACCCCAACGGGGTATCTTGATTGGGAGCGGCGAGTAAATTTTCCACTTCTTCTTCCGACAATAAAAACGGTAACGGTTGCTCCCGTTGAGCGATGCGGTGTTGCGCTACCGGGTTTTCGCTTGCCAGCCCCTGTTCACACAAAAAACGATAAAAATGCCGCAACGCAGATAAATGGCGGGCAATGGAAGTAACGCGATACCCCTCTGCTTTCAAAGTCGCGACATGTACGGCGACATCATCGGCATCGGCACCCTCTAGCGCTTTACTGCGTTGCAGTAAAAATTTTTGAAATTGTAATAAATCGTTATGATAGGCGGTTTTCGTCTGTTGGCTACGCCGGCGCACAAACAACAAATGGTATAGAAATTTCTCTAATAAAACACTGCCGCCTTCAGCACTCATAATGCTCCTTCTAATTGAAGCAGTTTTTGTTTGATAGAGAGTACATGTTTGCCGGCGTTGCCCATAAATCCACCTAAGCCCGTCGCCCCGACAATACGGTGGCAAGGCACAAAAAAAGCAATTTCATTGGCACGACAAGCCCCGCCGACTGCCCGCGGAGAAGAATTTCCTAATTGTTTTGCTACTTCGCCGTAGGTGAGGGTTTCACCGCCAGATAAATTTTGCATGACTTCTCGCACCCGTTGCTGATACGCGGTTTTTGCCGGCAATAACGGTAAAGAGAAGCGATGCCCCTTAGGTTTTTTAAAATACGCCTCCACCTGCCGCGCACATTCTGCCGCCAGCATATTTTGCGGCGCTAATGCTTTTTTACGCACCGGCAAATAACGTACCGAAAATATAAAATCTTCATCACAGGCAATTTCAATGGCGGCAAATGCTGTTGTAAAACGGAGTTGGGGGGCGGAAAGATTCGGAATGGACATAGCAACGAGTAAATAGGTTTACTATTTAGGTAGAAATATGCAATAATCACTTTATTATATATGAAAAAAGAAACGCAAATACGCATTATTCTCAATTTGTTTGCCGCGCTTTTCTTAGTCGCACTGACGGGAGAGTACGGCAGCACCCGTATTTCAATCATTGAAACTTTAGAAAAACAAAATTATGACTGGCGCATACTGCGTCATACCCCCGAGAAAACCGATGATATCGTCATTGTTGATATTGACCGCGATACATTACGTAATTTTGGCAGCTGGCCCTTCACCCGCGATTTATTTGCTGACTTTAATCGACAACTCTTTAACAAATATCGGGTACGGGTTGCCGCCTATGCGCTCCCCTTTTCAGAACCAGATGATACCTCCTTACGTCTACTAACAAAAATTGAAGAATATCTAATAGAAAATCAAGACGATACTGAAATCAATAATTTTAGATTTAAGTACGCCATGCGTCAAAGCTTTCGCGAATTGAGCGACACCTATAATTACGACAGCAACATGGTGCAAAGTATGCAAGATAAACCCATTATATTGGGACATATATTTGATGAAACAGGTCGAGTACAGGGCGCTCTGCCCTATTTTTCTGAATTTGTAGATCAAGAGAAAGCGATAATTCCCTCCGACGCCATCATAGAATTCACCAGAGAATGGCCGTTACTACGCGGCTATTCTGGCAATCTACCTGAATATTTAACGGCTACCAACAATCAGGCAGGACACATTAATTTAACAGTTGATGAAGATGGAGTGGTGCGACGGGCACCTTATTTTATCAATCATGCCAGGGGCTACTATCCTTCTTTACCGCTCGTCGTATTTCAACATCTCTTTCGTAAAAATTATACCATTGATCTTGATTCCTCCTCTATCAATGGTATTCGTTTTGGAGCCCGTCAAGTCCCGATAAACAAAAATGGACATATGTACATCAACTACTTAGGGGTTGGTGGTCGCAATGTGGACTTTGCCTCCTCGCCAAACGCCGTGTTTCCTTATATCTCGTTTGTTGATGTCGTCCAGGGCAAGGTACCGTTAGAGATGTTAGACGATAAAATCGTCTTTATCGGTTCCTCTTCCGAACAACTGCGCGATCTCTATTCTACTCCGACAAATCCCTCCCTCCCCGGTGTCGAAATCTTGGCAACTCAATTAAAAAACTTAATGGATGAAAATCTTTTGAAACGTAACGATAACACCTTTTTTCTTGAAACTTTAGTGTTATTATTTTTAGTCGTATTACTTTCTGTCCTATTTTCCTGTACAAGCCCTCTTTTGAGCGTCATTTTCCTATTGGTCGCTTTGGTCGGCTATATACAATTTGTAATCTACCAATGGAATGTCAACTACGAAATCTGGACCATGTTACCAACAGTGATCACACTCACTGGTTTATTTCTTATTAACACCATTATCGGATTTATCTTTGAATGGCGGAGTAATCTGCATTTACAAAATACATTTGGACAATATGTCCCTCCCGAATTTGCCAAAAAAATTGGAGGTTCCAGTAGCAAGATTAATTTAGAAGGCGAAGGGCGTGAACTCTCCGTGTTATTTTCTGATGTACGTGATTTTACCAGCATTTCCGAAACGCTCAGTCCACGCGAATTAACCTTACTGATGAACCGCATGCTGACCAGTTTAACCGAGGTGATTCACCAACACGGTGGCACGGTTGATAAATACATCGGAGATGCCGTAATGGCATTTTGGAATGCACCGCTTGACGATCCAAAACATGCGAAAAACTCAGTGTTGGCAGCACTAGATATGCAAACAGCAATGCAGGAATTGTCCGACAGTTTGGAAAAGAAGGGATTTAAAAAAATGGAATTAGGGGTCGGCATTTGCACCGGCGACGCCAATGTCGGAAATATGGGCTCTAATCTACGCATGACCTACACCGCTATTGGCGATACGGTCAATCTCGCATCGCGTACAGAAAGCTTAACAAAATTTTATAGCTGCTCCATCTTAGTAACAGAGACGACGCGCGATCAATGCGCAGAAGATATCGCCTTTCGTCCCGTTGATTTAGTGCAGGTCAAAGGTAGAAAAAAACCAGTATTACTCTACCAGCCCATCGGTCTATCTCATTTGTTACAAGCAGAGCAAATAAAAAATTTAGAGCATTTTGAACAAATGCGCCAACTTTACCTTGCCGGCGATTTTAATGCCGCTAATGAAAAATTACAATCCTATATTCAATTGGCACCAGACGATCGATTAGCAAATGTTTATCAATTACGAATAAAAGATTTGTTAGAAAACCCACCACAGGAATGGGATGGCATTGTCATACACACTTCTAAATAAATTTGGATGAAAAAAGCAACATGAAGTTAAAAGTTTTAGGGAGTTTAGGGGGCATTAGCCAGAATTCTTACACCTCCTCCGTACTCATCAATGATCACATTGCACTTGATGCCGGCACCGGTTTGCACCGATTGACAGAAGAACAAATTTTGCAAATTAAAGATGTTGTGCTGACACACTCCCATATTGACCATATTGCACTCTTGTGCTTTCTGATTGATTCGCATGCAATGAACGGAAATTCCACAACCGTTCATTGCTTAGCCGAAACCGCAGACGCGTTAATGGAATGTATTTTTAATAATAAAATTTGGCCGAATATGAGTAATATTGTTGTCAATGGCAAATCGCTGTTGTCTTTTAATATTTTAAAGCCCTATGAACGCACGCGTATCAATGATATCGAATTAACCGCGCTTCCAGTGCATCATGGGTTACCCACCACTGGCTATTGCTTACACGGTCGCAAGGAAAATTTTGTCTTTTGTTTTGACATGATTGATGCACCCGATGAATTTTGGGCGTATCTTAAAAATTTAGATCACTTTAGCCGCATGGCAATTGAAATTTCTTTTGCCAATCACCTGGAAGAACTTGCCAAAGCGTCTTATCACTTAACGCCTAACTTATTGCATAAATTACTTGCTAAAATTCCCGAATCCGTCAGTATTTATTACAACCACACGAAATCTAATCAAGAGATAATTCAACAACAGGCAGAAGAATTAATGGGCAATCGTGTGCAACCCCTATTACAAGACGACGAAATTATACTGGAATAATTATATTGTTATAGCGCGTATGCACCCGCTTGCTAATCACAACAAAAAAAAGCCGGTAAATTTACCGGCTTTTTTATAACAACAAGAACGCTTATTGTGCTTACTTATTGACAAATTTCTTATACTTGTCTAAAAAGCGCACTGGATCTTTCAATGCATCGCGACGGAAGGGATCTCCCAATTCGCGCGAGCACATCATTTCCAGAATTGTTGTTTTCCCCTGTTTTTGCGCATCACATGCTTTTTCTAATGCCTCGCCAACATCGCCGACGTTTTCAATGCGGAGCGCTTGCGCCCCCATTGATTTGGCAATTTCAGAAAAGTTAGTGACTTCCGGTGTATCCAAATTAACCCCCAAGAAGCGCGTGCCGTAAAAATCAACTTGATTTTTCTTCTCCGCACCCCACTGACGATTATTAAACACCACCGCTGTTACCGGAATATCTTCACGCACACAGGTTAATATTTCACCAAAACTCATGCCCCAAGCACCATCACCAACATAAGCAACTGATGGGCGATCCGGTGCTGCTAATTTAGCACCAATTGCCGTTGGGAACGCATAACCACAGTTACCGAAGCTCATTGCGGCAAAAAAGCTTTGGGAATGACGAAAACGCAAGTAGCTGTTGGCAACCGAACAAATATTACCAATGTCAGTAGTGACCATGGCGTTATCCGGCATTGCTTTTTCTAATTCTCGCAACATTTCACGCGGGTGCATTCCCCCTTCACGCATGACCTCTTTACTCCAATCATCTTTTTCGTGTGCCCAACTGTCTAATTCTTGTTCCCAAGCGTCTTTTTCACGCTTCAGGGTTGCTAAACGCTCATCTTTGTTAGCATCTGCTGCTAAATTACCGATTTTGTTTAAGCGCGCTAACAAAGCAACTGCGGCGGCTTTCGCATCGCCACAAATACCGACCGAAACCGAACGCGTTAACCCTAACATACGATGATCGCTGTCCACTTGGATAATCTTGGCATTTTTCGGCCAATATTCAATTCCGTGTTGCGGTAAGGTGCCGAAGGGTCCTAAACGTGAGCCAAGGGCGACAACAACATCAGCTTGCGCCAATAATTTCATCCCTGCTTTGGAACCTTGATAGCCCAAAGGCCCTGCCCATAAAGGATGGTTGCAAGGGAAAGAATCGTTATGCAAATAACTATTGACGACCGGACATTGCAAGCGTTCTGCCAATAATTTGCATTCTTCAATTCCTTGCGCAAACACGACGCCCCCACCGGAGATAATCACTGGATTTTTCGCACTGGCTAACAATGCGGCGGCTTCGTCTAAACTTTTTTCGCCGCCAGGACCGCGCTCAATCACTTGCGGTGCATTGATTGTGTAGTCGGCTTCGCCGTAAAAGAAATCACGCGGGATATTTAATTGGGTCGGTCCCCGCTCTGCCATGGCGTAATCAAAACAACGCGATGCCATTTCTGCCATGCGCTCATGGCGGTTAACATGCCCCTGAAACTTGGTGATTTTAGAAAAAATAGGCAACTGCTCGGTTTCTTGAAATCCACCCAAGCCAAGCCCCATGCTCCCTGTTTCCGGCGTAATAGCAACGACGGGCGAATGTGCCCAATACGCAGCGGCAATCGCGGTAACAAAGTTGGTAATTCCAGGACCATTTTGAGCGATACAAACGCCGTGGCTGCCACTTGCGCGCGCATAACCATCTGCCATGTGTGCCGAACCTTGTTCATGCACTGTCGGTACAAAACGTATCCCTGCTGCAGGGAAAATATCCAACGCATCCATATACGCCGAACCGACGATACCGAATACATTTTTTACGCCGTAAGATGCCAGTGTTTCCACCAACGCTTCGCTGGGTGTCATGCGAGTTGCCATAGTTTTATTGCTCCGTATTATTGTGAGGATAGAAATGCACAATTTTTTATTTATTGTGCGGAAAAAAATTATTTATTATTTCGTGCCTCTGCAAGGCACCACTCTTTTTTAAAGTGCGATTATAGCATAGCTAACACCAATCAATTGATGCTAACTATGCATAATTAATAAACGCGGGGTTAGACCTTCCCTTTCCAAGGAATCATCAATGCTTCTGCTTTACGCATACTGACATCAATGGCGGCGCCGATAATCCCGATCAGGATAATCCCGACGAACACCAGACCCGTTTCTAAGAATTTACCGGCGACGGTAATCATAAAACCAATTCCGGCATCGGCACCAACTAACTCCGCAGCGACCAATGTGCCCCAACATACCCCCATTGCCACACGCATGCCGGTAAATATTTCCGGCAGTGCATTCGGTAAAATCACCCGTAACAATACTTGTTTTTTAGAAGCCCCCAAAGTATAGGCGGCATGGATTTTAGAGAGACGAATCCCTTCCACACCAGCACGTGCTGCCAAGACCATAATCCACAGCGCCGCTAAAAACAACAAGAATATTTTTGAACCGTTGCCAATCCCCATCCAAATAATAGATAAGGGAATCAACGCTAACGGCGGGATTGGGCGCATGAATTCTACAATCGGATCAAAAAAGCCACGCACCACTTTGGAAAGTGCCATGCCAAAACCGATAGGAATACCGATCAAACAGCCCAAAATAAAGCCAACAAGTAAGCGATACAAACTAATCCCTAAATGTTCCCATAAGCTACTGCCGCGAAATCCATCGGTGGCGATTTTCCAAAATTGGCTAACGACCTCACTCGGCGGTGGTAAAAATATCGCACTTGCCCATTCATTGGCAACCGCAAGGCTCCAAATAGAGAAAATGAGTAAGACCGAAACGATCCCCCAAATGAGTCCGCCTTTAGATGCCTCCGGATCGCCAAAGGTAACTGTTTTACGGGCAACTTCACCAACAGTGATGATCCCCAATTTTGCTAATACTAAATGTAATGGTGAATTATTCATGATTACTCCTGTCTCCCCATAATTTCTTCTTCCATTTCCCAAATCATAGACAAAATTTCTTCCCGCGTTTGCGAAAATTCATCAGTCATTTTGATATCGCGCAAGCTTTCGTTCACGCCGCGCTGGGCGTAGGGGAGACGGTATTCTTTTTCAATACGACCGGGGCGTGGCGCCATAACGAATACACGCTGTCCTAAAAACAACGCTTCTTCTACGCTATGTGTAATTAGAGCAATTGTTTTGCCGGTTTCATTCCATATTTTTAAGATCAACCCCTGCATTTTTTCACGCGTCAAGGCATCCAATGCCCCTAAAGGTTCATCCATTAAAATTAACTCGGGTTCGTTTGCTAAACAACGCGCTAATGCAACCCGTTGTTGCATCCCGCCGGAGAGTTCATAAACCGCTTTGTTGCCAAACCCCTGTAAGCCAACGGTTTCTAAATACTGTTCAACAATCGTATTAATTTCATTTTTCGGCACCCCTTTCATGCCGGGACCAAAACCGATATTCTCGGCAACCGACATCCATTCAAACAATGCCCCTTGCTGAAACACCATCCCACGCTCAGGGCTAGGACCGGTAATGAGCGGTTCTAACACTTGTCGGGAAGTACTGGGACCGCTAATTTGTTCAGAATAAAAAGAAGCCGTGCCCGAAGTCGGCACCAAAAAACCCGCAACAATATTGAGCAGAGTTGTTTTCCCGCAACCCGAAGGTCCTAAAATCGTTAGTATTTCCCCTTTGTCCAGATGGAAGGATACATCTTTCAATGCCTCTACTTCTCCACCACCGGGGAGTTGGTAAATCATACCAATTTTATCAATATGCAATCCTGTTGCCATAATTCTCTCCTCTATTAGTTTATAAAAAAAAAGCGCAACTTCTATACGAAACTGCGCTTTTTATTTAAAAAAGCAATAATAATTACTTAACTTTTTTCATGAACGATGTATCAATCGTATCATCATAGCTACTCAATGCTTTCGAGATAACGCCTTGTTCAACAAAGAAATCTGCTGCACCCTTCGTTAACTTCTGAACGTTGCCGCCCATCCATGCTGCAGAGAGTTGTGCGTCTCTATCGGGGAAAGAGAAAGAACCGTGAGCGCCAAGATAACCTTTGACCCCTGATACATCCATACCGGAAGCTTTTGCCAAGGTATCCCAATGGGCATTTTTATTCGCAGCAAAGCTATTGTTGGAATCCTCAGTAACTTGCAAGAACTTGACCAATAAATCAGGATGCTCATTTGCAAACTTTTCGGTAACAGAAATAACGTCAAAGGTTAAGATACCGATTTTCTCCTGTGCGGCACCGGTCATAATAACTTGACCTTTTTCTTTCATTTTGTCTAATGCACCACCAAAAGCGCAACCGATGTCAACCTGACCGGTCAAGAATGCTGCTGCTGCATCATTACCGCCAGAAACCGGAACGATTTCAACATCATCACCACTCAAACCATAATGGTCTAATGTTTTCAATAATTTGTAATGGGTCACATTACCGACTGGTGTTGCGATTTTTTTGCCTTCTAAAGATTTGGCAATAGATGCTTTGGAACTACGATCTAAAGCATTTTTATCGGAAACAACACAGTTATCTGCTTCGGCGTAACCAACGGCAACCCCGACTGTTTTAATCGGCAACCCTTTGCTGACAGCAACAATAAACGGGATCAAACCTTGCGAGTAGGAAATATCAACATCGCCACCAGCCATTGCTGCGGACATGTCGTTTCCACTACCGAAAGATTTCCAATTCACCTTAACGCCCATTTCTTTATCAAATGTTTCTTCAATCTGAGCGACTTGGTTGGGGGTGGGCCATTCCAAAAAGTAAGCCACTGTTACTTCGTCATGACTAGATGCTTGCGCAATGCCAGAAAGCGGCGCCGCAAAAGCTACTGAGAACGCAACGGCGAGTTTTGCCAAGCGACTATTAAAAGTTTGTTTCATTTGAATGATCTCCATGTTTAAATAAATAATATGAATTGGCATTTAACGGTTTAATATAAAAGCCAATATTTTTATATTAGCATAAAACAAATGAATGTCAAAACAGCCCCCCCTTTTTTTACTCTATTTGACAGTGCTCGTATCGTCTGGCACAATGTAAGAAAAATTAATTAACCCCCACCAAAGGAACATTTTATGAAGACACTCGCCGCAATCGCCTGGGAAGCAGGAAAACCGCTCAGCGTAGAAGAAATTGAATTACAAGCCCCGCAAGCGGGTGAAGTATTGGTGCGCTTAGTCGCTACCGGCGTGTGTCATACCGATGCATTTACCTTAAGCGGCGAAGATCCCGAAGGGATTTTTCCCTGCATTTTAGGACACGAAGGCGGCGGCGTGGTGGAAGAAATCGGCGCCGGCGTGACCTCGGTCAGTGTGGGCGATCATGTTATCCCACTATATACGCCGGAGTGCGGCGCGTGTAAATTTTGTCGCTCGGGAAAAACTAATTTGTGTCAGGCGATTCGCCAAACACAAGGCAGGGGCGTGATGCCGGATGGGACTTCGCGTTTTTCGCAAAACGGCAAACCGCTTTATCATTTCATGGGGACTTCTACTTTTTCGCAATATACGGTTTTACCCGAAATTGCCGTGGCAAAAATTAATAAAAGCGCCCCCTTAGAAAAAGTATGCCTGCTCGGTTGCGGTATTTCTACCGGGATCGGAGCGGTGTTGAACACCGCCAAAGTTACGGCAGGGGCAACCGTTGCCGTCTTTGGTTTAGGCGGGGTTGGGCTCTCCGTTGTGCAGGGGGCGGTCATGGCAAAAGCCGCGCGTATTATTGTGATTGATATTAATGAAGATAAATTTACCTTAGCGACACAGCTCGGGGCGACTGATTGTATCAACCCGAAAAAATACGATAACAGTATTCAAGAAGTCATTACCGAATTGACCGACGGCGGTGTGGATTACTCCTTTGAGTGCATTGGCAATACGCAAACCATGCGCGCGGCGCTGGAATGTTGCCATAAAGGTTGGGGCGAGTCGACGATTATCGGCGTTGCCGGTGCCGGTGCCGAAATTACCACCCGCCCTTTTCAACTGGTAACCGGACGTGTATGGCGCGGTTCGGCGTTTGGCGGCGTACGGGGCAGAAGCCAGCTCCCCGACTACGTAGAGCAATACCTGCAGGGCACCATCAAAATAGACGAAATGATTACGCACACTATGGAGCTCGCCGAGATTAATCGCGCATTTGAGTTAATGCATACTGGCGAATCCATTCGCTCGGTGATTTTGTATTAAGAAAATTAGATGGGGCGGATTAATAAAAATGACAATTCAGATTTTATCGCGGGTTAAAAGTTTCGGCGGTTGGCAAATTCAATTTGAACACGCTTCGGCGGTGAACAACTGCACCATGCGTTGTTCGCTTTATCTCCCGCCGCAAGCCGAGCAACACGCCGTGCCCCTGCTCTACTGGCTGTCGGGGCTGACTTGCAGCGATGAAAATTTTGTGCAAAAAGCAGGCGCTCAACAACACGCAGCCATGCATGGCGTTGCGATTGTCTGCCCCGACACCAGCCCGCGCGGCGAACAGGTGCCAGATGTGGCAGAGGCATACGACTTTGGCAAGGGGGCGGGGTTTTATCTTTCGGCAACACAAGCCCCGTGGGCAGAACACTATCACATGGATAAATACATCTGCCAAGAACTGCCGCCCTTGTTGCAAAACGAATTTGCCATAGAGGGCGCCATAGACGGACGACAGGGAATAATGGGGCATTCTATGGGCGGGCACGGCGCCCTCACCCTTGCTTTAAAAAATCCGCAACGTTATCGTTCGGTTTCTGCCTTTGCTCCGATTGCTTCACCGATGAATTGCCCGTGGGGCGAAAAAGCGCTCACCGGATATTTGGGAGCGAACCGAGAGACATGGTTCGATTACGATAGCTGCCACTTAATACGCCAAGCCAGCGGGCACAAATTTCACTTGTTAGTAGAACAAGGAATGGCAGACCCGTTTTTAAAAGAACAACTGAAACCTGAATTATTAACTGCCGCCTGTCGTGCCGCCGACTACCCGCTGACTCTCAACGAACGCCCCGACTACGACCACAGTTATTTCTTTATTGCCAGTTTTATCGGCGAACACATTGCCTTTCATGCGCGACAACTTGCCGACGGTTAGCCATTAGCGCGCCTGCATCATGGCACGCGCGGTATCTAACATTCGTTGCGAAAAACCCCACTCGTTATCGTACCAAGAAAATACTTTTACCAAACCTTGATTATCCGATTGCGTCAAAGAAGCATCCACAATAGAAGATTCTGCTCTGCCGTTGTAATCGCAGGAAACTAATTTTTCGTCCGACACTGCCAACACGCCCGCCAATTCGCCCGCGGCTGCCGTGCGCAAAGCGCTATTAATTTCTTCTACCGATAACGGTTTGACTAAGGTGCAAGCGAAATCAACTAAAGAAACATTTAAAGTCGGCACCCGCACTGCCGTGCCGCTAATTTTACCTGCTAACTCGGGCAACACTAAACCAATCGCTGCCGCCGCTCCCGTCTTTGTCGGAATCATAGATACCGCACCGGCACGGGCGCGACGTATATCTTTGTGCGAAGCATCTAATAACTGTTGGTCATTGGTATAGGAATGTACCGTATTCATCATGCCGGAAGTAATTCCCGCGGCGCGATGCAATACCGATACGACCGGAGCCAAGCAATTGGTAGTACAAGATGCATTAGATACCGCCTGCATGGAAGCTGTCAGTTGTTGATGATTGATTCC
>JAHZKE010000086.1 GCA_022600535.1 Pseudomonadota bacterium
ACCATAACATGGTTATTGACCAATTCTTCCTGACATACTTTGATGTACTGGCTTGCTGATTTGGCATCAGGCGAACCTGCTGCCGCATCCAAAGCATCATCATATTTTTTGCTGTTGAAATGCGCTTCATTCCACTTGGCATCAGAACGATAAGCAAGCTTATGCAACATGACTGCTAAGGGACGGTCGGTCCAGAAAGTTAAGCCGAAATCAGATTTATCCCATACTTCCCAGTATTGCGCTTGCGGCAACACTTCAAGCTGTAAATCGATTCCTGCTTTTTTGCATTGCTCCTGCAATACTTGGCAAGTATCTTGCTCCCAGTTTCCTTGTGTGTTACCCAAGGTAATTTTAACAGGTTTGCCTTTCATGCCAGCCGCTTCAATTAATTCAGCCGCTTTTTTCAAATTTTGTTGCGGCGGATTTTTCAAATCAAAGTAATCGGGCTGTGTGCGTGCGGTATGATGGTTTTCACCAGCAACACCGTTGCCACTGTAAGCGACATCCAAAATTTCTTGATTATTGGCTGCTAAGATAATTGCTTGGCGCACCCGCGGATCAACTTTTTCCATGTTAAAACGCAATACCGGTGTTTGTGCCGAAGCAGTATCTAAAATTTGCATATTCGGCAAATTTTTCACCACCGACAACTGTTTCGGGGAAATTTTATAAATCCAATCAATTTGACCGGAGGCCATTGCCGAAATCGGTGCTTGCTCATCTTCGCCTAAATCAATGAAATGCACGGCATCTAAATAGGCATCGCCCAAACCATCGGGACCACCCCAATAGCCATCACGACGCACCACTTTAGCACCTTCACCGACTTGATAATAGTCAAGTTTGAATGCACCTGTGCCGATAGCATTTTTAGTCATGTCCGCACCGGTGTCATCGAAACTGCGATGGACAATTTGTGTCGGATAGGCATATAAACGGTGAGCGACAGTTACATCAGGGCGCACTAAATGCAAGCGCACTTTATGGCTTCCCATTTTTTCTACGCCGGATAATACGCTATTTCCCCATTCGCTGTTATTGATGGATTCGTTTCCGTCCACCCGCCAGCGATTGAAGTTATGGACAACATCATCGGCGCCAAATTCGTCACCGTTGCTCCAATTAACACCCTTACGCAAGTTCATATCAAAGGTTTTGCCGTCGTTAGAGACATTCCAGCTTTCAGCAAGATAAGGTTTAACAACGCCATCGTGTCCGTAAAAGGTTAGATATTCGACAATACCGCGCGTTACGTTAGAACCTTCAATCCACGAAAAAGTTTGCGGATCTTTTAATTCTTGCAAAGGGGTATCCATACGAAAGGTACCGCCCTTTTGAACGTTTCCGTCAGCGTATGCTGTTGGAGTAATACCGGCAAAACCGTAAACTGCAGCTGCCGACATCCCTAAAGCGCTTGCCATTTGCATAAAGTCGCGCCGTGAGATTTCATTGCGCTGATATTGATCAATGACCTCTGGTAAATTAATGTTTGTCTTTGAAAAAGATTTCAAATTTTTCAATATATGTTTTTTTGCCATACTCTCTATCTCCTTTTTAGTATAAGTATAAAAAAATAATAAGTAAAAATAATTTTTACTTATTTATAAAATTGATATTAACACATATCAGCGTTTATACCAAACATTAACGAACGACTGCACGAAGAGAAAGAGGGTTCTGATGGTTCTGATTGCAGATAACGCCCTTTACTCTTGCCTATCAAAATGCTTAACTAGTGACCGCCCCTCGGCTTGCGCTTCCTACTAATCCGGCGTATTTTTTAATCACCCCTTTTAGTTGTCGCTGTGGTGGTTGCCAAGTAGCACGGCGTTCGGCTAACACTTCTGCGCTAACATTCAGTTGCAATAAACGTTGATCGGCATCAATGGTAATGCTATCGCCCTCACGAACTAAAGCAATCGTACCGCCAACTGCTGCTTCCGGAGCAACATGTCCAACGACTAAGCCGTAAGTGCCGCCGCTAAAACGTCCATCGGTAATTAACCCGACACTATCGCCTAATCCTTTGCCAATCAGTGCGGAGGTCGGCGAAAGCATTTCACGCATACCGGGACCTCCTACCGGTCCTTCATTGCGGATAACCATCACATCGCCGGCGCCAACGGAATCATTCAAAATACCGGCAAGTGCATCTTCTTCGGATTCAAAAACGCGCGCCGGTCCGGTATGGCAACTATTTTTAATACCGGAAATTTTCGCCACACTGCCCTCTTCCGCCAAATTGCCGCTTAATATTGCCAGATGCCCATCGGCATAGACCGCTTGTGCAATCGGACGAATCACATCCTGCTCTGCCGGCGGTGTTGATGGAATATCGGCAAGTGTTTCGGCAAGCGTTTGACCCGTGATGCCGATGCATTCTCCATGCAGCAACCCCGCATCCAATAAAATTTTCATCACCTGCGGAATACCACCGGCACGGTGTAAATCTACCGTTACATAGCGACCGGAAGGTTTCAAATCACACAAAACCGGGGTGCGCGCACGCACGCGTTCAAAATCTTCCAGTGTCAACTCTACTTCTGCTTCATGTGCAATTGCCATTAAATGCAACACCGCATTTGTTGATCCCCCTACTGCCATAATAACGGCAATTGCATTTTCAAATGCTTGTTTGCTCATAATATCGCGCGGGCGTATATTCTGTTTAATTGCTTCTACTAAAACACGTGCTGATTCTTCCGCACTTTTTGTTTTTTCTTCATCCGGCGCTGCCATGGTGGAAGACCTCGGTAAACTCATCCCCATTGCTTCAAATGCACTTGACATCGTATTGGCAGTGAACATGCCACCGCAAGAGCCAATGGAAGGGCACGCTTTTCTTTCAATTGCTTGAAAATCTTCATCCGACAACTTGCCGGCAGAATATTGTCCGACCGCTTCAAAGACGCTGACTACGGTTAAATCGTTGCCGTTGTGCTGTCCGGGTTTAATCGTGCCGCCGTAAACGTAAATCCCCGGGATATTCAAACGCGCCAATGCCATCATGCCGCCGGGCATGTTTTTATCGCAGCCGCCAATAACGACCAACCCATCCATACATTGCCCGTTAGCAACGGTATCAATCGAATCGGCGATGACTTCGCGCGAAATTAGCGAGTATTTCATCCCCGGCGTGCCCATGCTAATCCCGTCTGAAATCGTAATCACTCCGAATGTTTGCGGCATACCGCCAGCAGATTTTGTTGCCGCACAAGCCGCATCGGTTAATTGATCTAACCCCGCATTACACGGCGTAATGGTAGAGTGCCCATTGGCGATGCCGATAATCGGTTTATTAAAATCTTCATCGCCA
The DNA here is from genome assembly GCA_022600535.1 of Pseudomonadota bacterium. Taxonomy (GTDB): domain Bacteria; phylum Pseudomonadota; class Gammaproteobacteria; order Tethybacterales; family Persebacteraceae; genus JAHZKE01. Next base: position 3,317 of record JAHZKE010000086.1, read on the forward strand.
AAACCAACGGCGCGCAACATCGAGCGATTGGGCGCACGCGAATGCCCTTGGGTAATAATAGAACTGCGTTGTTTTGCCATAATATCTCCTTGAACAAATAAAGTGAATAGGAATAAATTAGTGTTTCAATTTTTTCAAAACCACATCTAGTGATTTTAACGAACCATAATGGAGAACGACTTTTCCACCCCCACTCTTTTGGTGATTAATCTCCACCCGCATGGATAATTTTTCTGCCAACTCTTTTTCTAAACGGAGCGTGTCGGCTTCTTTGCTTTTTTTCCGTGAATTGCTGTTGCCTTTACTCGCTAACAACTGTCGCACTAACTTTTCTGTCTGCCGTGTATTCAAC
>JAHZKE010000011.1 GCA_022600535.1 Pseudomonadota bacterium
TAACGCCGTATCCTTCCAACAAGCGCACGCCAAATTTATTTGCCCATAACTGCCTTGTTTCATCTTGTAATTTTTCAGCACCGGCAAACACCAAGCGCAAGCGTTTAAAATCTGCCGCATGGGCAACTTTGCCGTAGTTGGCTAAAAAGGTATTGGTGCTAAAAAAGATTGTAGCATTGCTGTTATACACGGCTTCGGCAACCATTTTATAATGCAATGGTGACGGGTATTGATAAACTTCGGTTCCCGTCATTACCGGTAACACTACGCCCGCTAATAAACCAAAGGCATGAAATACCGGCAAGGCGTTGAGCATAATATCGGTTTGCGTAACATCTAAACGCGCTAATACTTGCAAGGCGTTGGTGCTGATATTGCCATGCGATAAAACCACTCCTTTCGGCATCCCTTCAGAACCGGAAGTAAATAAGATACTGGCATGTTCATCGCTGGCGGCATGATACCCGGGCAAGCGACGGACAGCAGCGGGCATGCGCCAGCCGGCAACAAGCGCATTTAATTTAATCGGTAGGGTAATTTGTTGGCGCAGTTCTTCTAACAACACCACTTTTATGCCCGCTTGTTTTAGTGCTGCCACTGCCGTTACCGTTGCCGGTGAGCGTTGTAATAAACGCTCTGAGGTGTACACCGTATCCAAAGTTGCCGTATGACAAGCAGAAAGCATTTGGGTAACCCCATTACTGGGGTTGAGTAATACGGGGGTTATGCGTTGAAAAAGCAGAGCGTAATAGCACACTGCCGCCCCCACCGAAGAGGGCAATAACAAACCCACATAACTTTGCTGTGCGTGTTGTTTGGCAAAGACACTCCCTAAGGCAACTGCTGCGGTAAATGTTTGCCGATAAGTCAGACGGCGTGAGGGAAATTCTGCCAACAGGGGAGTATTGACGCCAAAGCGTTGCGCACAATCGGCAAAGCAAGCGGTTAAATTAGGGTGGGCGTGTTGATTGGCAAAAAAGGTTGACTCTTCTAACAGATAACCGATTTGATCGGTCCACCATTGTCGCCGTGCTCTACCGCGGATATGCGCAGGGACAACAAATTGCCGCGTGGGGAAAATATCAATTGTTACCGGCGGAAACCAACGCAAGCGCATTTTGCCCTGCATACGCGATAAGGTGGAGTGTTGCAAGCCGTTAATGATAATCGGTGTAATTTTACCTTGTGTAATTTTTTCGGCAATGATTCCCCCCCCGGGGTAGATTTTCATAATGTTACCGCTGACGGTGATACGCCCTTCGGGGAAAATTAACGGACGCACATCGCGCGGGTCGGCTTTAATTTCTCTAATTAACTTGCGTAACCCTTGCGGTTGCATGGGATTGAGCGGATAGGTCAGCACCAATTTAATCAGTTGGCGGATAAATAAACGCTTGGATTGTTCTACTTCTATCGGGAATCCGAGTTTTCGTTGTTCGTTTTGTAAAAATACCGCGAGTAACAAACCATCCCAAAAAGATTGGTGATTACTAATTAGCGTGCTTTTTTCTTGCAAGTGTTCAACCCCGCGCACCCGCACATTAAATAGTAGGGAAAGTAATTTAAGCAATACACGGCGTACGGTTTCTAACGGTAGCAACACGCATCCCCCCACCGCCGCCAACAAACAAAAGACAACAGCAAAGAGCAATACGGTTTGGGCGGCAGCTTGGGTATCGTCGGCAGTGGCATGAATGCCCGCAGCGAGCACAGTGGCAGCGACAATAAACAAGGCATTAAAAATATTATAGGCAGCAAAGATTTTAGCGCGTGCGGTGACGGGAGCAAGGATTTGTATCGTGGTGCGTAACGGCACGACGTATAAGGTCATACTCGCCGTAAATAATGCAACCGCCGCTTGTAGGGCGTATGGAGCGGAGTCGGCATTAATATCAAAATGTTGGCGAATCAACCACAACAACACTCCCCCTAACAGCAACAATAGCGGCGCATATTGATTGCTCACCCGCCCGCGAAAGATAAGCCAACAAAGCAGGGCGCCAATGCCAACGCCAACAAGCACAGCGGCAAGCAAAGTGGTATAGATAGGGTACGGCATTTGCGCTAATTCGTTGAGGAGCAAAATACCCAATAACCAAAACCCCGAGCCGGCAAGAATGCAGCGAAATATTTGTGGATCGGCAAGTGCCGCGTTTAATACTGTTTTAAATGATTGTAACGGTTGCAAACGTACTGTTTTTTGTTCTGCTTCTTTTGCTATCGGTACCCCTAGTGCGCTTGCCAAGCCGATGACGGCGAGCACAACAAAACCGACAGATAAGTAGGCGGCAAATTCGGGCGTTTGTCCGCCGACTGTGCCGACAACGGTGCCTAATAAAATCGCGCTAAAGGTAGAAATACTAAACCACGCATTACCATTGAGCAATTCTTGCGGCGGCAGTAGGGCGGGCAGTAGCGCGTATTTGAGCGGACCAAAAAAAGCCGATTGACACCCCGCGAGAAACAAACACAACAACACTAACGGAAAGGATTGCCCAATGACTGCCGCCGCGGCAATGGACATAATAATCACTTCGGCACTTTTGGTGGCGATGAGTACGCTGCGTTTAGAAAGCGCATCGGTAATATCTCCGGCGGCGGCAGAGAGGAGGAAAAACGGCAGCATAAAAAATGCGGCAGATAATTGAATGAATGTCGCGCTGTCATCGGATTTAAAAATGCCGAAAGAGAGCATGGCAACTAATGCTAAGCGGAAAACATTATCATTGAGCGCACCGCAAAATTGGCAGATAAAAAAAGGAAAGAAGCGCCGGCTGAAAAATAAATGAAGCATATTTATTATGATATTTTTTATAGAGTTTACTGTATTTTTGTATTTTGACAATAGCGCTGGTGCGCGCGGTCAAGAGGCGGGCGGCAGCCAATTTTGTGGCGGTAAAAAATCGCGCAGTAATGCTTGCTCTGCCTCGCCAATGGCAAACTTCGGCTGCCCCCAACAGACAGAAGGCGGCAAGGACATTAAAATCGCATCCGCGCGTCCGCCCGCTTGTAAACCAAACAAAGTGCCGCGGTCATACACTAAATTAAATTCTACATAACGTCCGCGGCGGTGTTGTTGCCAATCGCGTTGGCGCTCGTTATACGGCGTGTTGCGGCGTTTTTCCAGCAACGGCAGGTAGGCAGGTAAAAAAGCATCGCCGACTGCCTGCATGACGGCAGAGGAATGGGCAAAGGATTGTTCGTTAAAGTCGTCAAAGAAAATACCGCCAACGCCGCGGGCTTCGTTACGGTGACGGATAAAAAAATAATCATCACAATTTTTCTTAAAGCGCGGATACAATGTTGTATCGTGCACATCTAACGCCAAGCGGCAATGATGATGAAAATGGCGGCAATCTTCTACAAAGCCATAATAGGGGGTGAGATCCATCCCCCCCCCACACCACCACACCCCTTCGGCATTAAACCAACGGACATTTAAGTGCACGGTCGGACAATAGGGATTATGCGGATGTAATACCAAAGAAACCCCGCCGGCGTGGTAGGGTTTTCCCGCAAGTTGCGGGTGGCGCACACTGGCAGCGGTAGGGAGTTGTTCGCCACGAATGCGTGAAAAATTAACGCCGCCGCGTTCAAATAAAGTGCCGTTATTAAAGGCGCACATTGTGCCACTCCCCAAGGCGCTTTGCCAGTGTTCCGTTATTGCCGCGCCGTCTAATGCTGCCAAAGCGGCAACTAAACGTTGCTGCAACTGTTGCAAGTCATTAAAAATCGCGTCGGATTGTTGCTCGCTAATGTGTTCTAAGCGCACTGCCTTATTGTCCCGCTTCACATTGTTCAGCATCGCGTCGGGCGTGGGCACCATCATAAACGGCAACCACTTTTAATTGCCAATAGCGCGGGTCATCTAAATAATCAATCGGGCGCACGGTGCTATCGTCGCCAATATAAGTCAGTGAAAACCACAAACTGCCTGCTCCTACCATCACGCCTTCGGAGTTGGTGAAAAAATCATCGGCATGACGACAAGCCAACACGCGTTTAATTGTCGGCGTGAAAATGTGGTGATAATTTTCTACAAATTCTTCCGCATTGGCAATTTCTGAAGGTTTGCCGCTGTTGCGGTTGTCATCATCGCCGTAGAGCAAGGGGTAGTTCATTAGTGCACTAAGGTAATTAATGTCATCGGCAAACACATGGGTAAGCAAATGTTGATAAAACGCCGCCGCGCGTTGTTGTTCGGCTTGTTCCTCTGTGTTGACTGGTGTGTTATTGCTTTGTTGTGCAACGGCATTGCCGAGTGCAACCAATGTTATTGTCAGCAATAACAGCGCATTGCGTAACAAGTGCGACATGACATTAAATGTACTTTGCCGCTAATATCTCGGCAATTTGTACAGCATTGAGAGCAGCACCTTTGCGGACATTATCACTCACCACCCACAAATTAAGCCCATTGGCTAAATTCAAGTCATTGCGAATCCTGCCGACAAATACGTCATCATTTCCTGCCGCGTGTTCTGACGGCATGGGGTAGCCGCCATCGGCGTGTTCATCAATCACACACACTCCGGGCGCATCAGCGAGAATCTCCCGCGCTTTTTCTGCACTAAGAGGGTCTTTGGTTTCAATATGTACCGCTTCGGAATGCCCAAAAAATACCGGCACGCGAGCGGCGGTGGGGTTGACCATAATGCTATCGTCGCCCATGATTTTATGGGTTTCCCAAACCATTTTCATTTCTTCACGCGTATAGCCGTTGTCTTGAAAAGTATCAATATGCGGAATCACGTTAAAAGCAATGCGGGAGCTAAAACATTTCGCCGTTGTTTCCGCCCCCGAGAGACAGGCAGCGGTTTGTTGCGCGAGTTCTTCAATCCCCGTATTGCCGGCACCCGAAACCGCTTGATAGGTGGCAACATTAATGCGTTTGATGGTGGCGACATCGTGCAAGGGTTTGAGGGCGACTAATAATTGGATAGTAGAGCAGTTGGGGTTGGCAATAATTTTACTGCTTTTGTAATCGGCAATGGCATCGGGATTGACTTCCGGCACCACCAGCGGGATATGGTCTTGATAACGAAACTGCGAGGAGTTATCTATCACCACACAGTCGGCGGCGGCTGCCAGTGGGGCAAATTCGGCACTGACGCTACCGCCAGCAGAAAATAAAGCGATTTGCGCTTGACTAAAATCAAAGGTGGCTAAATTTTGTACGGGAATGTCATCGCCATTGAAATTAATGGTTTTACCGAGGGAGCGTTCTGACGCCAGTGGATAAAGCGTTTTGATGGGAAATTGCCGCTGTTGTAAGATATTGATCATTTCTTTGCCGACAGCACCTGTCGCGCCGGCGATTGCAATGTTAAAAGAGGCAGACATGGAGTGAACGAATGATTAATACGGTAAAAAACAAGCATTATACTACGGTATATCATAGTTTTATGTATAATTTTGCGCATGCTTCAGCAACATACAATCACGCCACTATGGCAAAATATTTGCGGTTGGCGGCAGTATGGTAAAATCCTATTTTTTATATAAGGAGACGAAGGAGAAAGTATGAAAAATGTTTTGATTGCGCTGTTATGTTCTTTATCGCTGAATTTTGCACTAGCGGCAAATGCGGCGGAAGTAGAATTTATCACCAATAAAGGAATAATATTAGTCAAAGTTGACGAAGAAAAAGCGCCCATTACTGCCAAAAATTTTTTGGATTACGTCAACGAAGGTTTTTTTAATGGCTTGATTTTTCACCGTGTCATTCCCAATTTTGTTATTCAGGGTGGGGGGTTTGAAACGCAGATGAAAAGACGCGCGGTTAAAGCACCGATTCAAAACGAAGCCAGTAACGGATTGAAAAATTTAAAATATACTTTATCCATGGCGCGGACGAATGATCCACATTCCGCGACCAGTCAATTTTTTATCAACCTAAAAGACAATACCAATCTTGACCCGTCTGCCGCCAGTCCGGGATACGCTGTTTTTGCAAAAGTCATCGCCGGAGAAGAGGTCGTGGATGCCATTGCAAAAGTGCCGACGGGCGTGCACGGGCCATTTCGCGATGTACCGAAAGAAGAGGTGATTATTGAAAAGGCAGTTGTTGTCGACGGAAAATTGGAGTAAGCAGTTATGTCTTTTGTTCGCATTAAAACTAATTATGGCACCATGGTTGCCGAAATCCAGCAAGATAAAGCGCCGGCAACCGCCGCAAACTTTATGCGCTATGTCCAAAACGGTACCTATAACAATACATTGTTTCACCGCGTGATTCAAAATTTTATGGTTCAAGGCGGTGGATTAGAACCCGGAATGTATAGTAAATCCAACGAAGCGCCGATTCCCAACGAAGCGGCGAATGGTTTGAAAAATGAAAAATTTACCTTGGCAATGGCACGCACGCCCGACCCGCATTCGGCAACCAATCAATTTTTTATTAATGTCGCCGATAATAAATTTTTAGATTACACCGCACCGACCGATGAAGGTTTTGGTTACTGTGTCTTTGGTAAATTAACCGAAGGCATGGATATCGCCACGCGCATTAGTGAAGTGCCGACTGAGGAACGCTTCAATTATCAAGATGTGCCGTCGCAGGATGTTATTATAGAAGCAATAGAAATGATTGAAGAAACAGACGAAGCCGCAGAAACCGCCGGTAGCGACGAATAACAAACTACAACAAGCAACTTTATCGTGGGGAAGCGCATACTCCTCTTAGCCGATGTGCATTTGAGTGATGCAACAACGGAAAAGAACGCCCGTTTTATAAAATTTTTAGACGACATTTGCGCAACGCAAGTCAGTGCGTTGTATATATTAGGGGATTTATTTGATGTTTGGTTGGGAGATGATGCGCCTTCTGAAATCGCCACGCCAGTAAAACACGCGTTAAAAGAACTCAGCCATCGCGGTATTCCTGTTTTTATTCAACACGGCAACCGTGATTTTATGTTGGGAATGCGTTTTGCCAATGCCTGCGGTGTCAATCTTTTACCCACGGCGCATGTATTGCAAACCGCAAATTGCCGTTGGTTGCTCATGCATGGCGATTCCTTAGTGGCAGATCGCGCTTATCTGCGTTATCGCTGTTTTATTCGTAACCCGCTGGTCGTTGCTTTGGCGGGGTGCTTGCCGCTTTCTTGGCGGCAAACATTGGCAAAAAAAATGCGTGCCGCCAGTAAAGGCGATGTCATTACTGCGGTCATTGATGCAACACGGGCAGAAAAAGTGTTACGTCAGTATGGCTGTCAGCGTTTGCTACACGGGCATTTGCATCAGGCGCAGAATGTACAATGGAAAGTTGGCGCTAGAGAATACCAACGCTGGTGCCTACCCGCATGGGATAACGGCACTGGCTACGCCGAAATTGATGATGACAAATTACAGTTAGTAGAAGGTCGTTAACTTTTTTCGCTGCCGCGCAGTAGAGTAAAAAAATGTCTAAATGCGCGTATAATTAATTGATAACAAATTTTTTTAGAACGCAATAAAAGGATAGCCCCATGATTAAAAAATTCTCTCTTTTCGCAACCATTCTTGCTTTACTGTCTTCACCGCTGGCAAATGCTGCCGATGCGCATGTTGCGGTTTCGCAAATTGTTGAACATCCTGCCTTAGATGCCTGCCGTAACGGCTTGAAAGACGGCTTGGCAGCAGCCGGTTATATAGAAGGTGAAAACTTAAAATTTGAGTTTCAAACCGCACAAGGCAACCCCGCGACTGCATCGCAAATCGCACGCCAATTTATTGGCGAATCGCCGGATGTTTTAGTCGGTATTGCCACTCCGACCGCACAGGCACTCGCCAGTGCAACCAAAACTATCCCCGTTGTATTTTCTGCCGTAACCGACCCCGTCGGTGCGAAATTAGTTAGCAATATGGAAAAACCCGGCGGCAATGTAACCGGATTATCTGATTTATCGCCGGTCGGGCAGCATGTCGCCACGATGTTAGAAATTGTACCCAATGCCAAAACTATCGGTGTTGTCTATAATTTGGGCGAAGCCAATGCAGTATCGTTGGTAGAATTACTGAAAGCAGAAGCCAGCAAAGCAGGGGTGAGCGTGTTAGAAGGCACGGTTAATCGCTCGGCGGATGTCGGGGCGGCAACGCAAGCGATTGTCGAAGGAGCTGATATTATTTATGCAATCACCGATAACACCGTTGCCAGTGCAATTGCCGCGATGGTCAAAGTAGCAAATAGTGCCAATACGCCGATTTTTGCTGCCGCGACTTCTTATGTAGAAGAAGGCGCCGTTGCCGCAGTGGGTTTTGATTACTATCAAATCGGTTTCCAAACTGCCGATTATGTGGTGCAGATATTAAAAGGCGCGAACCCGGGCGATTTAGCCGCACGCGTTGCCAAAGGTACCGATATTGTGATTAATCCTGCTGCCGCTAAAAAATTAGGGATTACCTTACCCGCATCGCTCACCGCCAACCCGACCCGCGTTGTCAATTAATACGCGGTGCAATTTGCGCTGTGTTGATTGACGCAGCACAGGTCATCTTCCAATGAGCAGTATTGCCTTTTTTGGTGCGATTGAAATCGGGCTCATCTACGGGATTGTTGCCTTTGGGGTTTTTATCACCTATCGCATGTTGGACTTTCCCGATTTATCGGTAGAAAGCACCTTTCCTTTAGGCGGGGCAATTGCCGCGGCATTAGTATTATCCGGCTGGGATCCGTGGACAGCAACCGCAATCGCCTTTATTGGCGGCGGCATTGCCGGTATGCTGACTGCATTTTTATCCGTGCATTGCGGCATTCTCAACTTATTAGCGGGCATTTTGACAATGATTGCCGGTTATTCCATCAACATTCGCATTATGGGGCGCCCTAATATTTCGTTGTTGGGTGAGGCAAATTTTTTCGCCCCGTTCACCGATAGCGGTATCTCGTCCTTCTACGCGCAGCCGTTAGTCATTGGTGTGATTTGTTTATTACTGATGGCATTGCTGGTTTGGTTTTTATTATCGGAAGTCGGGTTAGCATTGCGGGCGACCGGGCAAAACCCGCGCATGTTGCGGGCGCAGGGGGGCAACACTGTCGCCTACGTCTATTGCGGGGTGATTGTTTCTAACGCCTTAGTGGCATTGGGCGGGGCGTTATTCACCCACGCCAACGGCTTTGCCGATGTTACCTCGGGTATTGGTACTATCGTATTCGGGTTAGCGGCAGTAATTTTAGGCAAAACAATACTGCCGGGGGAAAAAATATGGGTGATGTTATTGGCTTGTTTAGTCGGGGCAGTGCTGTATCGTTTATTTGTCGCCCTGATATTAAGTAGCGGGGTATTCGGTTTTTATGCTTCCGATTTGAATTTAATGACTGCCTTACTCGTGATATTAGCGCTTGTTGCCCCGACCTTGCGGCGGCGTTGGAAGCAACGGCAAGCGGCAGCATGATTGAATTAAAACAAGTCGCGGTAACATTCAATCGCGGCGATATTTTAGAAGCACACGCCTTGCGCGGGATTACGCTCAATATCGCACAAGGGGAACTCGTTACCGTCATCGGCTCAAATGGCGCGGGCAAAAGCACATTATTAGGCACGATTGCCGGCGATGTAGAAGTCAATCGCGGCGGTAGCATTCGTATTGAAAATACCGAAGTGACTCATCTACCCGCGCACCGCCGCGCAACATCGGTAGCACGGGTTTTTCAAGACCCATTGGCAGGCACTTGCGCCAACTTAACCATAGAAGAAAACATGGTACTGGCAGCAACGCGCGGTAGGGGGCGCGGCTTAAACGCAGCAGTGACTCGCCGCCGCCGTGATGATTTTCGCGAACGCTTATCGGCACTGCAACTGAATTTAGAAAACCGCTTACAAGACCCCGTAGGCAAACTATCGGGTGGGCAGCGGCAGGCATTGAGTTTAATCATGGCAACCTTAGCGGGCAGTCATATTTTATTGTTAGACGAACACACCGCTGCGTTAGACCCGCGCATGGCAAAATATGTATTGGAGTTAACCCAACGCATTTATCAGGAATATCAGTTGACGGTGTTAATGATTACCCACTCCATGCAATCGGCATTAGAAATGGGAAATCGTTTAATCATGCTGCATCAAGGTAAAATTATTTATGATGTCAGCGGTGAACAACGGCAACAATTAACCATTCCCGATTTATTAAATTTATTTTCGCGTGCCGCTCCGGATGTGAGCGATACTTTATTATTCGGCTAACCTGCAATGCACCTACGCCGTCCGTCATGTTTTTATTGTTGCACTCTCTGCTAATTTGTTGTATTATTTATCCCTATGCAAAATTCTTTTAAAGAGCGATTCGTCAAAATTGCCGATGACGGACTAAAAACCTTATTTACCCCGGCAGTGGCAACACGGCAAACGCCGGCAGCGACACACAGCGAAGCGGAGCTATCCGTTGCCGAAAAAATGGAAGTCGCGCGCTTGATGCGGGTGAACCATTGCGGTGAAGTGTGTGCCCAGGCGCTGTATCAGGGGCAGGCGTTATTTGCGCGTGATGAACAAGTACGCACCAGTATGCAAGAAGCCGCGGATGAAGAAATTGATCATCTGGCATGGACGGCAGAACGCATTGACGAAATGGGCGGGCGGCAGAGTTTGCTCAACCCCTTATGGTATGGCGGTTCCTTTGCCATTGGAGCGGCGGCGGCGTTGTTGTCCGATAAAATCAGTTTAGGGTTTGTGGCAGAAACCGAGCGGCAAGTCTCCACTCACTTAAACAGTCATTTGCAAAAATTACCCGCGCAAGACGAAAAAAGCCGCGCCATTGTGCAACAAATGGATATTGACGAACAACAACATGCTACTCACGCCGTAGAAATGGGCGGGGTAGATCTGCCAGCGCCGGTTAAAGGAGTCATGCACTTGTTGGGTAAAGTCATGACCAAAACCAGTTACTGGGTGTAATTGGCAATAATGTGCCGCAACAATAATAAAGTAAAGTAAAATACTGTTCTATGTGCGGTTTGATTGGTTACGTTGGGGAGAATGCCGCCTTTCAAATGTTTGCCGGATTGGCGTTTTTACAACATCGGGGGCAAGATTCCGCCGGCATTGCCGTGATGGCAGACGAACACGCCTACGTTGAAAAAGGGTTTGGCATTGCCGAAGAAGCATTTAGTGCTGAAAAATTAGCCAACCTGTCCGGTAATTTTGGCGTTGGGCATGTGCGCTATTCTACTTCCGGCAGCGCAAAAGTATTATCCGAAATTCAACCGTTTTATATCAATCAGCCCTACGGCATGATATTGGCACATAACGGTAATTTAACCAATCAACAACAGTTACGGCAATTTTTATCGCAAGACGCCAGCCGCCACATTAACAGCGCCTCGGATTCAGAAATATTAGTCAATGTTTTAGCCGCCGTTGCTGCCGAATTGGCGCGCAGTGAAACATTCTCACCGCAGTTATTATTTCAAGCCGTCAAAGAAACCCAACGCCATTTACAAGGTGCGTATTCGGTGGTGGTGTTGATTGTCGGCTATGGTTTGTTGGCATTTCGTGACCCGCACGGCATTCGCCCGTTAGTGTATGGCAACAACGGCAGCGATTGGTTAGTGGCATCCGAAAACGCTGCCTTTCGCCCCTTAGGGTTCACGCAATGGAGGGACGTTGCTCCGGGCGAGGCGATTTTTATTGACCAACAAAAAAAATTACACCGTCAGCAATGCGCCGACCACGCCAAACATTTGCCCTGCATGTTTGAATACATTTACTTGGCACGCCCCGATTCAACACTGGAAGGTGTTTCGGTGTATAAAGCGCGGCTCAACATGGGGCGTAAATTGGGTGAAAAAATCCGCCGCGAATATAGCGACCTTGAGATTGATTGTATTGTTCCCGTGCCGGACTCAGGCAGAGTCGCCGCGTTGGAACTTGCCCATTCTATTAACATTCCCTACCGCGAAGCATTAGTTAAAAACCGCCATGTCGGACGCACTTTTATTACTGCGGGGCAAAAAATCCGCGCCGATAGCGCCCGCAAAAAATTAAACGTGATTGAATCAGAATTTCGCGACAAGTGCGTCATGTTGGTGGACGATTCTATTGTACGCGGCACAACGGGGCGGCAGTTGGTAGAATTAGCGCGTGCCGCCGGTGCCAAGCAGGTTTATTTTGCCAGTGCGGCGCCACCGGTGTGTTATCCCAATGTTTATGGAATAGATATTTCTACCCGTGCCGAATTATTAGCCAGCACGCGCAGCGAGGCGGCAATCGCTGCTTATTTAGGAGCGGATAAAGTTATTTATCAATCGGTGGAAGATTTAGTTGCCGCCGTGCGTGAAGAAAACTCGGCATTGGAAGATTTTGAAATGTGTTGCTTTGACGGCAACTACCGCGTCGGTGAAATTGACCAAGATTATTTAGAAGCGTTAGAAAAACGGCGCGCCCCTGAGCGCGATAATTTAGCGCAGGGCGATTTACCGTTTCCTCTACAATAAGACGATGACCAATTGGAAACACAGCGATTTACTTCGCGCCAACCCCGGTGCAAGCGAACACCGTGAACATAGCGAAGCGATGTATTTAACCTCCAGCTTTAAGTTTGAAAACGCCGCGCAAGCAGCAGAATACTTTGGACGGCAGGGGGCAGATTATATTTATTCGCGTTTTTCCAACCCGACCACTGCCATGTTTAATCAACGTATGGCACTGTTAGAAGGCGCGGAAGCAGCACTTGCCACTGCCAGCGGTATGGCGGCAATTACCGCGGTGGTCATGGCACTGTGTCAAGCAGGAGACCGTGTTTTATGCAGTCGCAATGTATTTGGCGCCACCATACAACTGTTGTCGGGGCACTTGGCGAAATTCGATATACAAGTAGAATATGTTAACGGCAATCGTTTAGACCGTTGGCGGCAAGCGGCAATGAATAGCAAAGCAGGCAAAGTCGCGCTGATGATTGTAGAAACCCCCTCCAATCCAATGCAGGAAGTTATGGATTTAGCAGGATTAGCGCAAATTGCCCAAGAAAGCGGCGCCTTGTTGGTGGTGGATAATTGTTTTTGTGCAGGGTGTCAGCAACCCCTACGCTTTGGTGCCGATTTAGTCGTGCATTCGGCAACAAAATACCCCGATGGACAAGGGCGGGTACTCGGCGGCAGCATTGTCGGTAGCAAGCAATTGTTAATGGAAAAGTTATATCCCTTTTTACGTGCGTCCGGTCCGGCATTGTCGCCTTTCAATGCTTGGGTGATTAGCAAAAGTTTAGAAACATTACCATTGCGAATTAAAGCGCATTCGGCAACGGCATTACAAATTGCCCAATGGTTAGAACAACAACCCGCAATCACAAAAGTGTGGCACACCGCATTACCTTCGCACCCCGCGCATACGCTTGCCATGCAACAACAAGCAGGATTAGGCGGGGGATTAATCACCTGCTGTTTAAGTGGTGGAAAAGAAGCCGCATGGCGTTTTATGGATGCCCTGCGTTTGTTTTCAATCACTGCTAATTTTGGCGATGCAAAATCAATCGTCGCCCATCCTGCTTCAACAACGCATAGCCGTTTAACCGCCGCGGAACAAGCAGAAATCGGTTTAGATGACTCCATCGTCCGCCTTTCTATCGGTTTAGAAGCGGCAGAAGATTTACAAGCAGATATTGAACAAGCACTAGCAAACTAATTTAAATTCCCCACCTCTCGGTGTGGAATTTAAAACGATTACTGCGCTAACAGGCGTTTCATTATTTCGTTGGCTTGTTCGGGGTTGGCTTGCCCTTTGGTTGCTTTCATCATTTGACCGACAAAAAATCCTAACAATCTATCTTTGCCATCTCGGTATTGTTGCGCTTGTTGGGCGTTGGCGGCGATGATGTCGTTGCCGATTTTTTCTAATGCACTGCTATCGCTAATTTGCATTAACCCTTCGCGTTCAATAATAATGCTGGCGTGTTCGCCACTGTCCCACATTTTCAACAAAACTGTTTTGGCAATTTTGCCGGAAATGGTGTCGTTGATAAGGCAACGCATTAAATCCGCAAAAGCGGCAATGTCAATTTTGCTGGCGCTAATCTCTATTTTGTGTTCGTTGAGTAGGGCGGCAAAATCGCCGCAAAGCCAGTTGGCGCACAGTTTGGCGTGTTGGTTGCGTTGCTCGCTATCTGTGGCAAGTTGCGCTAACAGGGTTTCGTAATAATCTGAAAAATCCTTATCTGCCGTCAGCAAGGTCGCATCATAGGAGGATAATTGATAGTCGTTAATAAAACGCTGGGCGCGGGCGCGCGGTAATTCGGGCATGGTGGCGATTACTTCTGCAATCCAGGCATCATCTACCAACAGCGGCGGTAGATCGGGGTCGGGGAAGTAGCGATAATCGTGCGCATCTTCTTTACTGCGCATGGCGCGGGTTTCACCGCTGGCAGTATTAAATAATCGTGTTTGCTGCACAACCGTGCCGCCATCTTCAATTAAATTGATTTGTCGCTCGCGTTCATAGTGCAGGGCTTGTTCTAAAAAGCGAAACGAATTTAAATTTTTAATTTCACAACGCGTGCCTAATTCGTCCCCGGGATGACGGACGGAGATATTCGCATCAATACGAAATGACCCTTCCTGCATGTTGCCATCGCAGATTCCTAACCAACGCACGAGTTTGTGCATTTCGCTGGCATAAAGTACGGCATCGTTAATGTCGCGTAAATCGGGTTCGGAGACAATTTCTAACAACGGCGTGCCGGCACGGTTTAAATCCACCCCCGAACTTGTTGCCCAATGGTCATGAATCAATTTTCCCGCATCTTCTTCAAGATGGGCGCGGGTAACGCCAATCCGCATTTCGCCTTGGCTGCCGTTAATCCACATTTCGCCGTGTTCAACAATCGGATATTCAAATTGGCTGATTTGATAGCCCTTCGGCAAGTCGGGGTAAAAATAATTTTTACGCGCAAACTCCGAGCGTTGATTAACCGTTGCCGATATTGCTGTCCCCAATAGAATCGCGCAATCGACCACCCGGCGATTAAGCACAGGTAGGGCACCGGGGAAGCCGCAATCTACCTCGCGCACCTGAGTGTTTGCCGCGTTGCAAAATACCGTAGAGGCGGGTGAAAATATTTTACTTTCGGCGGAAAGTTGTACGTGAATTTCTAAGCCGATTACCGTCTCCCAAGTCATTATTGCACTCCTGCCGGCATTTGTAAATGATAATCGTTTTGTTTTTGATATTCGTGCGCCACCGATAAGAGCAACGATTCAGCAAGCGGGGCGCCAATCAGTTGCAAGCCAACCGGTAAGGCACCAGAAAAACCGCAAGGTAACGATAGGGCGGGCAACCCTGCCAAATTTACCGGCACGGTATAAATATCTTGTAAATACATCGCTACGGGGTCGTTATCGGCAATGGCATTTAAGGCGAAGGCGGGGCTGGGGGTGGTGGGTCCCAACAAGACATCACATCCGGTAAACGCTTGTTCAAAATCGCGGGCGATGAGGGTGCGTACTTTCATGGCGCGGCGATAATAAGCATCGTAATAACCATAGGAAAGCATATAAGTGCCAATCAATATCCGCCGTTTGACTTCTGCACCAAACCCTTGGGTGCGTGTTTGTTCGTACATTGTTGTCAGGTCGCTATCGTTATTTTCGGTAGGGCGAAAACCATAGCGCACGCCGTCATAACGCGATAAATTACTGGATGCCTCGGCACAAGTGAGTACATAGTAGGCGGCAATGGCGTGTTTAACGGAGGCCAACGATATTTCTTTAATGGTTGCGCCTTGTTTTTCAAATTGACGAATCGCTTCTTGTACGCGGCTGGCAACTTTGTTGTCTAATCCGTCGCTAAAAAATTCTTTCGGTACGCCAATCACAATATTGCTCAAGGGTTGGTCAAATTGGCGGGTAAAATCTTCTGCCGGTTGCGGTAGAGAAGTGGAATCGCGTTCGTCAAACCCTGCCATTGCCGATAATGCTAAGGCGCAATCTTCGGCACTTTTGGCAATGACGCCGCCTTGGTCAAAACTGGAAGCAAACGCCACCATGCCCCAACGCGAAACCCGCCCGTAAGTGGGTTTAATACCCGTTACGCCGCAAAAGGCGGCAGGTTGACGGATAGAACCGCCGGTATCGGTCGCCGTGGCAACGGGGGTGAGACGGGCGGCAACCGCCGCTGCCGAACCGCTGGAACTGCCGCCGGGGACGTAGTTTTCATCCCACGGGTTGCGGCTGGCAGAAAATGCCGAATGCTCGCCCGAAGACCCCATCGCAAATTCGTCCATATTAGTGCGCCCGATAGTATTCATACCGGCATTGCGAAAATTCTCTACTACGGTTGAATCGTAAGGGGCAACAAATTCGGCTAACATTTTAGAACCGCAAGTTGTTTTTTCGCCTTGGGCGCAAAATATATCTTTATGCGCAATCGGCAAACTGTCTAAAAAATTACCGGCGGCGGGGTGGTAGTCGTCGTTTTCGTTAATGCGTAAAAAAGCATTCAGGTGTGAATACTGTTTTGCCCGCGCGCGAAACAACTGCGCTAATTCAGGTGCGGATATTTTATTTTCGTCTAATAAGGTACGCAATTCGCGCAAGCTGCAATTCGCAATGTTGGGTGCGGACATTATTCAATCACTTTCGGCACGAGAAAATGATTTTCATCTGCTTGCGGTGCATTTTGCATGAGCTGTTCGGGCGGATACCCAGCAACAGCAGCCGGTGCGCGGGTGCGTAAGGTCTGCCCGTGCAGTTGCACGTATGCCATCGGATCTACATTATCCACATCGGCATTTTTGAGTTCGTCAATTAACCCCAGCACCGCATTGAGCGATTTTAAAGTGTCTTCTTCTTCTCGCGGGTTTTGTGCCAGCCGCGCCAGTTGCGCTAACTTTTGAATATCTTGTCGGGTTAATGCCATTTTATTTTCTTTCTAATTTTCTAACGCCGCCAGTTTTGTAAGTTGTCGTCATGGATTAAATCATCGTCATCGGCGGGGAGCGTCGGGCCAATTAAATCAATATCGGTTGCCAGTATCTCGCCCAGTTGTGGGCCGACAAGCTCGTGTTCCATCTCTTCATCAAGGGTGGTACTCTCGGGAATATCAGGCCCGATATCATAATTGCTATACAAGGGTACTTCTTCGCTAATGGTGGGGGTAAGCCCCGTGCTACTGACAACAGGATAGACGTTTTGTGTATCGGGTTCAACAAGGGCGTAGCGCATACGATGGAAAATAGTATAAACCGTAATGGAGATGGTAATAATACCAATAAAAAGAAACAACCAAGAAACAGATAAACGATCCATTAAAAAACCCGCAATCATCGGGCCGATAATTGCCCCGACCGCATAAGGTTGAAACAACATCCCCGCATATTCGGAAGCGCGTTCGCGACCCGCAAGGTCTTGCCCATAAGCGATATTCAATGAAAAGCCAGTCGCCGAAATCATGCCGTATAACAGTACAAAAAGTATTAGTATACCTGATGAAAATAAATCACCGAAAAATAAAAAGAACGCCAATAACGCGCTACAACCATAGACAAAAGACATCACACTGCGGCGATCTTTCGCACGGTCGGAGATCCAACCCACCGGCAGCTGCAACAAAAACCCCGCGCCAAAAAACACCACCGCCAAAGTCGATGCTGCTGCTTCTGAAGTGCTGGTTTGTTCGGCATAGCGGACAAAAAGCCATGAAGCTCCAGTGAACATTCCATTGCCGAATTGGGCAACATAACTGACGGGGGCAATTTCGTAGGCAGCGCGAATGGTCATCGTGCTTTCTTTGTTGGTGCTGATACTGGCTTGTGGTTCGGCAAAACGCGTCATACAAATTGGAAATAAAGACAGCACCACAAACATGGCGACCAATGAAAAAGCAGTTGCCGCATTTTCGCTTCCCAATAATAAAACATATTGACTCAAACCATAAGCAAGGTAATTAATCGTCATGTGGGTGGCATGGACTTTACCGCGATGTTGATTATCTACGGTGCTATTGAGCCAGCTCTCGCAAATAATCACAGTAATGGAAAAAAATAAACCGTGCCCGAAACGCAGCACCAACCAAGCCAGTTCTACTTTTAATAACGGCAACATTAAAGTGCCCGCCGTCAATACTGCCGCACAAACGGAAAATGTGCGAATATAAGAAATACGCGGTAACATCCAGCGAAACAAATAATTGCCGGCAACAAAGCCGACGTAACTGACCGTAATTAACGTACCTAAAAAGGTGTCGGAAAAACCATAGTGACTCCCTTGTTGTACCACCAACGCCCCCAATGCGCCGTGACCGACTGAGATGAGTCCGGAAGACATCATCAGAGCAAACAGCGAAGATAATTGACGTAACATAGGGTGAGGAGAGAAGGAGCCGATTTATCTAACTTCCCATTGTACGGCGAATACGGATTATTTAGACAAAACAAGGTAAAAAAATCACGTTGTTGTTTCATTTTTAACCATTGGTTCTCGGTACGGCAATTCTTTGTTTGGGCAGACAAATAGCAAAAATATAGCATTGCTTTGTTTGAGGTGGTAAAATGCTGTTTTTAGTTGATATGGGTAACGCAAAAATTATTATATGAGCAAGCAATTTTGTGGCAGTTATGTTGCGATCGTAACACCGATGACAACGACGGGAGAGATTGATTATCCGGCATTGAAAAATCTGCTGGAATGGCACATTGCCGAGGGGAGTGACGGGATTGTCATTGCCGGTACCACCGGGGAATCGCCAACTTTGGGTGTTCGCGAACATCAAGAAATCATTGCCCGTACCGTTGAATTTGTTGCCGGG
Source organism: Pseudomonadota bacterium (assembly GCA_022600535.1). Taxonomy (GTDB): domain Bacteria; phylum Pseudomonadota; class Gammaproteobacteria; order Tethybacterales; family Persebacteraceae; genus JAHZKE01. The sequence goes on from JAHZKE010000011.1 coordinate 18,711, forward strand.
CGCGTTCCGGTCATCGCCGGTGTCGGCGCCAACAGCACTCGCGAGGCAGTAGAACTCACCCAACAAGCGCAAAACGATGGCGCCGATGCGGGCTTATCGGTAGTGCCTTACTACAATAAACCAACGCAAGAAGGGTTGTTACGCCATTTTTCTGCCATTGCCGAACAAAGCGACATGCCGATTATCCTCTACGATGTCCCCGGGCGTTGTATCACCACGCTCGCGAATGAAACCGTCGGCGCCTTGGCACAAATCCCTACTATTGTCGGTATTAAAGATGCCGTCGGCGATGTTGAGCGCGTGTTGCAGTTGCGTGCGGTTACGGCAAACAAAGAAGATTTTGTTTTGCTGTCGGGCGATGATGGCACCTGTTGCGATTATATGCTCGCTGGTGGCGATGGGGTAATTTCAGTCACCGCAAATATCGCCCCGAAAAATATGCAACGTATGGCACTTGCCGCGCGGCAAGGGGATAATATAAACGCCCACGAAATCAACACACTGATGGAAGCATTTCACAAAGTACAATCTATTGAAAGCAATCCAATTCCAGTGAAACAAGCACTGGTGATGATGGAAAAAATTGCCGGCGGTATTCGTCTACCACTGACCCCGCTGTCGGCGCAATATAATACAATCGTTCAAGAAGCATTTCGCTTGGCACAAAGGGAACAATAATGACTCATTCACCATTTAAATATTGTTATTTATTGGGCGCACTAATAATGTTGGGGGGGTGTCAAACCGACTCGCCGATTGATGATTTATTAGAGGGGCGGCAAATTGATTATACACAAGAAGAAAATCAAACACAGAAACAACTGCAATACCCGCCGGATTTATTTGCCACTGCCTATGCAACCGAAGGCACTGTCTCTTTATCGGAATACACCATTAGTTCTGTCCCCACCGTAGGAGAACAACAAGAAGTTGCAGACGATACGCCGGCGGCAAAGGTTACCTATCGCCGCAACGGTAATTTACGTTGGATAGAAATTGAGCTGCCACCCAATAACGTGTGGGAAATCGCCCGCGGTTTTTGGACACAACACTTAGGGTTTGGTCTCGTCCGAGAAAACGCCGAGTTGGGCACGATGGAAACCGATTGGTTGGATTTACGTGAACGGGTGGCAACTCCGGGTTGGTTTAATGTTTATCTTGACGACGTTTTAAATCGTTTGAACGATAGCGGTGAGCGTGATAAATTTACCACCCGCTTAGAAAAAAATGAAAACGGCGGGACTGACGTTTATGTCGCGCATCGTCACATTGTTGCGCGTTTTGATGGCGAAGGGCTATTTAGCGGCTACGAAAGTCAAAGTAGTGACCGCCAATTAGAGATAGAAATGTTGCGGCGTGTGATGTTGTATCTTGCCAATAACCGACAAATCAAAGAAGAAAGCAGCGAGATTGAACAACAGATTGCTGCGACTGAAAGCAATAACGTTAGCGATTATGAATTTGACGGTGGCACGGAATTAGTCGTTAAAAAATCATTTCACGAAAGCTGGCAGTTGGTGCAAGTCGGTTTAAATCGCGGCGGCTTTAGTATAGAAGACCGCGATTATCAAGAAGGGATTATTTATATTCGCCACAGCGGCGGTCCCGATTCGGATAAAATTTTCGGCAAAGCCGAGACCAACTTTTTTAACAAATTATTTGGCGAACAAAAACCAATTTTACGCGATATTAAATTAATATTTTCTCCGCGCGGCGAAGATGCGATTGTTTTGAGTACCAAAGCAGTAGAAGGGGACGATGCGTTAACAAAAGAACAATCTTCGGTCGTTTTGGAATTACTTAACGAATTCTTACCGTAATATTGGTGGCAAAAGCGTTGGATGCAGATTGATGCGCTTTTGTTCCTTGGGTAGTGGTTCTCGCGGCAATGCCCACATTGTAGAAAAAGGAAATACTACCTTATTGATAGAATGCGGATTTTCTCATCGCACGCTAAAAAAACGTTTGTTAGAACGTTATCTGTCACCGTTAGAAATCAATGCCGTATTTATTAGCCATGAGCATAGTGATCACGTCGCCGGGCTAAAATTTTTTATTGAACATAATATTCCCTATTATATGTCTGCGGGGACTGCCCGTGCGCTCGCCCACCCGCCGAATTGGCGTTGTTTGGCTGCAGGGGAACAAGTGATGGTCGGAGAGTTGAGCATTGAAGCCATTCCCGTTGCGCATGATGTTAGCGAACCCATGCAGTTTATCATTGAAGACGGCGTGCGTAAGTTGGCGATTTTCACCGACTTAGGACACATTTCACGCAACGTTTTGAGGGCGTGTCACGATGCTGATGCTTTGATGGTGGAATGCAATTACGATGACGAGATGTTAGCGCGAGGGAATTATCCGACACACATTAAAGAACGGATCGCCGGCGATTACGGGCATTTGTCTAACAGTATGGCAAGCCAATTAATTGCAGCGACAAAAAGACAAAAACCGCGCCACATCATCGCCGCACACATCAGTGCGGAAAATAATAATGAAACCTTAGTGCGCCGTGCGCTGAAAACAGCAGATGAAAATGCAACGATTCACATCGCCAGCCAGAGTCAGGGTACTGACTGGATACAACTATAAAATTAATCTATTGGCGTCTGTGGCGTTTTGAAGTCCGCTTTATTGACTGCCAGCTTAAGTGCATCTTCTATTTCAATGATGTTTTTCTCTAACAGCACTTTTAACGCTTGATCTAATGTCTGCATTCCGACTGCCATTCCGGTTTGAATAGCAGAGTACATCTGCGGTACTTTATTTTCACGGATCAGGTTACGAATCGGCGGGGTGGAAATCATAATTTCGTGTGCGGCAATCCTGCCGCCGCCTTTTTTGCGTAACAATGTTTGCGAAATCACCGCTTTTAAACTTTCCGATAACATCGCGCGAATCATTTCTTTTTCTGCTGCCGGGAATACGTCAATTACACGGTCAATCGTTTTTGCTGCCGAGCTGGTGTGTAGCGTGCCGAATACTAAGTGTCCCGTTTCCGCAGCGGTCAGTGCTAAGCCAATCGTTTCGGGGTCACGCAGCTCCCCGACGAGGATGATGTCTGGATCTTCACGCAACGCCGCCCGCAAAGAAGCAGCAAAACTTTTAGTGTGTGCGCCGACTTCGCGTTGGTTAATGAGCGACAGTTGCGGTCGGTGTACGAACTCAACCGGGTCTTCTACGGTGAGGATATGTTCTTTTTTCGTGCGATTAATTTCATCAATCATCGCCGCTAAAGTGGTGGATTTACCGGAACCCGTAGGACCGGTCACCAGCACAATACCGCGCGGTTGGTTGGAAATATCTTTAAAAATATCGGGAGCACCGAGTTCGGCTAAGCTTAAAATTTTTGTTGGAATCGTCCGGCAGACAATCCCCGGTCCGCGTGTTTGTTGAAAAGCATTAACACGAAAACGCGCTTTTTCGCCTAATTGATAGGAGCAATCCAAATCCCAATTTTCTTCAAAATGCGCCCAATTTTCGTCAGTACACAAGGTACGAATCATCTTATGGACATCATCGGCAGTGAGATCGGGGACATCAAACTTGGTCATTTCGCCGTTCATGCGTAGCATTGGGGGCAACCCCGTAGAGATGTGTAAATCAGAAGCATCATTATCTTTGGTGGCTTCCAGTAATTCTAAGATATCAGTAGACATATTTTTCCCTTCTATTGAAGTAATTATTAGGGGTCATTTTATAATAAAAATTCGTTATAGTGAAAACTTGCGGGTCATTTTTATTACGTCGTATATTATTTTTTTATTGGGCTTGCTAAGTGTCTTTTTTTTACGTGTATAATATTGTTTCATGTCATTGCAACATACGCTTGAAACAGCAGCAACCGCACTTTTAGCGCTCTCTGATGAGAGCGTTTTTTATGGATTTTCAAAAGGATACAATGATATTGCTAGAGATAAAGACAAGAATGGAGGCGGTCTTTATTGCGTCGGCGAAGTGGTATTTAACACTGCCATGACAGGGTATCAAGAAATTTTAACCGACCCTTCCTATCATAGTCAGATTATTGTTTTTACTCAGCCCCATATCGGTAATGTCGGGGCAACTTCCTTAGACGAAGAAGCCGATAAAATTTTTTCACGCGGTATGGTGGCACGGAAAATTTCCGACCATTACAGTAATTGGCGGGCGACACAATCCTTGCCGACATATCTAAAACAACGGCAAATGATTGCCATTGACGGCATAGACACCCGCAAACTCACACGCCACTTGCGGCAGCAAGGCGCATTAAACGGTTGCATTATGGTGTTGCCACCACCAGTGGCGGCAGATGAAACACAACGCGCCGACGCCGCCAAAAAAGCCATTGCCTACGCGCAGGAGTTTAGCGGTTTGGGTGGGGCAATGTTGGCAGAAAATGCCTCCACTACGCAATCCTTTGAATGGGATACCTGCGAATGGCAGCAAAGCGGCGACAAATACAAAGCAGCGGGGGAGGCGCAGCGCCGAGTCACCATATTAGATTGCGGGGTGAAAAAAAATATTCTTTGTGCGCTGACCGAACGCGGTTGTCATGTTACCGTGTTGCCCTATACTGCCGACTATCAAATGCTGAAAGCCAGCAACCCCGACGGCGTATTAATTAGCAACGGACCCGGCGACCCCGAACCGTGTGAGAATGCCCGGACACTGGTGCGCCAACTGATGAACGACAACATCCCACTATTTGGTTTGTGTTTGGGGCATCAAATTGTCGCCTCTGCGTTGGGGGCAAAAACCGAAAAAATGAAATTCGGGCATCACGGAGCCAATCATCCCGTGCAGGAACAAAAAAGCGGGCATGTTTTTATTACCAGCCAAAACCACGGCTTCGCCGTGCAAACCGATAGCTTACCGCCGCAAGTGCGGGTTACTTACCGCTCTTTGTTTGACGGCACCCTGCAAGGTATTGCCGCCGATCATCCCCCTTTAATTACTTTTCAAGGACACCCCGAAGCCAGCCCGGGACCCAAAGATGCCGCCGTATTATTCAATCAATTCGTCGGGTTAATTGATCAACACAAACAAGCCCATGCCCAAGCGTAACGACATTCAAAGTGTATTAGTTATTGGTGCGGGACCCATCGTCATCGGGCAGGCGTGCGAGTTTGATTACTCCGGCACGCAGGCGTGTCAGGCATTGCGCGAAGAAGGTATACGCATTGTTTTGCTCAATTCTAACCCTGCCACTATTATGACCGACCCGGGCATAGCAGATGCGACTTACATTGAACCCGTGGATGTTGCCTCAGCAATTGCTATTATTGAAAAAGAAAACATAGATGCCGTATTGCCGACCATGGGCGGACAAACCGCACTCAACTGCGCGATGCAATTAGCCGCGCAAGGGGTTTTTGGTAGCGGGCGGGCGGTAGATGGCAAACCGATATTAATTGGCGCCAATGCCGACAGCATTTACAAAGCCGAAGACCGCAAAGCATTCAAACAAGCGATGGAAAAAATCGGTTTGCAGTGTGCACCTTCTGCGGTGGTTGAAGATTTAACCATGGCGCTTGCCGTGCAAGAGGAAATCGGTTATCCCACTATTGTCCGTCCCTCCTTTACCTTAGGCGGCACCGGTGGTGGCATCGCCTACAATAAAGAAGAATTTGATGAACTCGTCGCGCGCGGGTTGGCGGAATCGCCCAATAAAACCGTGTTACTGGAACGCTCTCTGATTGGTTGGAAAGAATTTGAAATGGAAGTTGTCCGTGATAAACAGGATAATTGCATTATTATTTGCTCCATTGAAAACATTGACCCGATGGGCGTACACACGGGGGATTCCATTACCGTCGCCCCGGCACAAACGCTCACCGATAAAGAATATCAAATGATGCGTGATGCCTCAATCGCCGTATTGCGTGAAATTGGCGTTGATACGGGCGGCTCTAATGTCCAATTTGCCATTAACCCGAAAAACGGCGATATGGTGGTGATTGAAATGAACCCGCGCGTGTCGCGCTCCTCGGCATTGGCATCTAAGGCAACAGGTTTTCCCATTGCCAAAGTCGCCACCAAATTGGCACTGGGTTACACCTTAGACGAAATTGCCAACGACATCACTGGTGGTAAAACGCCGGCATCGTTTGAACCGAGCATTGATTATATTGTTACTAAAATCCCGCGTTTTGATTTTTTGAAATTTTCCCCCACCCCCGACCAACTAACAACACAAATGCGTTCGGTGGGCGAAGTGATGGCAATCGGGCGCACCTTTGTTGAATCCTTACAAAAAGCATTGCGCGGTTTGGATATTGGTTTTTCGGGTTTAGAAAGTCGTATGCCCTTACTGAGCGATACAACACAGTCGGTGCAGGAAATAAAAAAAGATAAAGAAAGAGTTAAAGAAAAATTAAAATACACCTTATCGCACCCGCATTCCAAACGTATCTTTGATATTGGCGATGCCTTTCGTTTGGGAATGAGCCGTGAAGAAATTCATCATTTAACGCATGTTGACCCTTGGTTTTTAAGCGAAATAGAAGATATTATTAATGTAGAACGCAATGATATAATCCCGTTTTTTGAAAAACAAAACGAGCCCTCCGCAGAAAAATTATTGCATTGGAAAAAAATGGGCTTTGCCGATTTACAAATCAGTCGTTTAAAAGCAGATGGCAGTGTTAGCGAAAAACAAGTACGCGAATGGCGCAAAAAATACAACATCCACCCCGTCTATAAACGCATTGATACTTGCGCCGGCGAGTTCCCCACCGAAACCGCTTATTTGTATTCCACCTACGAAGACGAGTGCGAACTGCAACCAACCGCCAGCGATAAAAAAGTAATGATTTTAGGCAGTGGACCGAACCGCATCGGGCAGGGGATAGAATTTGATTATTGCTGCGTCCACGGCGTATTAGCGTTGAAAGCCGCAGGGTATGAAACCTTAATGGTCAACTGCAACCCCGAAACCGTATCCACCGATTACGACACCGCCGACCGCCTATTTTTTGAACCGCTGACGGTAGAAGATGTTTTAGAAATTATCCACCGCGAAAACCCCTGCGGTGTCATTGTGCAATTCGGTGGGCAAACGCCGTTATCTATCGCCCGCACCTTAGACGAAGCCGGCGCCCCGATTATCGGCACCAGCGTGGCGGCAATTGACCTTGCTGAGTCGCGTGAGCAATTTCAACAATTATTAGCCAAATGCGAACTGCGGCAACCCGACAATGCCATTGTCGGCGCACGTTATACCGTGAGTCACGCCGAAAATTCAGTAATTTTTACACAAAACATCATAGACGATGCAGTGGAAAAAGCAGATGCAATCGGCTATCCGTTAGTGGTGCGCCCGAGTTATGTGTTGGGCGGGCGGGCGATGGAAATTATCTACAGCGTAGAAGCATTGCGCGATTATTTTCAGCGTTATCCCGACATTTTGCAAGGCGATGTATTGTTAGATAAATTTTTATCCGATGCCGTAGAAGTCGATGTGGACGCCGTGCGTGACGACACTGGGGAATGTTTGGTGGTTGGCGTTATGGAACACGTAGAGCGGGCGGGGATTCATTCCGGCGATTCGGCATGTTCGTTACCGCCGTATTCGTTAAGTGATACGCTCATTGCCGAATTAGAGCGACAGGCGCAAGTGCTTGCCAAAGCGTTGCAAGTGGTCGGATTAATGAATGTGCAATTTGCCATTAGAGAAAACGAAGTCTATGTATTGGAAGTCAACCCGCGTGCTTCGCGCACGGTGCCGTTTGTTTCTAAAGCAACGGGTATCGCGGTGGCTAAAATTGCTGCTTTGGCAATGGCAGGGGAGTCCTTAGCAGAACAACGAAAAACGCAAGCACTCCCCGAGCGTATGCCACCATTGCCCTATTTTGCGGTGAAGGAAGCAGTATTTCCCTTTAACAAATTCCCCGATGTTGATATTTTACTGGGACCGGAAATGAAATCCACCGGCGAGAGCATGGGTTTGGGAGACGATTTTGCCACTTCCTATTATTTAGCGCAAGAAGCCATTACCGCAACCCCAATGCAGGGAACCGTGGTATTTAGTGTGCGCGATAGCGATAAAAAATTTGCCGCCACTGCCGCCGCCCAATTTATTGAGTTAGGGTTTAGCGTGCAAGCCACCCGCGGTACGGCAGATTACTTTACCAGTGTCGGGTTAGCGGTGGAAACTATTAACAAAGTTGCCGAAGGGCGACCGCATATTGTAGATTTACTCAAAAGCGGAAAAATCAACATTGTTATTAACACCGAAAACAACTCACAAGAAAGCCGTGAGGACTCTTTTTCTATTCGCCGTGCCGCTTTGGCGGGTAAAGTGATATACTTTACCACGATGTCGGCAACTGCCGCGATCTTACGCGGATTGCAACGGGTGACGGTTTCTGGCAGACCACCGGTGCAAGCATTGCAACACTGGCACAAACAAATCGCCAACAATTAAGCAAAAGGAAAACGAGAATGGGAACACCTATTACTCAGGAAGGACATACACAATTAAGTGCCGAACTGGACAACTTAAAAAGTGTAGAACGCCCGGCAATTATTGAAGCCATTGCCGCCGCACGCGCTCACGGCGACTTAAAAGAAAACGCCGAATATCATTCTGCCAAAGAAAAACAAGGTTTTATTGAAGCGCGGATTAAACTTTTAGATTCCCTACTTTCCTCTGCCGATATTATTGATCCCGCCACTATTGGTGCCGATGGCAGATGTATTTTCGGTTCGTACGTCAAACTCAAAAACGAAGACGATAAAATCGTAAATTATCGTTTAGTCGGCGAATTTGAATCCGATGTAGAAAACGGTCTTTTATCGTCAACCTCCCCCATCGGACGCGCCTTGATTGGTAAATACGCCGATGACAATATAGCAATTGAAACCCCGGGCGGCACCAAAGAATACGAAATATTAGAGATTCGTTATACCGCAGAAAGCACCGCAGAAAACACCGATTGAGCCCTCGGTGGAGGAGTGCTTTTGCAGCGAAGACAAATTCTTAAATTATGTTCAGGAGTGGCTGTTTTACCGCTATTATCCGCTTATGCCGCCGCAGCAAAAATTGTTATTATCGGCGGTGGTTTTGGCGGTTTATTTGCCGCCCGCACACTCAGGCAATATTTACCTGCGGCAAAAATAACCTTAGTAGAACAACAGCATTACTATTATAGTGCGCCGTATTCTCACTTTGTTTTAATCGGAGCACGTCCCCCCAATAGCTTGCGCTATGCGTATGATGCCGCCGCTGAAAATATAGACATCGTCCACGCCACCGCCGAGACGATAGAAAATAATCAAGTGCACCTTGCCGAGGGTAGAAAACTGCCTTTTGATTGTGCAATCGTTTCCCCCGGGATAGAGTTTGATTATAGCGGCATGAGTGGCATGAATGATGCGGACAACCAGAACAACGCTACCACAAGGCAACAAATACCGCATGCCTACCGCGGCGGCAAACAAGTGCAGCAACTGGCACAACAACTGCAAGCCATGCCCGACAACGGCGTTTTTATAATTATTCCCCCGCCGACCCCTTATCGGTGTTCGCCCGCGCCGTATGAACGCGCCGCTTTAGTGGCACATTATATGGAACAGCACAAACCGCGCGGCAAAGTGTTAATATTAGACCCGAAAGAACAATTTGCGCAACAAACCTTATTTTCGGATTGGTGGAATAGTTATTACCGCCAACGGATAGAATGGCTATCGGGCGAGGGCGGCGGTAGGGTAGAACACATAGACGCGGCAACAAAAACCGTACACACCGAATTTGGCGAGGAATACGGCGATGTTATTAATTACATCCCCCCGCAACGGGCAGCTACAATCGCACAACATGCGGGCTTGACCGATAGCAGCGGTTGGTGCCCCGTCAACCCCGCAACAATGGAATCGCAACAACAAAAAGGAATTTACATTATCGGCGATGCCGCCGCCTTAGCCCCCGCGCCGAAATCTGCCAGCTGTGCCATGAGCGCCGCCGCCGTTGCCGCCGCTGCGGTGGCGCGTGTTTTGTCGGGGCGCGAAATCCCCCTGCCTGATATTTTAGAGAGCATTTGCTTTAGCCACATTACTCCGAATATTGCTTTTTCCGAGCAGGGCAGTTATTTTACTACCCCGACCTTGCGGCGAGAACAAGTGAATTTAACCCCGCGCCATACGGCAAAAGAAACCCTGCAAAACATCGCGGCGACGGGTCGCGTTTGGCATCAGCAGACGACAGCAGCATTATTTGAATAGTTGCTATAATTCCTGTTTTTATTAGTAAAACAAAGGAAAGGCAGAAAAAACAACAATGCAAACAAACATTATTAATGGCAAAGAAATTGCCAATCAATTACTCACCACCGCCGCCGAAAAAATGGCAGCCGCCGGCAAACCCGTCGGTTTAGCCGTGGTTATCGTCGGTGAAAACGCCGCTTCGCAGGTGTATGTGCGTAACAAAGTGAACGCTTGCGCGAAAACCGGGATTTCTTCTACGCGCTACGATTTACCGGAAACCCTATCGGAAGCAGAATTATTAGCGCAAATCCACGCGCTGAATGCCGATGACAGCGTACACGGGATATTAGTACAATTACCCTTACCAAAACACATTGACGCCGAAAAAGTATTAGAAACCATTGCCGTAGAAAAAGATGTAGACGGTTTTCATACGACACACATGGGGCGATTGGTTGCCGATTTACCCTCATTGCGCCCCTGCACACCAGCAGGATGTATGCTATTGCTGCAATCTACCGGTGTGAACCTTGCCGGTGCCAACGCCGTCGTTGTGGGCAGAAGCCACATTGTCGGTAAGCCGATGGCAATCATGCTGATTAACGCCGGTGCCACCGTTACCGTCTGTAACTCTAAAACCAAAGACCTCGCCGCGGTATGTCGCAATGCGGATGTTTTAGTGGCGGCAGTCGGGCGGGCGAATTTTATTACTAAAGATATGATTAAACCCGGGGCAATCGTGATTGATGTTGGCATTAACCGCTTAGAGGACGGCAGCATTACCGGTGATGTCGATTTTGCCGGTGCCCAAGGCATTGCCGGAGCAATCACCCCCGTGCCGGGAGGAGTCGGACCAATGACGATTGCGATGTTAGTACACAACACGCTAAGCGCTGCGGATATTGTACTAACATAAACGACGGGGATTAGTTTTTTTATGGCTGCGGCACTCACTGTTGATAAATTGTATAAACGTTATGGGGAGATTGAAGCAGTACGCGGTGCCTCCTTTACGATTAACACGGGGGAATGCTTTGGCATTTTAGGACCCAACGGCGCCGGCAAAAGCACCACCTTACAAATTTGTTTAGCGCAAAGCAAACAGGATTCAGGCACGATTGATTTATTGGGCTATACCATGCCCGAACAAGTATTAGCCGCACGGCAAAAAGTCGGCGTGGTACCGCAGCAAGATAATTTAGACCCTGATTTCAACTGCATTGAAAACCTCACCGTCTATGCGCATTACTTTGGTTTGCAGTTGAGTGCCGCGAAAATTAATGAATTATTAGAATTTTCGGGCTTATCCACCCGCGCCCACGCCCGCATCACCACTTTATCGGGCGGGATGCAACGCCGCTTAACCTTAGCGCGCGCATTGGTGAACGACCCCGAATTTATTTTTTTAGACGAACCGACCACGGGCTTAGACCCGCAAGCGCGGCATTTAATATGGGAACGCCTACGCCGCTTACAAGACACCAACAAAACCCTACTGCTGACCACACACTTTATGGAAGAAGCCGAACGCCTATGCAACCGCGTTGCCATTATGGATAACGGGCAGATTATCGCCATTGGCACTCCGGCAACCCTCGTTACCGAGTGCATAGAAAAAGAAGTCGTAGAAATTTATGGCGCCGATATTGAAAATTGGCTCGCCTCGCGTCAATCGCTCTATGACCGTTACGAACAGTTTGGACAACTCGCCTACTGTTACAGCAATGACGCCATTGCATTAGTGCAAGCATTGCAAGCAGAAGGGCGCAATTTTACCCATCGCCCAGCAAATTTAGAAGACGTATTTTTACGCCTGACCGGTAGGGATTTACGCGAATGAACCCGCTCTACAAACCGCCATTAATCAGCCGTCGTATGTTGCGTTTGACATTTCGCAACTATAAAGTATGGCGTAAATTAACGCTACCCTCTATTAGCATGAACGTCCTTGAACCATTGGTTTTTTTATTTGGCTTTGGTTTAGGCGTCGGCGCATTAATCGGCGATATTGAAGGCACCGATTATTTACAATATATTGCCGCCGGTATGGTGGGCTACGGCGCAATGCAGAGCGCCAGCTTTGAAGCATTGTATTCTGCCTTTACCCGTATGCATGTGCAGCGGACATGGCAGGGTATCCTCAACACGCCGATGACCTTAGACGATGTATTATTAGGCGAATGGGTTTGGGCAGGTATGAAAGGGGCGATGGCAGGCGTTGCGATGTTGTTGGTAGTTGTTGTTTTAGGGTTAGCTGAATCATGGCTTGCCTTGCCGTTTATTATGTTGGTGATAATATTAACCGCGTTGGCGTTTTCGGCAATTGGTTTGGCAGTGAACGCATTGGCAAACAGTTATGATTTTTTCTCGTATTATTTCACCCTGTTTATTACCCCGATGATGATGTTATCGGGGGCGTTTTTTCCCATTGCGGTATTGCCCGCACCATTACAAATCGTTTCTGCCTTTTTGCCGCTGACGCACTCAGTGGAATTGGTGCGCCCATTCATGACCGGCGGTGACATCGCCCTGTCGCAAATGGCATTAAGCGTTGTTGTATTATTGATCTATACCACGGCCGGATTGTATCTCTCTACTATATTAACCCGCCGCCGTTTGCTAAAATAACGATATGTTATTAATCAAAGCGCTGCATATAATCTCTGTTATTTCGTGGATGGCAGGGCTGCTGTATTTACCGCGTTTATTTGTCTATCATGCCGATTGCACAGATACTGCCGGACGCGAACGTTTTACCCTAATGGAAAAACGCTTATATTACGCAATCAGCACTCCGGCAATGATTTTAACCCTTATTTTTGGCTTGTTGCTGATACGCTATAGCGGCGGCGGTTGGTTGGCAGTTAAATTATTACTCGTCGGATTACTGATTGCATTTCATATCAGTTTATTTTTTTACATTAAAAAATTGACCACATCCTCACACCCCAGCGCGCGCTTTTTCCGCTTTTATAACGAAGTCCCCACCTTATTGATGATCGCCATTGTGCTACTCGCCGTTACTAAGCCGTTTTAAGCGCTGTGTTTTTTACATTAGTTAACGTTTGTTATTTAACGCTCGCGCATCTACGTTATTCTATCGTCTACGGATTGCCGACACTATTAACATTTGGCATTTCTATTTTATATTTTCAAAAACAAGAACAAGTCAACTGGTGGTACATGAGCGCTTGCATTGTCTTATTGTTAGTACTCAATACCTTATTTATCTACGCAACATGCCGGCAAATGTTGCGCCCCCCCAGAGGCGAAATTAATTTTTTGAACGCCATTATTTGGCGCCGGCAACACAGCGACTTTTTTGTATTTATCGGGTTGGGGATGATTGTATTTGTCACCTTATCAATTTACGCCTTAGACGTTGCCGCTTATTTATACGAAAAAGCGACAGCATTAGGTATAGAACAAGCCACCGCTGCCGCTAACGGTAGCGCCAATCACTCTATTTATAAAACATTAGAAATCGGCTCGCGTTTGCTCTCTTATCTCTTGTTGTTTATTACCCTCATCGTTTGGAGCTATATTTGTCGCTGGGGGATTCGCATCCCCGCTTATGTAGAAGGTTTTTATTTACGCAGCGAGGAAGCATTAGATTTAATGCGCGGTTCTTTACTCACCATTCTCTCCATCTCATTATTTATTATTGTCGGCGTGATTGGCATTGTGCATGTTGTTAGCACCGAAGCATTAGCAACAGGGCAAGAGTGGCTTATGTTACTGCTTTGGCCATTGAGTTATTTTTTTGCAATTACCATGCACATTGCGCTATGGGTGCATTTATATCAAATGCTTGTTAAAGCAAGCGGCTACCACATGACACGCCTGCGGTTATAAAAAGAAAATTAATTCTTATGACGCTAGCAACATTAACCATTAAAACCGCCACGCGGGCAGAAGTGGACATCGCCATTGATTGGGCGGCAAAAGAGGGCTGGAACCCTGGACAATGCGATGCCGATAATTATTTTTGCGCTGATCCCACAGGATTTTTGATAGGATATTTAGAACAAGAACCCGTTGCTACCATCTCCGCTGTGAAATACGGCGCTAATTTTGGTTTTATCGGCTTTTATATTGTTAGAAAAGAACAGCGCAATCGCGGTTTAGGGATGCAAATATGGAACGCAGCAATGGCGTCCCTACAGGGGCGTTGTGTAGGTTTAGACGGCGTGATTGAGCAACAAGATAATTATAAAAAATCGGGCTTTGCTTTTGCCTATAGCAACATACGCTTTGAAGGCATCACGCAAGCGGCAGCAACTAACGCGCAGATTGTGCCGTTAGCGCAAATCCCCCTTGAACAATTTGAGCATTACGATCGCCCGTTTTTTGCCGAAAGTCGCACTGCATTTATGCAGCAATGGATACAACAACCGCAAAGCGTGGCATTGGGTTATGTTGCCGACGGGCAATTAAAAGGGTATGCGGTTATCCGCCCCTGTGCCAGCGGCTATAAAATTGCCCCCTTGTTTGCCGACAGCGCCAGTATCGCCGCGCAGTTATTTGCGGCAGTGCAAGCCGCCGTGCCTCCAAATCAACCCCTTTATTTAGACGTGCCGGAAGTGAACACTTGCGCGGTAAAGTTAGCCACTGATAACAACATGAGCAAATCCTTTGAATCCGCAAGAATGTATAAAGGCGAAGCGCCTAAACTTCCCCTAAATTCTATTTACGGCGTAACTTCGTTTGAAGTGGGTTAAAATTCATTTACAAGTTTAGCAAGAATAAAAGCTCTAACAATTTATTCATCTCCACTAATTTTATTAACTTTTCTACCTGCTATTTTGTCAGAGTATTTAACTATTTTTTCTCAAAATCATAGTTTTCTACAACTCTAATATTTTGTTGGTCTCAATATTTTTTAATGAGTGTAGTATTCATTGCCCCCTCCATCACTCACCAACCGTAGCAAAATATTCCCACAGATAATTAGCGAAACTCCAACGTACTTGCACGTCGTAATAATCTTTGCCGCAGTAGAGCAATATGCCGGTGTTGCGGTAGTGGCTTTGGGCGCAGTTGCCTTCACTAAAGGTGCGTTCGCGGAGGTCTAAGGGGCAACCTTGCATTAATACCCCCTTTGCATTGCTGCCGCTAATGCGGATGATGGTGTAATAATCCGATACGTCAATTATAGCGGCGTGGTGTTCGCGGGTGGCGGTTTGCAGGGCGTCTAAGGTGCTGCCGTGTTTGTCGGCACTTGTCCATAATAGCCATTCTTCCGGTCCCAGCCACAAAATGCGCGCTTGTTTTTTTGGGTCTTTTAGTTCTACGGTGCTGTTGGGGGTGAGCGGTAGCTCGGCGTCCAACACGCTTTTTATCGCTTGCATAAAGGCGCTATCATCGCTTTTGCCGCGGATGATTATTTTTGTCAGCGGGGCAATTTCTTGCTGGCGATAGGTTTCGGTATTGATTGCGCTGTGCGCCGCTAAGGGCGAACGAGCGACGGCAACGATTTTTTTAGCCACGGAGGCGTTCTCCTTCTTTGTCAAAAAATACCGTATCGGTGATAACGGCGGCAATGCGTTTTTCATCTAACATGGTGGCATAAACGGTGTCGCCAATGCGCGCTTCGCCGTTGTTAATGACGGCTAAAGCAAATGATCGTTCTAAGGTCGGGCTCATGTAGCTGGAGGTTACAAAGCCGACAGAATGGGTGGGCGGTTGCGCGGTGAGGGTGTCTAAAATTTGCGCACCTTCGGGTAGCACTGTTTTTTCGTCCACGGGTAACAAGCCGACTAAACGCAAGCGGTCATCGCGCAGCATGTCGGGGCGGGAGAGCGAGCGTTTGCCGAGAAAATCTTTTTTCTTTTTAGAGACCATCCACGATAAGCCAACATCAGCGGGGATCATAGAACCGTCGGAATCCTGCCCGACGATAATGTATCCTTTTTCGGCGCGCAATACGTGCATGCTCTCGGTGCCGTAGGGGGTAATGCCGTATTTTTTGCCTTGGGCAAATAAATGTTCCCACACGGCTAAGCCATAACCCGCGGGGATGTTAATTTCATACGCCTGCTCACCAGAAAAACTAATACGAAACACCCGCGCATCTACCCCGCATACTTTACCCTCTTTGAATGACATAAAGGGGAATTGATCAGCAGCGAGTTCTATATCGCTAACTTCAGCAAGTAACTGCCGCGCTTTGGGTCCGACTAAAGCAATCACTGCCCATTGTTCGGTAACACTGGTACAAAATACTTGCATATCGGGCCATTCGGTTTGTAGCCATTCTTCTAACCATGTCATTACCGAGGCGGCGTGTCCGGTAGAGGTGGTCATGTGAAAATGGTTTTCTCCTAAGCGGGCGGTTACGCCATCGTCAAATACCATGCCGGTTTCGCGCACCATTAAGCCGTAGCGGCATTTGCCAATGGCTAAGGTTGAAAAGGCGTTGGTATAAATCATGTCTAAAAATGCGGCGGCGTCTTTTCCTTGTATATCTATTTTGCCGAGGGTAGAGGCGTCCATCGCGGCAACGTCGTTGCGGGCGGCTTTGCATTCGCGCCAAACGGCGGCGTCCATGTCTTCGTAGTTAATAGAAAAGTAACGCGGGCGCTTCCAATCGCCAACGTCTTCGTAAAGGGCGCCGTGTTGACGGTGCCACGGGTCTATCGGGGTGCAGCGTTCTTGGGCAAAGAGTTCGCGCCGGTCGGCACCGGTAACAGAACCAAAGGAGATGGGCGTGTATTGCGGGCGATAGGTGGTGTGTCCGACTTCTTGTGGTTTTTTGCCTAAGGTGTGTGCTAACAAGCGCAGGGCGTTAATGTTGCCTGTTTTGCCTTGTTCGGTGCCAAAACCGGCGGCGGTGTAGCGTTTCATGTGTTCTACGGATTCATAACCTTCGCGGGCGGCGAGTAAAATATCGGCAGCGGTAACGTCGTTTGCTAAATCTATAAAGTGCTTGCCCGTGCCGCGCCCTAATGCGTGTATGGTGGGGACATAAGCGGAATAGACGGGGGGGATTTCTAATATAGAGGATTCGGCAGTGTTGGCGTTGGCGCTGTTGTCTTTTATTTGATAACCGCAGGCGTTGGCGGCTTGCTTGCCTGCGGCGGTGCCTTCATTTAGGCAACCTGCTAAATCCAAGGTGCCGTTAGCAGCACCGACGGCAATACAGGGGTTGGTAATGTGTGCGCGCTCGGGCACAAAAGCCCCTAAACGCTCGCTCCACGCTAAGGTGCCGCGGGCTTGGCTAAATAAATGCACGGTGGGTGTCCACCCGCCGGATACGGCGAGCACATCGTAAGCGTGCGCAATGGTGGGGGTTACATTGTTATTTTTAATTCTACCGATGTTAACAGATAAAAAGCCGCTGGTTTTTTGGCAACCGATGACACCGCTATTAAAATGCACGGTGATTTTATTTCTAGCGGCTTGTTGTTGCCAATAGCCGTTTTCGTCTTCGCGCAGGTCGGCAATTTCTACCCGTGCGCCGAATTTGGCAGCGGCTAAGGCGGCGGAATAAGCGCTGTCGTTATTGGTAAAAAAGAGGATGTTTTTACCTGCTAATATGGCGTAGCGGTGCAGGTAGGTATTGACGGCAGATGCCAACATGACTCCCGGGGCATCGTTGCCGGCAAAAACCAGCGGGCGTTCAATGGCACCGGCGGCAACAATCACTTGCTGCGCGCGGATTTTCCATAGGGTTTGCCGTGCTTGTTTGTCGGTATCATCACTTTGCGGAGGGTGTTCTTGTACGGCGATTAAATAATTGTAGTCGTGATACCCTTGTACCGTGGTGGAGCTCAACAAGGTTACATTGGGGAGTTTGTTTAATTCGGCAATGCTTTTTTCCAGCCACTGGGCGGCGGGTTGTTGGTTAATGTCGGCGGTGGTTTCGTTGTGCAGGGCGCCGCCAAATTGCGGTTGCATATCGCTAATAATAACGTCTGCTCCTGCACGGGCGGCGGCGAGGGCGGCGCAAATGCCGGCAACACCGCCGCCGGCAACGAGTACATCGCAATAGGCGTGGCGGTGGCGATAGCAATCGCTATCAAGGGTGGTCGGTGCGGGGGCAGAGGATGCCGCTTTGCGTATGTATTTTTCGTACCACATCCATAGCTTTGTCGGTTGCATGAATGTTTTATAATAAAACCCCGGCGGCATTAGGCGCGAAAA
>JAHZKE010000087.1 GCA_022600535.1 Pseudomonadota bacterium
CAAATATCCGACGGGGAGATCCAAATCGTCAAAAGCAAATAACACGGCATTGGGCTCAATGCTGTTAATTTTGGCGATGGCTAAATCGTGTGCCCAGCGATAATCGCTGCGATTATTAACATCCCAGTGCGCATAGACGCTACCGCCGATGACAACAATCACCACTAATCCGGCGATTTGTTGACGGACAATAAAGGGCAACAAGCGTAATTTATCTACCGCCCAAGCGGCGCCCAGTGCCAGCCAGATTGCCATAATGCCATAAGCAAGTAAATGATAAACGCGAAATGCAGCTAACCAAATAAAGGATGCTTTAAAATCAAGCAAAAATACTAACAGCACACTGCTGGTAAACCAACTGACGGCTAAGGAAAACCACATCCAACTGTAGCGCGAGCGCAACATGGCAAAAAATCCGAAAACAACAAAAACGAAACCAATCGGAGTGAATTGCCATAACATATCATCTGCCAGTTGGGTGCCAAAGGCAATTTTATCGTCTATGCCAACGCCCGCTTGTGAATCAACCCCGGAATAACCGGAACGGCGTACATAAAATATAAATTGTTCTAAGGATTCAATCGGTCCGTAAAAATTTGCCGGCGTAATGTCGTAAGAACGCCAAACCATCCAGATATAAGGCGGCACTAAGCCCAGCAATAACATACCAACTACTTTGATTAGGTTGGGGAGTATGTTTTTAAAGAGTTGCGAAAAAACCAACAGTGCCAAACCGGTACTGCCGAGGAATAAAATCGGATAGTGATTTGCCGTACCCACTCCGTAAGTGAAAGCGATAATCAGCAATAGGCGTTGATGTAAGCGCCCCGAGCGCCCGATTTGCGCAGAATAGGCAATGCACAATGCCAAGACAATAAAGAAAAACGCAGCATTTAAAGTATAGACTTCAGCGATAATCGCTTGCGACCAAAATGTTTTAGAAGCCCCATAACTTAAGCCGCCGAGGTAGCCAAAAACACGCCCGCGCACTAACATAACAACAATGGCATAAATTGCCGCACCGGCAATGGCACCGGAAAAACCGCTAAATAAGTGCCCGCGAAATGCTGGCGCGCCAAACGGTAACAGGTGGTAAAAAATCCCCCCCAGGAAAGTATGCACCGGATAGCCGGGCGGGTGGGCAACGCCAAAAAACTCTAAATTGGCGATAAATAAGCCATCATCCTCTAAGGTAACCGTGTGCGGTGTGGTAAAGCCATAGAGCAATAAAATCAGCATGAAGACACTGAATAAATGCGGCATTTCTAACCGCCATTGCCGTCCGACTAAGCGATAAGGTTGGCTCGCGCCTTTAATAAATTCGGAGGGCCACAAACTGCGTTTTTCGGGCGGAAAGTAAAGAAAATTTTTCTCGTTGCTTTGCCCCCGTTGTTGCGGTTTGACATTTTTTGTTTGCTTATTGTTGGCAGATGCACCGCCATTACCATTATTTCCATTATCGCCATTGCCGGCACCATTGTTGGCAGTTGCGACAATTTTGGGTTGATTGGAAGTATTTTGTGCTGGACGTTTTTTACGGTAGCGACGAGGTACAGAATGGGCCATTAACAGTTAAAATTAAAAAAATGCGGGAGCAAAGAAAACATTGTTGAGATTAACTACGGGCAAAGGTGTTGGTGCGACGGATTTTTTTCTGCAGTTGGATAATCCCAAACAAAAGTGCCTCTGCGGTGGGGGGGCAACCGGGGACATAAATGTCTACCGGCACAATGCGATCGCAACCGCGGACAACAGAATAAGAATAATGATAATACCCGCCGCCATTGGCGCAGGAACCCATGGAAATCACCCAACGCGGTTCGCTCATTTGGTCGTACACGCGGCGCAGTGCGGGTGCCATTTTGTTGCACAACGTGCCGGCAACAATCATCACATCTGATTGGCGCGGACTAGGGCGAAAAACAATACCAAAGCGGTCTAAGTCGTAACGCGAAGCACCGGCTTGCATCATTTCCACAGCACAACAGGCAAGCCCAAAAGTCATCGGCCACATAGAGCCGGTACGCGCCCAATTTGCCAGAGAATCTAAAGTGGTGGTGAAATAACCGCGTTCGGTGAGTGCCGAACCAATATCAACCGGCGCCGTTGCCGCCGGCGACAGCGATTTTGTTACATCAGCGTTATTGCCATCAGGAGTGATTATTCCCATTCCAACGCTCCTTTTTTCCATTCGTAAATGAAACCAATGACCAACACGGAAAGAAACAACATCATCGCCCAAAAGCCAGCTGCACCAATGGTGTCCCCTTTGAGCATAATCGCCCAAGGGAATAAAAACGCAATTTCTAAATCAAATAAAATAAATAAAATTGCCACCAAATAATAGCGCACATCAAATTTCATTCGCGCATCTTCAAACGCTTCAAAACCGCATTCGTAAGGAGAATTTTTATAGACATCAGGTTTATGCGGCCCCAAGACCATACCAAGTAACACTGGAGCCACGCCAATGACGGAAGCCACGCCAATAAATAATAAAATCGGAAGGTACTCGTTTAGCATAATAAATATACCTCTATTATACCGAATAATCCTATATTTTTATGTTGTCGTGCACAATCGTTTTAGGAATAATGCTGTGCAAGAGGCGTGTGCAAAACAGTACGATTTGCTATAATGGCGGATTATCTTTTGAGGAAATTTTACAAATATGCAAACTTTATCTATTATCAAACCCGATGCGGTGGCAAAAAACAAAATTGGCGAAATACTGGCGCGCTTTGAAGGTGCTGGTTTAAAAATTGTGGCAGCAAAAATGCTGACTCTGACACGCGAACAAGCAGGTGCGTTTTATGCGGTGCATAAAGAACGCCCTTTTTATGAAGGATTATTAGACTTTATGACCTCCGGTCCCGTGATGGTACAAGTATTAGCAGGTGATGATGCAGTAGCGAAAAACCGCCAATTGATGGGTGCCACTGACCCTAAAAATGCCGACGCCGGCACCATTCGCGCTGATTTTGCCGATAATGTGGAAGCAAACGCCGTACACGGTTCTGATTCCGCCGAAAACGCCGCCATTGAAATTGCTTTTTTCTTTCCCGAACGCGGTTAAAGAAGCGAATTGTGTTTAAATCTGGTGCGTCGTATATTGGTGATAAAGCAGATAACTGCGTAGCGATATTTTGTTGTTATCATAAGAAATGGGAATTGGTTGAAAACCACCCGTTGATTGGTAATAAGGGTGTCTGGTTCGGTTCTAAGGATTCGAATCATGGTGGTTTAAATTCATACTGTCGAGAGGGTATGAACCATTATGACAAGCGTCGTAGAACACGGTTACGTGATGATGCAGAAGTCATAAATGATATGATGATGGGCAAAATAAGCCGTGAAGCATGTGCTGACAAGAAAGAGTTGATTGAATTGCAGTCAAAAGCAATCATTCCTACTGTGTCTAAAACCTTTTGTTGTGAAGAAAGAGAAGATATGTTGGAGCATATCAGGTCTGAGTTCCCAACAATAGATCTACACGAGTAGGATTGAATTTTCACATATTTTTATTTTATATTGACTAATTTTATGACACACAAAGCATTTAAAGATTTATCGCCACCGGGGAATAGCATTGATATTTTAACCGGTAGCGGTGTGGATGGCATCAGTAATATGGAACCTTGTCATTATCCGTTGACGGACGCAAACGAACTCGTCAATGTCTACATTGTGTTGAATGAAAAAGAAAACGAAATTGATGTATTGGAGGACGATGACGATGATGACGACGACGATGACATTCTGTTATTTAAGAGATAACAGGCAATGTTGGCAAGTGACTCAGTGAGGAATGCGTCAAGTGAACGTTTCAATTTACTTAATGCTGACCGCGTTAGCTTAGAAAAATTATTTAGCGCGCAGGGCGAAAAGCCGTTTCGTGCCCGTCAAGTATTTTCTCGCTTACACAAAAATGGGGGGTGCAATAACGAACTCGCCGCTTGCTTGCAAGACCTCCCCGCAGCAACCCGCGCACGTTTTAGTGAGCTGGTGCATATTGACGAGTTACCGTTGGCAACGGTTATCCCCGCGAGCGATGGCGTTTATAAATTATTGTTTTCGGTGGGAGCGGGGCAACAGATAGAAGCCGTTATTATCCCCGAAGCGCAGCGCATTACTTTGTGTATTTCTTCGCAAGTGGGTTGTGCGTTGGCATGTAAATTTTGTTTAACCGGCAAACAAGGGTTCGCCCGTAACCTAACGACCGCCGAAATTGTCGCGCAGTTGCGTGTCGCCAATCGTTTTTTACAAAGCCAAGGCAGCACTAGCGGCATTAGCAATATTGTGATGATGGGTATGGGCGAGCCGCTGTTAAATGCCGATGCGGTGCTTCCCGCCTTGCGTTTATTTACCGATACTGCCGCCTACGCCCTGACCCCGCGCCGAGTCACCGTTTCAACCGCCGGGGTGGTGCCGGCAATGGCACGTTTAGCGGCAGATGTGCCGGTATCGTTAGCGGTTTCCTTGCACGCGCCGACAAATGCCCTGCGCGATGAAATTATGCCCGTCAATCGCAAGTATCCATTAGCCTCATTAATGACAGCATGCCAGCAGCATATTATCAACCGTCCACGCGCCTATGTTACATTTGAATACGTGATGTTAGACGGCGTTAACGATAGCCCCGCCTGTGCGCGGGATTTAGTCCGACTGTTGCACGGCATACGTTGTAAAGTGAATTTAATCCCGTTCAATCCGTTTAGTGGTGCCAGTTATCAATGCAGTTCGCCGGCGACCATTCAGGAATTTCGCTCCCGCTTATTACAAAGCGGGGTGATGACCACCATTCGCAAAACCCGCGGCGATGATATTTTAGCCGCCTGTGGACAACTCGCCGGCGATGTCCACGCGCGCACGATGGGTTTAGCAGGGCGCGCAGGGCAGTCAGAAAGCCCCATTGTTCGCCACTCGCCTCAGTGAGTATTATCCGCGAATATCGCCCGCGCCACGCCACGCCCGCTGTTGCCATTGGTAACGTAAAAATGGGGGGCGGCAACCCCGTTGTCGTGCAAGCGATGACCGATACCGATACTGCCGATGAAGTCGCAACGGCGATTCAATGTGCGCAATTAGTCAGTGCCGGTGCCGAAATGGTACGCATTACTGTCAATACGCCGCGGGCAGCACAGGCAGTTGCGGGGGTACGGGCGCGTTTGGATGACATGGGAATTGACGCTCCGTTGATTGGCGATTTTCATTTCAACGGACATAAATTATTACCGCAATACCCCGCCTGTGCCGCCGCGTTGGCAAAGTATCGTATTAACCCGGGCAATGTCGGGCGTGGCGATAAACACGATGCACAATTTACGATTTTAATTGAACAAGCATTACAACACAATAAAGCCGTGCGCATTGGTGTGAATTGGGGTAGTGTTGACCAAGAATTATTAGCGACCTTGATGGATGAAAACGCCCGTAGCAAACAACCGCAAAGCGCGCAAGTTGTTTTGCAGCAGGCACTGGTGCAATCGGCAGTGCAGTCAGCACAATTTGCCGAGCAGTTGGGGTTAGCGGCAGATAAAATTGTGCTCTCTTGTAAAACCAGCCGCATTCCCGATTTATTAGCAGTTTATCGTGAACTAGCGCAAACGCCGTATGCACTGCACTTAGGGCTAACCGAAGCAGGTATGGGTTTGCGGGCAGTGGCGGCAACGGCATCGGCATTGGGGATTTTACTGGCAGAAGGCATTGGCGATACGATTCGCGCGTCATTGACTCCCCCCGCCGGGGGGGACCGCGCCGAAGAAGTGCAACTGTGTTGCGCTTTGTTGCAGAGTATGGGGTTGCGGGCATTCGCACCGCAAGTGACTGCTTGCCCAGGGTGCGGGCGCACAACTAGTGATTTTTTTCGCCGTCTGGCAGCAGATATTCAAACGCATATCAGCGCAAAATTACCGCAATGGAAAGAGCAACACCCGGGGGTAGAGAATTTAACCATCGCGGTGATGGGTTGTATTGTTAACGGCCCCGGAGAATCGCGCCATGCTGATATTGGTATTTCCCTCCCCGGTAGTGGAGAAAATCCGGTCGCACCGGTTTATATAGACGGTGAAAAAACGACGGCATTAAAGGGCGAACACATTGCCGAGGAATTTATTACTTTGATAGAAGAATATATTGCGCGGCGTTTTTAGTGTGTCGCCTTTATTTCTCGCTTAATTTATCGCTATTTCCCGCCAATACCTGCCGACAATGTGCCAGTGATTCCGCTTGCATGGTTTCGTATAATTGAAATTCATCAATCACGGGTTGTCCGAGGGCGGTTTCAAATTCTTGTCGGCTAGCAGAATGGAGATTTTTTTCATTGACATGATTGCCAAGATTAGATTGAAAAATTCCCGCAGCACTCACCGGTAAAAAATCTTCATAAGTGATTGGCGCATAAGAAATCAAACCTTTTTCTATTAATCGCGCGACAGTGTCATTAGCGGCGGCGGTGGCAGCGGTAGTGTTGGCGGCAGTCGTTGGGCTAAAGAAAAAATAGGCGAGTTGTTGCGTGAGCAATAATTGCCAATCATCAGGGAAAGCACTAAAAGTTTCCTGCAACATTGTTTGATAGGCAGCGGCATTACTGCCATCGGCAGCGGGGGTGATTTTTTGCCGTGTTGTCGCTAACAATTCGTCATAGAGGGCGCGCCCTTTGCGAGTGAGGGCGACTCCGCGTTGTTCTACTTCACCAAAGCGGGCGGTGTGTTTGCCCTGCTGTTTATCGCGAAAGCGAATGTTTTCACTGAGGGCATGAAAACTGGTTTGCCGTAGCAATATCGGACAGCGGCGGGGCGGTGGTCCTTCTACCACTGCTTTCGCGGTAATCGCGTGGGCGGGCATTGCAGTTTGCACGGCATCAATATCTAAAGTGCGCGGGGTCAGATGATTAATGTGCGGCCCCTGAAAGCATACGATATCGGCAATTAATCGGTGTTCGGCGTGCAGTTTGTTGTAGGTGTCAGAGGTTACATTGGCATCCGCATGCCAGCGAAAAGTTTCTAATACTTCGTTAATAAAGGTTGTTGCTTGCGCTGCGTTTAATCCGCCTTGGGTTTCTGCCAGCGCGGTTAACTGCACGGCAACAGGGGTAAAAATTTGCCGTTGGTTAATAATCGCGGTCGCCTGTGCGCGCAGTGCATCGTCTGCAATCAAGGGCAAGCGCAGTAGCGAAGTAAATACTCTAAACGGGTTTTTTGCCAATGCAGCATTATCGGTGGGGCGAAAGGCAGTGGAATGCACGGGAATGCCGGCACTGCTTAAATCGTAATAGCCGACCGCGTGCATTCCCATCACGGCAAATATGCGCCGCATCATACAGAGTTCTGTCGCACTTCCTAAACGAATCGCCCCGTGGCGTTCTTCACTCAGGCGCGATAAATTATCATTGTCTTGTAATTGTGCTTTTAGGGCGGGGGTTGCGCTTAGCGTGCGTTGATTAATCGTGTGGACAATTTCTAATAGTGTGCCGTACGCGGGGACTTCCTGCCGATACATCGCCGACATTGCCGCCGAAAAACGGCTACGAATGACATCAGCGGCAAGCCCGCGCGACGATTGAGATTGTGGAACAGACATCGCAAACAGAAGGGTCAATTAATTAATAAAAAAGCAAACGTAGCGCAACTATGCCATGACAATTATTAGCGACAATTTTATGGTAAGTTGCTATAATGTTGCTTGGCGGGTTGCCCGGCATGATATGATAAGAACCGAGTCAGGTCTGAAAGGAAGCAGCTCTAATTGTCCGCTATCAGTGCTGGATTTACAACCTGCCTTTTTATTCGCGCGAGGCGTGCAATTAGCGGTAAATTTGTCCGCCTTTTTTGTTAAACTCAATTGCCTTTTCTTGCAAGCCGCTTTGTTGGGCGGTGTCGGCATCCATTCCGTTTTTTGCGGCGTAGGCGCGAATTTCCTGCGTAATTTTCATAGAACAAAATTTCGGCCCGCACATAGAACAAAAATGTGCGACTTTGGCGGATTCCTGCGGTAAGGTTTCATCGTGATACGCCCGTGCGGTATCGGGGTCTAACCCTAAATTAAATTGATCCTGCCAACGAAATTCAAAACGCGCTAATGACAGAGCATTATCGCGTGCTTGCGCTGTCGGAAATCCCTTCGCCAAATCGGCGGCATGGGCGGCAATTTTATATGTCACAATCCCCGTTTTTACATCGTCTTTATTTGGCAATCCTAAGTGTTCTTTTGGGGTAACATAACAGAGCATCGCGGTGCCATACCAACCGATTTGCGCGGCACCAATGGCAGAGGTAATATGGTCATAAGCAGGGGCAATGTCAGTAACTAAGGGGCCCAAGGTATAAAAGGGCGCTTCTTTGCACACGGACAATTCTTTTTCCATGTTTTCCCATATTTTTTGCATCGGCACATGTCCGGGACCTTCAATCATCACTTGCACATCGTGTTTCCAAGCAATTTCGGTGAGTTCGCCCAAGGTTTGCAATTCGGCAAATTGTGCTTCGTCATTGGCATCTGCCAAACAGCCCGGGCGCAAGCCATCGCCGAGCGAAAAGCTGACATCATAGGCGCGCATAATTTCGCAAATTTCTTCAAAATTCTCATACAAAAAACTTTCGCGGTGGTGCGCTAAACACCACTTTGCCATAATGGAGCCGCCACGGGAAACAATACCGGTCAGGCGTTTTGCCGTCATCGGCACATAAGGCAGGCGCACGCCGGCGTGAATGGTGAAGTAATCCACCCCTTGTTCGGCTTGTTCAATTAAAGTATCGCGAAATAGCTCCCAAGTCAGATCTTCTGCCTTGCCATCTACTTTTTCCAGCGCCTGATAAATCGGCACGGTGCCGACGGGCACGGGGGCGTTGCGGATAATCCACTCCCGTGTTTCGTGGATATTTTTGCCGGTGGATAAATCCATAATCGTATCGCCGCCCCAGCGAATCGCCCAAGTCATTTTGTCAATTTCTTCGCCGATGTCGGAGGAAACGGCAGAATTGCCGATATTGGCATTGACTTTGACCAAGAAATTGCGCCCGATAATCATCGGTTCGCTTTCGGGGTGATTGATGTTGTTGGGGATAATCGCCCGTCCGGCGGCGACTTCATCGCGGACAAATTCGGCAGTAATTTCTGCCGGTAAGTTTGCGCCAAACGCCTGCCCGCTGTGTTGGGCTTGCAGTTGCGGTGTTAATAAATGACGTTGTTGATTTTCACGAATCGCAATATATTCCATTTCCGGAGTGATGATTCCTTGGCGCGCATAATGCATTTGCGTCACACATTTGCCGGCTAAGGCACGGCGCGGGTTGGGTACATTCGGGTAGCGTTGTTGTTCGGTTTTGCTGTCTTCCTGCCGCGCGCGACCAAAGGCAGAAGTGAGCGTTGCTAACTTTTCGGTATCTTGGCGCTGTTCAATCCACGGGGCGCGTATGGGCACCAACCCTTTTTTAATGTTGATGGTAACGTCTTGATCGGTATAGGGCCCGGAAGTATCGTAAACATAAAACGGCGCATTCGGGCGTTCACCGTCATCGGTGAGCGTCGGCGATAAAGAAATCTCGCGCATGGGCACGCGTATTTCTTTTTGCGACCCTTCAATATAAACTTTGCGGGAATTGGGGAAGGGCTGCAATGCCCGTTCATCTGCGGTGGCAACAACCGTATTAAATTTTTTAGCAACAGACATACAATACTCCTTTGCTGAGGAAGACAAAATTCTCATTATACGCTAATCGTATCAGGGTCTAATCCGTGTTATGATTCTACATTATGGAAAAAGTAAAAAAGACAGACGCCGAATGGCAAGCGCAGTTAGACGATATGCAATATAAAGTCACGCGCAAGCATGGCACCGAACCGGCATTTACCGGTCAATATCACGATTGTGAAACGGCGGGGATGTATCATTGCATTTGCTGTGCGGCGCCGTTGTTCGCTTCTGGCGATAAATTTGATTCCGGCACGGGTTGGCCCTCGTTTGACCGCCCCGCAAACGAAGCGGCAGTGGCTGAAAAAAGCGATTCTTCCCTGTGGATGCGTCGTACCGAAGTGTTATGCAATCAATGCGATGCACACTTAGGGCATGTTTTCCCCGATGGGCCAAAAACAACGGGAATGCGCTATTGCATCAATTCAGCCGCCTTAGCACTTACCCCGAACACTCCCAACAAAGAAGAATAAACCCAGCGGATTGATGGCTAACGCACGCACCGACCCGATTAATAATTTCTTTCCCATCATTAGTATGTTGGGTTTTGCGTTGGCGTGGTATGTCGGCGACATTTATATTGCGACGGCTACCTTAATGGGCTTACTCACCGTTCATATTGCGTTGCTGTGGGGGATCCGCCGGCACGTGCCGAAAATCACTCTGGTAACGTGGGCATTGGTCATTGTTTTGGGGGCGTTAACGCTCATCCTGCGCGATAAAGCATTTATTCAACTGAAAACAACCATTGTTTATAGTGTGCTTGCGTTGGCACTTTTTATTGCCGACCGCATGGATAAAAATTTAATAAAAATAATGCTTGGGTCTTTCTTTGCGCCCCCGCCGGCAATGTGGCGGCGTGTCTCTACCGTTGCCGCGCTTTATTTTTTAGCGCTGGCGGGGTGTAACTTTTTTGTTGCCAAGTATTTTTCCGAAGGCGTATGGGTGGGAGTCAAAACATTTGCATTTCCGGCGGCAACCATTGTCTTTTCTTTATTAATGGTCACTTATTTATATCGCTATATACGTGAGGATGACACAGGTAAGGATAAAATTTCGCAATGAGTATTGTAGAAAAAGTTGAAAGTTTGTTGCAAGCATTAGAACCAACAGTGCTGAAAATTGCAGACGATAGTCACTATCACGCCGAACACGCCGAGGGCAAAAGCGGGGCGCATTTGCGTTTGCGGATTGTCTCCGAGCAATTTAATGGCTTGTTGCCGTTAGCGCGTCACCGTCTTATTTATCAGGCAGTGGGTGATTTTTCGTTGGTCGGAATACACGCATTGGCGATTACGGCACTCACCCCGAGCGAAGCCGCCTGATGTTAACGCATTACGTTTATTATTTATCCGATTCCACCGGCATTACCGTTGAATCCTTAGGGCGTAGCGTATTGGCGCAATTTTCCGGCATTAATTTTTTAGAAAAAACCATGTCGTTTGTTGATAGTAAAAAACGCGCGATTGCCGCGGCAGAAGAAATTAGCGCCAGTGCGAAGGCACACCCCGAGCGGCGACCGATTGTATTTTATACCTTTGCTGATGAGTCCTTTGCCAGCATTATTGAACAAAGCGGCGCTTTGACGATGGATTGCTTGGATACGTTTATCCGCCCGTTAGCAAAAGAATTAGGGCGCGAACCCTCGCACGCCACCGGCACCCGCTTGGATGAAAAACGCGCCCGCGATTATCAACGCCGTATTGATGCGCTCAACTATACGATGAACCATGATGATGGTATTTCTATGCACCGCTATGCTGAAGCCGATATTATTTTAATCGGCGTTTCGCGCTCGGGCAAAACGCCGACTTCCTTATATTTGGCATTGCACTATGGTGTCTTTGCCGCGAATTATCCGCTGGTGGATGAAGATTTAACCAATACGCGCTTGCCGGAAAAGTTAACAGCATACAGCGATAAATTATACGGCTTGACCATCGCCCCGCAACGGTTAACCCAAATTCGCGGTGAACGCCGCCCGAATTCCCGTTATGCCGAATTAGATAAATGTCGACAGGAAGTCGGCACCGCCTTACGTTTATTTGATGAAAACAACATTCGTTATTTAGATGTTACGCGGCAATCGGTGGAAGAATTAGCATCTAAAATATTATACGATGCCAAGTTACCGCGCTATTTATAACTAAAATTTGAGCCGGTGTCTGCCCGTAAATTATTATTATTTGCGCTCCCTTTGACTTTTCTGGTGGTCGTTGTCGGCTCTTTTGTGCGTTTGTCCGATGCGGGGTTAGGGTGCCCCGATTGGCCTGGCTGTTACGGGCAGCTGATTGGCGTTGCCGATTCGGAAACTGCCGCTGCACTGCATCCGGATAGCCCTTATGATATTAAAAAAGCATGGATTGAAGTCGGACACCGCTATATTGCCGGCTTGCTCGGGTTGTTGATTCTTGCCGCTGCCGTTGCCGATTGGCTTGCCCGCCGGCGGTTGACTCTAACGTTATTGTTGCCGCTATTGGTGCTTTTTCAGGCGCTATTAGGAATGCTCACGGTAACAGAAAAACTCAAACCGCTGATTGTCGTTTCGCATTTAGTTGGCGGCATGACGATATTGGCATTCATTGCGGCGGCAGTGACTAAACGTCCGTTATCCGTTCCCCTCAATAGACAAGCGCATCGCCCTCTGATGCGTTGGTGGAGCTTGGCAGTGATTGTTTTGGCACTGCAAATTATCTTAGGCGGTTGGGTCAGTAGTAATTATGCGGGGCTTGCCTGTCCCGATTTTCCTTTGTGTCAGGGAGGCGTATTGCCGCCGCAGGTGGACTTTTCCGGTTTTTCCTTGCAGCGCGAATTACACCAAGGCGCAGATGGAAAAGCAGTCACTGCCGCCGCTTTGGCGACAATTCATTGGGTGCATCGCAGTATGGCAATCGTGGTGTTAATCATCTTTGCTTTCTTTATTCGCACTCTGTGGCAGCAGGGGGCAAAACGCGAAGCCCGCGGCTTACTCGGCTTTACGCTGTTACAAATTATCATCGGCATTATTAATGTGTTGTTTCAACTTCCCCTCTGGGCAGCGGTCGCTCACAATGCAGTCGCGGCGATACTCGTGGTTAATATTGCTGTTTTAGGGGTAAAATTACGCTTTCAAGATAAAATTATCCCTCAGCCAACTGCGGGGTAAATATCAATCATACAATACGAAATTATGGAGCAAATTAAACTACAACAAGATGAAGGAAAGCTGTTAGTCGTACTACAGGATTTTGTTTCATTGTGTAAACCCAAAGTGCTAATGCTCATTATGCTGACGGCAGTGGTGGGGGCGGCGCTTGCCGCTTTTAGTCACCCCGTTGCTCCATTGGCAACACTGTTGGCACTCACGGGCATTGCCGGCGTTGCCGCCGCCGCCGCGGCATTTAATTGCTTGGTAGAAGCCGCCACTGACGGCGTGATGGGACGCACACGTTGGCGCCCGTTACCCAATGGCAGAATCAACACTTGGCAGGCAGTGCTTTTAATTACGTTATTAGGGGGGAGTGGTTTGTTACTGACGATCACCTTTGGCGGCGTATTGGCAGGCGTATTAACCTGTATTTCATTTTTCGGTTATGCCGTTATTTACACGTTGTATCTCAAAAAAGCCACGCCGCAAAACATCGTCATCGGCGGCGCATCGGGGGCAATGCCGCCGTTATTGGGCTGGGTTGCCGCCAGCGGCGAAATTAGCTACGCGCCGTTATTGCTCTTTTTAATTATTTTTGTCTGGACCCCGCCGCATTTTTGGGCGTTGGCACTGTATCGTAAAAACGATTACGCCCGTGCCAAAATGCCGATGTTACCGGTCACCCACGGCGATCAATTCACAGCATTACAAATTATTTTGTATACCCTGATGTTATTTATCGTTACCTTGTTGCCGTACCTGACGCAAATGGCAGGGGTGTTGTATTTATTGGTTGCGGTCGCACTCAACTGTCGTTTTATGCAGTTGGCATGGCGGTTAAAAAAATCACTTGCCGGCGAAGACGGTAGGCGTTTATTTACCTATTCGGTGTTATATTTGGCGCTGTTATTTGCCGCCTTATTGTTAGATGCAATGTTACAAACGGTGCTTGCCTAATGTTATCCAAACGGCTCGGAAAATGGCGTACTGAGTTCATGCAGGCAGTGGATGTTGCCTCGGAACCGTTAGCGCTCATGCGCGATAATATATTGATTTATGCAAACTCTTCTTTTTTTGAAACATACGGAGATTGCCTGAATTATTCTTTGGATGATTTTTTTCTTCCGGCACATGTAGAACAACTCAACTGGTTAATTGCCGGTACCCGCGGCGAAGCCGACAAAATCATCTTGCCTCTAAAAGAAACGCTGGATACTCCGCTGGCGGGGAAAAGTATTTTAACGCAAATTTGGCCGATTGATAAAAAATTTTATTTATTGTCCTTTCGCGAAAATTACTCCTCTAATCGCATTGCCGATTTAGATGAACTAACACGTTTGCCGAATCGCCGTAAAGCACAGATGCTGTTAGAAATTGAAAGAGCACGTGTGCGCGGGGCGAAAAATTTTTGCTTGACATTGGGAGATATTGATCACTTTAAACAAGTCAATGATGTCTATGGACACGATGTAGGGGATCAAGTACTCAAACATGTAACAGAAATAATGACATCGGCATTACGTGAGGGGGATTGGGTTGCCCGTTGGGGCGGAGAAGAATTTTTAATCTTCACTGACGACAGCGATATTGTTACCGGTATGCAACCGATTGAACGGATACGACAAAAATTAGAAGAAACGCCCTTTATCAG
This sequence comes from Pseudomonadota bacterium, assembly GCA_022600535.1. Lineage (GTDB taxonomy): Bacteria > Pseudomonadota > Gammaproteobacteria > Tethybacterales > Persebacteraceae > JAHZKE01. Next base: position 14,470 of record JAHZKE010000087.1, read on the forward strand.
CGAAGTCGAAATTCCAATTACCATGAGCTTTGGTTTAGCGCATTCTGCGGGGCATAAAACCGAACAAGCACTCATTAATAAAGCCGATGTGTTGTTGTATGAAGCCAAGAATAACGGACGTAACCGCATTGAATGGGAAAACAGCGGTGAAATCGTCTGGATTGCCGCCAACATCAGAAAATTAATTTCAGACAATGGGCTTGCAGTGGGGTATATTCCTGTTTACGATTGGGAAGATCAGTTATTAGCACGGCAAATCACAATCCGTTTGCCCAATAATAATTTTGTTCAAGTTGAAAAAATGATTTCCTCCGCCAAGCGCTTAAATCAATTGGGGCAAGTGGATCATTGTTTTATGCAAATTTTAGCGAACGAATTTAAAGCGGTAGAAAATGAATTAAGTTTTTTTCCGTTACGTGAGCAACTATTTAAAGAATACGAAAAAGAATTATTTACGTTTCTGCAAGAATTTCCGCAACTCTGCTTGGCGATTGATGCATCCACTCCGTTGTCGGAGGAGTTAGTGGAAAAAATCATTATCTTAAATCGTCCTTTGGCATTATTTAATTTTAATCCCTTACGTGCCCCTTCTTATTTATTAGGGCTGCCGAATTTACAGCACATTATTTTTTCTAAAGTGCAGGATTCAAAAGACGTTTTAAAATTGTTGCACGGAAAAATTAATTGTTATGCTCAGTGTCTGACCCAAATTAGTGCGGCAGATCGGGTATGGCTTCAGCAACAAGGGTTTGACGGTTGGACAATGTCGCCGGCAATGGTAGATGAGGAAAGCAGCAAATAATGATGGCGCCACTATTGTGTCAATGATGACGTTTTTAGCAACGCGCTAAAAAACGCCTCCACCTCCTCCGTCGCCGGACCATAACGCCCTTCATCAAACAAATGATGCGTTGTTGATTGCTCTAAATTTAATTCCACACACCGCGCTCCGATCGCACGCGCACTTTGTACAAAACCGGCAGCGGGATAAACATTGCCCGAAGTTCCAATCGCAACAAATAAATCGCATTGCATAAGCGCCTGTTCAATCGCCGACATTTGATACGGCATTTCACCAAACCAAACAATATCCGGGCGCATTCCCCCACGTTTGCCGCAAGCCACGCAAGTATCTTCTACGGAGGAATCGCCGGTAATATTAATATTGTGCATACACTGCGTGCAGAACATCCGCAATAGTTCGCCATGCATGTGAATCAACCGCTTGCTACCGGCGCGTTCATGCAAGTCATCAATATTTTGTGTAACCAGTAAAAAATCGCCCGTATAATTTTTTTCAAAATTTGCGAGTGCTTGATGTGCAGCATTGGGCTGAACCGTTGCTAACGTTTGTCGGCGTTCATTATAAAAACGGTGCACCAACACAGGGTCACGTGTAAATCCTTCTACCGTGGCAACATCTTCTATCCGATGTTCTTCCCACAAACCATCGGCGGCGCGAAACGTACGCACTCCCGATTCGGCAGAAACCCCCGCACCGGTCAGCACGACAATGCCGCCATTCATGGCTTGGGCAGGGCGCTATCGGTTTGCCCAAACAATACCTTTTGTGCCTCATCATCTACCGTCGGGGCAACATTCATTTCATCCGCTTTTTGATACGCCGCCACCACCGCGGGACGTTGGGCAATTGCATTAAACCAGCGTTCTACATGCGGGTAGTCGGCAAAATCAATCCCTTGCCGTTCGTGCGGCACGGCCCAAGGATAAGTCGCCATATCGGCAATAGAATAGGAATCGCAAATATATTCGTGTTCTGCCAAGCGGCGATTCAACACCGAATATAAACGTTGTGCTTCTTTGGTATAGCGCTCTATCGCATAAGGCACCTGTTCGGGCGCGTAGTTGCGAAAGTGATGGTTTTGCCCCAACATCGGACCAAACCCGCCCATTTGCCACATCAACCATTGTAGAACATCATAACGTTGGCGCGGTGTATCGGGGATAAATTGCCCTTGCTTTTCTGCCAGATATAGCAAAATCGCTCCCGATTCAAACAAGGAAATCGGCGTGCGGTCATCGCCTAAGGGCGCATGATCAATAATTGCCGGAATGCGATTATTCGGTGAAATCTTTAAAAAATCAGGCGCAAACTGTTCGCCGCGCCCAATATGAATCGGACACAAGCGATAAGGTAAATTGCATTCTTCTAAAAAAATAGTAATTTTATGCCCGTTGGGGGTCGTCCAATAATATAAATCAATCATAAATACCTGTAGGTGTAAAAGCCAACATTGTAGCATTGTGTTGTTAACGTTGTGGTGAATGGAGATAAGATGAAATAGGTTGAAAAAAGCGGCGATTTTTTATATTCTTTATTCCAAAAGATTAAAGAATATTATTTTTAATCTATAATAGCAAAATGGGAAAAGAAAGCAACAAGCAAAAATTACCCAAAACCGCCGTTGCAACAGAAAACACGCTAGCGGCAGCAGCGCGGCGTAATTTTTTAAAAAAAGGCGTACTCCTCGCCGCAGCAGGAAGTAGCGGGGTGGCAACAGCAGAAACGCTAAAAGTAGAACCGTGGTCTAAACAATTAGGGCGCAGTGTGGTGTCGCACCCGTACGGAATGCCCTCGCCATTTGAAAGCAATGTCGTGCGCCGCAATGTGCCGTGGCTAACGGCGGATACACACTCTTCAATCAGTTTTACGCCTCTGCACGAACTCAAAGGCATTATTACCCCCAACGGTTTAGTATTTGAACGCTATCACGCCGGCGTGCCGGACATTGACCCCACCGCTCATCGTTTATTAATTCACGGCGATGTTGAACGTGAATTAGTATTAGACATGGACGCGATTACTGCTTTTCCTTCCGTTACCGTTATTCGTTTTTTAGAATGCCCGGCAAACGGCGGCATGGAGTGGCGCGGCGCACAAATGGAAGCCGTGCAATTTACTCACGGTATGCTTTCTTGTTGCGAATGGACAGGGGTGCCGTTGAAAGTTATTTTACAAGAAGCGGGCATTCGCCCCAGCGGCAAATGGATACTCGCCGAAGGAGCAGACGGCGCAGCAATGACGCGCAGCATTCCGCTTGAAAAAGCATTAGACGATGCCCTGTTAGTGTATGCCCAAAATGGTGAGCGCTTGCGTCCGGAGCAGGGCTATCCACTACGTTTATTTAACCCCGGTTGGGAAGGCAACACCTCGGTTAAATGGTTACGGCGTTTAAAAATCGGCGACCAACCTTGGCACCATCGCGAAGAAACTTCTAAATACACCGACTTAATGGCAGACGGTAACGCCCGCCGCTTTACTTGGGTCATGGAAGCCAACTCGGTTATTTTAAGCCCCTGCCCGGAAAAACCATGGACAGGACAACGCCGCCCACTATACGAAATAGAAGGCATTGCTTGGTCGGGACGCGGGCGCATTCGTCACGTGGATATTTCGGATGACGGCGGCAACAACTGGCGCCGCGCCCAACTCAAAGGGTTGCATCTGCCCAAATGCCTCACGCGTTTTTCTTTATTATACGAATGGGACGGCGCGCCCAAATTATTACAAAGCCGCGTGACCGACGAAACCGGCTATGTGCAACCGACATTAGCCCAACTCCGGCAAGTGCGCGGGGTGGAATCGATTTATCATAAAAATTCTATTCATACTTGGGGGCTATCGGCAGATGGCAAGGTACGCAATGTGCAAATTTCTTAATCGTTACTTGTCTTTTTGTTTGTTTGCGCTTGTTAGTATCATTCCGCTGCCCGCCGTTGCTGCCGACAACACAACGCCGGATTCCATTGCAGATTCCATTGGTATCGTCGGCGGTTCGCAACCTGCCGATGGAAAAATAAAAGCCAGCGAACACATCCCCCTATTAAACAATTTACCGCGCTTAGACGTTGGGCGGGCAGCAAGTGCTAAGGACATCGCCGCCTGGGACATAGACATACGCTATGACGGCGAGGGCTTACCCGCAGGAGAGATGAACGTAGAAAAAGGCGTAGATATTTACGACAATAAATGCGCGGTTTGTCACGGCGATTTTGGACAGGGCGAAGGCAGATGGCCTGTATTAACAGGAGGATTTAACACGCTCACCAATCAAGGCGGCAGTCATCGCCCCGAAAAAACAATCGGCAGTTATTGGCCCTTTGTCTCCACCTTATACGATTACATACGCCGCGCCATGCCCTACAACGCCCCGCAAACCCTAAGCAATGACGAAACCTACGGCTTAGTCGCCTACATATTGCATTTGAATGATTTAGTGGATGAAAATTTTGTCGCCAATGCCGAAACCTTAAAAAACTTTAAAATGCCCAACGCACCAAATTTTTACCCCGACCCGCGCCCTGACGTCAACAACACTGCCTGCATGAACAACTGCCGCAGTAAAGATGAACTCGCCGTATTAGAAACCATCACCGGTGTTACTCCGTTAGAACATTTAGAAGAAATCAACGAAACAATGGCACCCCCCGAGAGCGTAACGGCAGCCCCCGACACCAACACCGTCGTTGCCGAACAATACGAACAATTTTGCGGGTTATGTCATAACAACGGCATCGCTAACGCTCCGCGTTTAGAAGCCAAAGCAGATTGGCAAACCCGTTTAACAAACGCCGGCACATTTGATAAATTAACCGAATCAGTAATTAACGGCAAAGGCGCAATGCCCGCCAAAGGCGGCGCAGTACAATTAAGCGACAAAGAAATCGCCGCCATCGTAAAATATATTTTATTTACAAACGATATTAAATAAGTAAAAGCGACAGCCCGCTTCGCTCGTAGATTTAAAAGTAAGTCGCTGCGCCGAACTCAAAACAAGTCGCTACGCTGAACTCAAAATAAGTCGCTGGCTGAGCTTGTCGAAGCCCCCCCAGAGCGTGCAACTAAAACTGCCAGCACTTACTTAAAAATATAATTGCATTTATCCGCCAGTGGCTTTTTTTACGAGTTATGCTTTATAATTTACTAGCAAGATGCCCACTATATACGACAACATTGAGAAAAATCTAACCGATGGCTTATGCAACATGTTGCAGGGAGCGCGGCGGGCGGATTTTTGTGTCGGTTATTTCAATTTGCGCGGTTGGGGGAAGTTAGAAACTTCCATTAATGACCTGACAGGCGAAAATGGCGATTATTGCCGTTTACTTGTGGGCATGACATTATCGCCACAAAGTACGATTCAGCGTTTATATTCCGCTGAAAACTACGAAATTACCCAAGGCGAAGTCATTAAAATAAAAAGGCAAGCACTGGAAGATTTTATGACTCAACTCACATACGGCACTCCGACAAATACAGACGAACGTAATTTACAAAAACTTGCCGAACAACTACACGCGGGCAAAATAAAAGTAAAAATATATACTCGTCATCCGCTACATGCAAAATTATACATCGCCCATCGCAACGACAATATGGCGCAAGTCGCTGGCTTTGTCGGTAGCAGCAATTTAACCTTATCGGGGCTTAGCGGTAACGGCGAGTTAAATGTAGATGTAGTAGAACAAGATGCCGCCAATAAATTAAGCCAGTGGTTTAATGACCGTTGGGGGGATAAATGGAGTATAGATATTAGCACCGAACTATACAACACCATTATGGACAGTTGGGCGGGTGGCGCAAAATCTCCCTATCATTTATACATTAAAACCGCTTGGCACTTATCCCGCGAAGCAGTAGAAGAAGCAGGACAATACCAATTACCGCCAGACCTTAAGCGAGATATGTTAGAACACCAACAACAAGCAGTCGGGTTAGCAGCGCAACGTTTGAATCGACAAAGCGGGGTTATTATTGGCGATGTCGTTGGTTTGGGTAAAACACTATTAGCAACAGCCGTTGCAAAAGTATTTCAAGAAGACCACGGACACAATGTATTAGTAATTTGCCCGCCGGCGTTAGAAGAAATTTGGAAAGAACATATCCACCGTTACCATTTAGCGGCAGAAACATTATCATTAGGAAAAGTTCGCGATTTAAAAAATATGCGCCGCTTTCGTTTGATAATCATTGACGAATCGCATAATTTACGCAACCGTGAATCCAGCCGTCACCGTCAAGTGCGCGAATACATTGAACAAAACGATTCTAAAGTAATTATGCTAACGGCAACCCCCTATAATAAAGCATTTGCCGATATTGCCGGGCAATTACTATTATTTAATAACTCGGATGACGACTTAGGAATTGTGCCGGAGAAATTATTACAAGAATTGGGCGGCAAGACAGAATTTAGCAGAAAATACCCGAATACCCTTATTTCTTCAATATCTGCATTTGAGGTAAGCGAACATGTAGACGATTGGCGCGAATTAGTGCGTTTGTTTATGGTGCGTCGCACCCGCAAACATATCAAAGAAAATTACGCCGAATACGATATAAATAAAAAACGGTATTACATGCTCCTGCCTAACGGTAAAAAATTTTATTTCCCCGATCGAGAATCCAGACAACTGGCATTTAGCATTAACCAAAAAGATACAAAAGACCAATACGCCAAACTTTATTCGGAGCGTGTCGTTAACACCATAGGGGAGTTATATTTACCGCGTTATGGAATGAAAAACTACCTCACCGCAGATGCCCCCGAAGACAATGAAGTTATCCGTAATTTAAGCCGTGCTGGCGCACGCTTACGCGGTTTTGCCGGTGTCGGGTTATTTAAGCGTTTAGAAAGCAGTGGCGAAGCATTTTTACTCTCGCTACGCCGGCATGTTATCCGCAATACAGCGATGATTGCTGCCTATCATGCGGGCGATATATTTGTTGGTGGAGTGCAACCCACCCACATGGACGAAGCAGGTGAAGAAGATGAGTTAGAAAACATTATTTTTGCAGATGCCCTAACCAATGGCTTAGATAACGATATTTCGGACGATGGAACAGCAACGCACAGTTGGGAAGAGTATCAAAAATTGGGCGCAAAAGCGTTTAGGCGTATAGAAGAAGAATCTCATAAATTTAAGTGGCTCTCCAGTAATTATTTTAAAGATAATTTAATCACAGAATTAGAACGAGATGCAAAAGAATTATTGCAACTGCTCAACATTGTGCCCGCATGGAATCCACAGCAAGACCGCAAACTAACCGCCATAAAAGAATTATGCGAAAACACACACGCCAATGAAAAACTACTGATATTTACCCAATATAAAGATACCGCCGAATATATCTATCGTAATTTATCCCACCAGATAAAAGATGTAGCAGTAGTGCATGGCGATGACGATAAAAAAATCATACAATCTACAATCCGCAAATTTAGCCCGCGCTCTAATGAACAAGATAAACAGAAAGACAAAAATAAAGATAAAAGTAAAGAAGAAATCCGCATATTAATTACAACCGATAAATTAAGTGAAGGCGTGAATTTGCAGGATTCTCACATCATCGTTAATTATGATTTACCGTGGGCAATTATCCGCCTCATTCAACGCGCAGGGCGGGTGGATAGAATAGGACAAACAGCAGATACAATATACTGTTACAGTGCCATGCCGGAAGAAGGCATAGAACAGATTATTAACCTACGCCAGCGCTTAAAAAAACGCATGGGCGAGAATCAAAATTTAATCGGTTCAGATGAGAAATTTTTTGATGATGGCAATACAAAAGACCTACAAGGGATTTACGACGGCTCTATTGATTTATCCGCAGAAGATGCAGACGATACCGATTTAATCTCTCGTGCGTATGATATTTGGCGGCAAGCAATCAAGCAAAATCCACAACTGGAGCAAGAGATTAAAAAAATGCCCGATGTTGTCTATTCCGCTAAAACAAGCGATAAAAACAGTGTAATTGCTTATATTAGAGATAATTATAATCACTCTATACTGACAGAGTTAGACGATGACAGTGAAATTATTTCACAATCGCAATTTCATTTATTAGATAAATTAGCATGTGAACCCGACGAAGAAAAAAAAGCAATTAACGACAACCATCACGAATTAGTAACAAAAGCAGTTAAAAATTATCATGATGTCGGGTATTCACTGGGTGGGCAATTAGGATCTGCCAACAATACCCGCCGCCGTGTTTATGAACGGCTGCAAGAAATAATAAAAGATAAAAATACATTATTTTCGGATAATAAAACATCAGATAATGAAACTAAAAAAATATGTCAATTAGTATATGATTACCCGCTAAAAGAAAAAGCCCGTAATACATTAAAGCGACAAATGCGTTTAGGAATTACCGATGATGACATGCTAAAAATAATAACAGCGTTATATTACAGTGAAGAATTATGTGCCGTGCCAAAATCGGAAAACAATGAAAAGATGCAACCGCAAATTATCTGTTCTATGGGGTTAGTTACGGCAACCGATGCTACGGAAGAAATAGGGAAATAATATTATGAATGCACAACAAAGAAATGAGTTAATTAAAACGCGCAATTTTTATAAATTATTTATTGAGCAAGGGTTTGATAATCCGCCATCAAGAAATAATAATATTCTCTTACCGCGTGCTGACAGTAGCAAAGTAACGGCGGAATTAATCTGTCAAAAACGCGGTTTTGTGATTTGCACCTGTGAAATTAATAACAATGCAGAAATTAGCAAAGCAGAAATAAATAAATTATTACGTGAGTTGAGTAAAAGTCATTATGAAAATATATTAATAATATATGGCAAAGATAGCAATGGGCATGAAGAACAGCAATGGATAGTTTCTATCCGCCCGCAAAACCGCCCATTATTGACGGTGAGTGTTCCGTGGCATGAAAATAAAAGTAATCAACTATTAGAAGAAAAATTACAAGGATTAATTTTTCCCTTAGAAGGCGAAGAAGAGTTAACAATTAGTGATGTTGTGCAACGGGTACGTAGCGCTTTTGTTGCTAATAGTGAAAAAATAACAAAGAAATTTTATGAGAAATTTAAACAACAGTTAAATATATTTGAGGAGTTTATTGAAGGGATAGAAAACTTAATAGATAAGAAGCAATATGCTGCCCTCATGTTAAACCGTTTAATGTTTGTTTATTTTATTCAGAAAAAAGGATTTTTAGATGGAAATATTAATTATCTGCAAGAGCGCCTTGAACAAGTAAAAAAGCAATATGGCAATAATCAATTCCATGATAAATTTTATCGTGAGTTTTTACGGCGATTGTTTAAGGAAGGATTAGACACTCCGGTTGAGCAACGCGACTCAACAATTAGTAAACTATTGGGGAAAGTGCCTTATCTAAACGGAGGTTTGTTTGATGCGCATAGATTAGAAACCGATAATTTAAAAATTAATCTTTCCGACAAAGCATTTGAAAATATATTTAATTTTTTTGGTCAATACCAATGGCATCTAGATAGCCGCCCAACAGCAAAGGGTAATGAAATTAACCCCGATGTATTAGGGTATATATTTGAAAAATATATTAACGATAGGGCGCAAATGGGGGCGTATTATACGCAAGAAGATATTACCGAATACATTGCCAAAAATACCATATTGCCGTATTTGTTACAACAAGCAGAGAAAGAGTGCCGGAATGCCTTTACTGCTGATAGTAGCATTTGGCGCTTTTTACAAGAGAATCCTGATAATTATATTTATGATGCCGTTAAACATGGGTGCAATTTATCGGATGACAAAATTCCCGAAAATATCCGCCAAGGGTTAGATAGTACAAAAGCGGATTTATTAGCACGGCGGCGGGATTGGAACACCACCGCCACAGAAAAATTTGCGCTACCGAAAGAAACATGGCGCGAAGTGATTGCCCGCCGTCAACATTATTGCAAAGTAAAAGAAAAAATTAGCAATGGCGAAATAGAACGGGTAGAAGATTTAATTACCTATAATTTAGATATTGTTCGTTTTGTAGCAGATGCCTTAAAAAATTATGAAGGTAGTGATTTTACAGATGTAGTTTTTCGTACGATTGCGGGGGTACGTGATAAATGGGTAACTGGCACAAATTCTAAAGTTAGGCGCGGTATCAGTATATTAGACCCTTCATGTGGTAGCGGGGCATTTTTATTTGCAGCATTGAATATTTTACAACCACTCTATAAAATTTGCATTGAAAGGATGGAAGAATTTGTTGCTACTGATGACCATCGTCTGCAGCAAAAAGACGGAGCAAAAAGGTACCCATTATTTCGTCAAGTATTAAAAGAAGTTGAAGAACACCCCAACCAAGAATATTGGATATATAAGACGATTATATTGGAAAATTTATATGGGGTAGATCTTATGGCGGAGGCAGTAGAGATTGCTAAATTACGCTTATTTTTACAGTTAGCGGCGGTGGCAGAGTATGACGAAAATGCAGTTAATCTCGGATTAGAACCCCTGCCAGACATTGATTATAATATTCGTGCGGGTAATTCATTGGTTGGTTTTGCCAACATGACAGAATTTGAAGATACACTCAAAGGTAAGTTAAATTTTGCCCCAAAGCTAAAAGAAAAAATAGGACAGCAAGCATATACTGTTAGTATAAAAAATATCGCTTTCAGACAAGCGCAAGATGATTATCAAAATATTAATTACAGCGAAGTAAAACAAGAGTTAACTGATGAACTGAAAAAATTGAATGATGAATTGAATAATTATTTAGCATCAGCTGCTTATAATATTGATTCTAATAAATCATCAAATAAGTATCAAGATTGGAAAAAAGATACTCAACCTTTTCATTGGTTAGCAGAGTTTTATGGTATTATTGAAGAAAAGGGTGGCTTTGATGTAGTGATTGGCAATCCACCGTATGTGGCTAAAAGAAAGCTAAACTATAAATTATTTGGTTATTTAAATAATAATCCGGCAGATATATATGCTACTTTTATAGAAAAAACAGCATACCTATTAAATGGTATCGGTAAAACTGGCATGATAATTCCTCTTAGTTTGGGGTTTAGTAATTCTTTTAGTTCGTATAGAGAATTAATAATTCGACATTATAGTTATAACTGGTATTCTTCGTATGGAAGAATACCCGCAGGATTATTTAATGCCGATGTGCGAATACGCAATACAATACATATCGGAAGTAAAATTTTAAATACAAAAACGCACTGTTTGTATACTACTAAATTAAATCGTTGGTATTCAGAACAACGAAATTCATTATTTAGCACTTTACAGTACGCTAATTACGCTTCATCTGTATGGGGTAATAAAGTGCCGAAATCAAATTCGGATAAACTGTTGAATGCTTTTGAAAATTGTTTGCAAAAAAATGGAACGATTGGAGATCTTTTGGGAGATGCACGCAATACTGTTTACCCACTTTTCTATAAACAAAGTGCTTATAACTGGTTAACTTGTGCTATTGAAATGCCGCCATGTTATATTGGTAAGAATATCGTATCAAATTCTAAGTTAGGGCAATTAAATTTTACTATCCAAGATAATCGTAATATTGCTATGTTATTGTTGAATGGAAGATTAATGTTTATATTTTGGGTTATATTAGGTGATGATTTTGATGTAACTAAAAATAATTTAACAGAATTTCCTATTTCATTAAATAAAATTTCTCCCCCAAAAAAAGTAAAGTTACTTTCACTATATAAAGAATTATCTGAATTTTTACCTCAAACTATTCAATATAAATTAAATGCAGGAAAAAAAATAGGAACTTATAATTTGGCTAAATGTCGTCATATTACTGATAAGAGCGATGTTTTATTTGCAGAGATTTTAGGAATAACAGACGTATGGGAAGAGATAGAACTATATTATTCACAAACAATAAAATCTATTGATAGCTATGAATAAAAACGATTCTTTTTCTGTCCGTATGGGCTTTGAACCAAAACAAGAAATGCAAATTAATGATTTAAACGAACCAGCAAGAACAGCACTCTTTAATGTACTGGATAGATGTATTATGAAAAATGATACTGATATGTGGCAAGTTATCGGAGAAAATTTTTTTCACATACGATATAATAAAATAATAGAGTACACTCCAGAAGGATATAGAAATCAGATGGATATAGATTGTGATGTCGTAGATGAGCGAACGCAAGAAATTATAGGTATGTACGATGAAATTTACATAAGGTGGTATCGTATTTTTGATTTTACCGAATTTGTGTATGTGATAATGAAAGAAAAAATTAACGAGGCATCTCGTAATGAAAAGAGGCGACTTCAGTATAAAAAACTTACAAAGTTAGAAGCAGACATAAATTCAGTGTTACGAGAACATGTTATTGGTTATACATTTATAAATGGAAAATTTATTCCATTGACAGATGAAGAGCAATTAGCAGAACTTGCCAAAGCGGCGGCAACACCTTATCAAAATGCGAATGAGCACATTAAGAAAGCAACTCAACTTTTTTCTAATCGCACTAAGCCCGACTATGCCAATAGTATAAAAGAAAGCATTAGTGCAGTAGAATCAGCGGCAGTAGAATTAACGGGCGAGGAAAATACTACATTAGGACAAGCGATAAAAGCATTAAAAGCTAACGGTATCAATTTGCATCCTGCTTTTGAAGAAGCATTGAGTAAGCTATACGGTTTTACTAGTGATAGTGCAGGCATTCGCCACGGCGGTACAGGCGAACCATTACAACAAGACCAAGCGACTGCCCGCTTTATGCTTATCACCTGTTCGGCATTTGTTAACTACATTATCGCTAACGCACCTACCAAAAAATAACCATGCCCGCCATACGTGAAATACAAATTATGGGTTGGCAAAAGCCAGTAACAATAACAGGCGATGAGGCGATATTAAAACAGCAAAAAACGGCTTTCTTTTGTTCACAAAAATACCCCGCAAAAGCCGTATTACCGTCTTTTGATTGGGCAGAACAAGCCCGCGATAATGGAATATGCGTAGTGAGTGGTTTTCATTCACTCGTAGAGCAAAACATCCGTGATATTTTATTAATGGGAGAACAACCTTTAATCTGGGTAATTGCGCGTAGTAGCTACCAAAATCCGCCCGAATGGGCAAAAAAAGCGTTAGAAAGCAATCGCTTGTTGATTATTAGCCCCATTAGTGAAAAACAGCAAAGCAATCGCACAACGGATACCCGCAACCGTCTTATTGTAGCAATAGCCGATCATATTGTTATCGGCTATGCCGCCCCGGGCGGCAAGATAGAAAGCGCACTACAAACAAGTAATAAGCCGCCGCAACGATTAGCGCAATAAATCAATTCCCCGTCAGCCTAGCGCTGCGCGCCTTCCGATGATGGGAACATCGCCGATGAAGCAAACAAACAACGCCACAACCGCAAAACTTGACAACTGTCAATCCCACCAATAGCTCCCTACGCTCGTAGAATTAAAAGCAAAAAGCCGACCCGAAGGTCGGCTTTAGTATCGTGTATGGATCATTTAAATGATCACTTGTTAATCCAAGCTTAAAAAATCCAACTCTTAGTATGATACATTATACAGTAGTATAAATAAAATAGAGCAAGGGAAAGCAAATGAAATACAGGTTAGGGCTTGATATTGGTACAAATTCAATCGGTTGGAGTGTGTTAGCCACTAATGAGCAACAAGAGGTTGTGGAAATTGTTGATGCAGGAGCGCGTATTTTTTCGGATGGTAGAACTGATAAATCAAAATCAACACTGGCAGCAAATCGGCGCGTGGCGCGTGGGGCAAGACGTCGGCGCGACCGTTTTTTACAGCGACAGAGTTTTCTTCTGCAATCATTATCGGCGGCAGGGTTGTTTCCTAAGGACCAAGAAGAACGTAAAGAATTACAATTAGAAAATCCACTACAACCGCGCACACGCGCGTTAACGGAAAAATTGCAACCTTTTCAAATCGGACGTGCGCTATTTCATATTAATCAAAGAAGAGGATTTAAAAGCAACCGTAAAGATAAAAGTGAAGAGGCGACAAGCGGTAAAGTCGTTAATTCGGTTAAATTATTAGCGCAGGAGATGGGGTTGTGCAAGGGAGAAGAACAAGAAGAAAGTAGCAGAGAATGGTTAGAAAAATTACAGAGTCAAAAACAATTATCATACGGTCAATTTTTGTGGGAGCGCCAACAGCAACATAAACCGACCCGTGCTCGTTCAGGGTATGGTGAAAAAGGCGATTTATATGAGGTGTATCCAACACGCGAGATATACATAGATGAATTTAATAAAATATGGGACGCACAAGCAACCTTTTATCCTGAAATGATGACGAAAGAATGTCGAAAAAATATCTACGATATTATCTTTTTTCAGCGTCCCTTAAAAGCACCTGAATTAGGGCAATGTATATATTTAAGTAAAGAAAAACGTACTTATCGGGCAATGCCGAGTTTTCAGCAATTTCGTATTTATCAAGAGGTTAATCATTTGGAATGGCGAGATGGAAACCACGATAAATATCAAGTCAGGAATAATAAAAAATTACGTGACCAGATAGTTTCTATATTAGAAAAACAAGCGCATAAAAAAAGCCCCGCTAAGCCGTCTGTTAGAAATGCTGAAGTTAATTTTCGTGTGATCAAAAAAATATTGGCGAAAAATGAAATCGCCGATAGTACGATTGTATTTAACTATGAAAGCGAAAAGCGTAATGGGCTTGATGCTAATTTAACTTCACATATTATGCAACACCTTGATTATGTTGGACAACAATGGCATGAGTGGGATTTGCAAAAACAAGATAAATTTATTGAGGAGATTTTAGGGAATGAGAAAGAAGATGAAGAGGTGCATATTATATTGCAACAGCAATATGGGTTATCGCAGCAAGCTGCTGATACATGTATGCAAGCTCAGTTAATAGAGGGAACAGCAAGTGTATCGCTCAAGGCAGCGAGATTAGTATTAGAAAAATTACGCGATGGGGTTGTTGATGAGGAGGGGGAAATACGTATCGTAACGCAAGATAAAGCCGTTCAATTTTTGGCGGACGAAATTGATGAATTTGTTAATCCAATGCAACAAAAAAATGAGGACGGCGAAGAATATAAACTGGCTAAACAATTACCTTATTATGGTGAATTATTTGAAGATAGGCGGCATATTATCCCCGGGCAACGTAGAGAAATAGATAAAAAGAAAAAGGATGATTTAAATTATTTTGGTGGTGTTACCAATCCGACTGTCCACATTGCACTTAATCAAATTCGTAAAGTGGTTAACGAACTCATTGCTCGTTATCAACATCCTGATTCTATTGCTATAGAATTAGGTAGAGATCTACCCGAAGGGGCGGGGTATCGTGCCTACATAGAAACAAGCCAGAAAAAAAATCAGGATAATAATCGTGAATGGGGCGACAAATTAATAGAATTAGGTGTTGACAATAATGCGGCTAATCGTTTGCGGTTAAAACTATGGAACCAACAAAAAAAACTGTGTCCTTATTCTGGAAAAAAGATAGAATGTAGCGAGTTATTTAGTGCAGAAATAGAAGTGGATCATATTATTCCGTTTAGTATGGCGTTGGATGATAACGCAGCCAATAAAGTAGTGTGTACACGTCAAGCAAATAGAGATAAGGGCAATCGCACTCCATGGGAAGCATTTCACGATAACCCTAATTATATATGGCGGGATATTTTGTCACGCGCTGGCGACATTGCAGTTAAAAGTAATCAATATAGCCGTCATAAGAAAAAATTTGAGGATAAAGAATTTAATAATAAATTATGGCGCTTTCAAGAAAATGTGATAGAAAAGTGGCAAGAGGAATATGGCAATGACTTTTTGGCACGGCACTTGAACGACACACGTTATATTGGTAGATTAACGCGGGAATATTTAGAGTGTATATGCCATAGCAATAAAATTAACGTGGTCACTGGTAAAGTAACCTCTTTATTACGTAAACATTGGGGGCTAAATAGTATTTTGCAGACGGCAGACGAGATCACAAAAAATCGCGAAGATTACCGTCACCATGCGGTGGATGCGATTGTTATTGGCATGATAAATAGAAGTATGCTACAAAAAATATCCACGAAAGTCAATCAAGGTGAGGAATTGCAAATAAATTTTATATTTTCCAAAAACGAAGATGGTACGAGTGTGATTGATCCGTGGGTTGATTTTCGTACTGATGTTAAAAAAGTGATTAACAATATTTATGTGTCTCATCGCACGAATCATAAAAAACAAGGACAGCTACATAAAGAAACAGCATACGGTATAGCCGATCAGCAAAAAAGGCAAAAATTAAATCAAGCAGAACTAGATCAAGCGGTATCAACATCTGTTGTTTTTCGTAAAGGTATAGAAGAGTTCACAGAAAGAAAACAGGTAATGGAAATTAGAGATAAATTATTGCAGCAGGAATTTTTACAATATTTTGATGCAGCAGTTGAACAAGGTGGAAAGGGTGTTGACGGTATAAAAGCACTGGCACAAGAAAAAAATATTAGACATTTGCGTGTTCAGGTTAATAGAACGGTACAACCCATTAGAAACAAAGAAAAAGAGATATATAAAGCTTACGAGTTGAGAAACAATTGGGCAATGGAAATTTATCAACCACATGACTTGCCTGATAATTGGTATTGGACCGTTATTTCTAAATATGAAGCGATCCAGAAAAATTTTCAACCCGGAGTCACAAAAAGAAAACAGCCAACAGATAAATTAGTAATGCGTATTTTTAATGAGGACATGTTAAAAATTACAGATAAAAATGGAGAAACGCGTGTAATGCGCGTACATAAAATGAGTGAGGGTGATTTGTGTATATGCGAGCATCAACTGGCAAATATTGCCAAGCGTTTAAAACAATTAGTAGATAATCAATTATGCTATCGTTGCACCAGTGTGGGGGCTTTTAAAAAATTGCAGCCGCAAAAAATTCACATTAGCCCTACGGGGCGTATTCGTCACGCGAAACAAAAGCACGCACAGCAAGATTGTACGGGCGGCAGCTATTTGCTGCAAAACTTAAAAGAGATAAGGATTGCCTAGGAATTAATGCGGCATTAAATTATGCGTACACTATTCTACGCGCATGTTTAGCAAGAGCCGTAGTGGCGGCGGGGTTGCATCCCAGTTTTAGCTTGCACCATAAAAAAAACGCAAAATACTTTTAATTTAGTGGATGAATTGATGGAACCGTTTAGACCAATCTCCGATTGTTTGGGGTGGCACAAAGCGAAAATATTTTAATAATTCTTCCTTGAAAAATCAGGAAAAATTATGACCATTACAACACTAAGAACGGGGGGGAATAGTTCGTAAAGCGCGTAAAATGTGGCCCGCTTGTTTATAACACTAAGAGTTGGGGGCTGGGACAACGGTTTTGTCCGACGCGCTTATTACTGTTTGTATTATAACACTAATAATGGGGAATTGGACAACTGCCGCGCCTTATCAAAACCCACCACGTCAGCTAGCGCTACCACTACTTCATCAGCTTTCAATTCTACGAGCGGATTGAGCGGTTAACCCAAATAGCATTTGCATAATGCAAAAAAACAATAGAATAACCCGTTAACCTTGCTTGAAACTGCTATAATTCTGCCTTTATTGCAAAAAATAATATGAAATTACTGATCTCTCCCACTAGCCCGTATGCCCGTAAAGCGCATATTGTCATCTTAGAAAAGCAAATTGCTTGCAGTATTGAAGCGGCGGTTCCTTGGGATAACGATCCGATTGTGATGCAAAACAATCCGTTGCGGAAAATCCCGATTTTACTTACCGATAGCGGCAATGCGATTGTCGATTCGCGGGTGATTTGCGAATACTTAGAAGGGCTTGGCACAGCACCGCAGTTGTTGCCGAATGACCCCGAAGCACGCATTGCCACACAAACACGGATCGCAATTGCCGAAGGGGCGATGGATGGTGCTTTAGCAATCATTATGTCGGGGCGGGTTTCGCCCGATATGGCAACAGATGCTTGGAAAACTTGGCTGATGGACAAAGTCGCGGCAACGCTGACTTATTTTGAAAATAATTTATCGGCAACCGAAATGCCGGATATGGCAGATATTACCTTGGGGTGCTTGTTGGGCACATTGGATTTTCGTATGCCGGCGTATGACTGGAAAAGTTCTCACCCGCAGTTATCTGCGCGTTGGCAGGTATGGTCGCAACGCCCCTCTTTTATACAAACGGTGCCGAAAACTTGACAAACTATAACGGTTACTATACATTAACTCTTTTTTTGCGCGGGAATAGCTCAGCTGGTAGAGCGCAACCTTGCCAAGGTTGAGGTCGCGAGTTCGAATCTCGTTTCCCGCTCCAAATTTTAACGTAACAATGACACCAAAGCAGATAATGGCGGGATGGCAGAGTGGTTATGCAGCGGCCTGCAAAGCCGTGTACGCCGGTTCGATTCCGACTCCCGCCTCCAATTTAACGTGCCCGGATGGTGAAATTGGTAGACACGAAGGACTTAAAATCCTTTGCCTTTACGGCGTGCCGGTTCGAGTCCGGCTCTGGGCACCATCTTGTTACGATCCATGCCGGTTAATTTAAAACCACCGGCATCGCTACCGGTTGTTGCCGGTGTTCGTCTGGCGACTACGCAGGCGATCAAATCCAAACACCGTGACGATTTAACGGTGATGCATTTGGCACCCGGTTGTAATGTCGCTGCGGTATTCACGCAAAACCGCTACCCTGCGCCTCCGGTAACGCTCTGCCGCGAGCATTTGCAAAAGCAAGCGGATAGACAAACAGGGATTCGTGCGTTAGTCATTAACGCCGGTATCGCCAACGCCGGTACCTTAGGTGCGGGGCTTGAAGATGCCAAAGAAAGTTGCCGCTTGTTAGCGCGTTTAATCAAATGCCGCCCGGCACAAGTGTTGCCGTTTTCTACCGGAGTGATTATGGAACGCCTACCGATGCAACGCTATGCCGCCGGGTTAGTGCGTTGCGTTGATAAACTGGCAGAAGACAACTGGCTGGCAGCCGCAAAAGCGATTACGACAACCGATACCGTCATCAAGGGAGCAACAGCGACGGCTCATGGAGCGACGATTACGGGGATTGCCAAAGGGTCGGGGATGATACATCCCAACATGGCAACTATGCTGGCATTTGTCGCCACCGATGCCGCGATTGAACAACAACAACTGCAACGCTGGCAAAAACAAATTAGCACCGATACTTACAACACGATTAGCGTTGATGGCGATACTTCCACGAATGATTCTTTTGTGTTGATTTCCACCGGCAAAGCGGGGGCAGCGCGCACCAGTGGCGAACAACGGGCACTTAAAACAACGCTTACCGATGTTTGCGCCCAACTGGCGCAGGCAATTGTGCGCGATGGCGAAGGGGCGAAAAAATTGGTGATGATTCACGTGCATGGCGGTAAAAGCTGTGCGGTTTGTCGCCGTGTTGGCGAAAGCATTGCCCGCTCGCCGCTGGTAAAAACAGCGCTTGCCGCCAGCGATGCCAATGTCGGGCGTTTTTTAATGGCGATTGGCAATGCCGGCGATGGCTTTGACCCGAAGGCAGTCGCGATGACAATTAATGACACCCCCGTTCTGCAAGGGGGAGGAATCCACCCGCACTATAACGAAAAGAAAACCGCAGCAGAATTAAAAAAAGAAGAACTAACAATTACCGTTCACATCGGCAACAGCAATAGTCATGCACTGATGCAAACCTGCGATTTAACGCATGACTATATTCGTATTAATGCCGATTACCGCAGTTAAGCGATGATGCGCTTCCCGTTGCGTAATGCCTTTGCGGTGCTATTTTTTCGCCCGCCCTTTGTTGCTTTCTATTGGGCATTCGCCCTGTTTTATTTGGTTTATTTATTTGCCAACCAAGTGCCGCCGCAAAACATTTCTTCGGATAGTTTTGTTGAAGAATTGCAGATTGAAGAAAGCGAAACGATAGAGAGCGAGAGCGGGGCGGAATTATTGATTGCCGATGAAATTTCCGACTTAACACTTGCTATTGTTGCTCCCGAAGCACCGCCCGAAGAAAGTTGGTTAGAATATCGCGTGCGCCGCGGCGATACGATGGCACGGGTCTTAAGTGCCATTAATACCGACAGCGCCATGCGCGACTATCTATTACCGCAAGACATGAAAACCTACCGCCGCTTGCGTGTTAAGAGCATTGTTTATTTTCAGAAAGATGCAGACGGCAACTTACAAAAATTACTGTATAAAACCGACCCCAAATATTATTTTTCTGCCGGGCGCGATGCCGCGGGTAACTTATGGGTAAAAGAAGAAGCCCCGGTAACCACCAAAGCGCGTTATCAGCGCGGCGGGGTGATTGATAGTTCATTATTTGCCGCCACCGATGCCGCGGGAATATCAGAAGCGGCAAGTTCTAAATTGGTGCAAGTATTAGAAACGCAGATTAATTTTTATCGCGATGTGCGTAAAGGGGATAACTTTCGGGTCATTTACGAAACCTTAACCGATGAACACGGCGATGAAATAGAAGTCGGCGATATTATTGCTTTTGAATACGATAGCAAATTAGAATCGCGCCCGCAGCGTATCCGCGGTGTTTATTTTGATGATAAAGAAGGTAGCGGTTATTACACCGACGAAGGCGAAAGTTTGCAACGGGCATTTTTACCCGCACCGCTCAAATATCGCCGCATTAGTTCGCGCTTTACCAACAAACGATTTCATCCCATCTTAAAACGTTGGCGCTCGCACCGCGGGGTTGATTATGCCGCCGCCAGCGGCACTCCCGTACACGCCACCGCCGATGGCATTGTTACCCGTGTTGCCAAGGAGCGCGGCTACGGCAAAGTCATCATGCTGCAACACTTTAACATTTACACAACGGTTTATGCGCACTTGCGCGCATTCCGCAAAGGGATCAAACGCGGCAAGCGGGTTAAACAAGGCGATGTTATTGGTTATGTCGGGCAAACAGGGTTAGCGACCGGTCCGCATTTGCATTACGAATTTCGCATACGCGGCAAACACAAAAATCCGCTCTCCGCAATTTTGCCGAAACAATTGCCGGCATTAAAAGATAAACCCCTAGCACGCTTTCAACAATACAGCAACGCCTTATTTAGCGAGTTAGACAGCATTGCCATTCGGACATAGCAATGAAAACGCTTTATATCGGGGTAATGACAGGCAACAGCATGGATGCGGCAGATGCCGTATTAATGTCATTTGCCGACAACAAAGAAAATACAGCAACGGTTGAAAACGCCGCCAGCGTGCCGATTGACGCCCCCCTCGCCGATACCCTGCGGCACCTCGCGCAATCAGCAAGCATAGAAACAACAACCGTATTAGCAGCGCAAAATGCACTAACCGATACCTGTGCTGCCGCCGTAAAAAAATTAAACGCACCGGCAGCAACCGTGCGGGCAATCGGTTGTCATGGGCAAACCATCGCCCACCGTCCCGCTACCGCCGCCACTTGGCAACTATTTAACGGTGCGCGCATGGCAGAGCAAACACAAATAGATGTCGTTTGTGATTTTCGCAGCCGCGACATTGCCAGCGGCGGGCAAGGCGCCCCCTTTGCGCCATTTTTTCATCAATATTTTTTTGCCGCGCACGCGCCGTGCGATATTATCAACATCGGCGGCATTGCCAACATCACCCACATTGATAGCACAGGTGCAATCGCGGCGGGGTATGATACCGGTCCCGGCATGTTGTTATTAGACGCTTGGTATCGCCAGCAAGGAAACAACGGCTTTGATAAAAACGGCGCTTTTGCCGCCAGCGGTAATGTTGATGCGCCCTTATTACAACAACTTTTAACCCTGCCCTATTTTTCTCGCCCGCACCCCAAAAGTTGCGGACGGGAAGAATTTTCATTAGCGCAATTACCCGCCAGCATACACAACTTAGCCGCGGCAGACGTGCAAGCCACTTTATTGGCACTTTGCACCCATAGCATCGCCGCCGCCGTGCGAGCGGAGCATGTATTTTTATGCGGCGGCGGCAGCCGTAACACCGCCTTAGTGGCACAGTTACAAAACTTATTAGCAACCGCACCGCGACTCACCGATACCCTCGGCATCGCCGTAGAACAAATAGAAGCCGCCGCCTTCGCCTATTTGGCAAAATGCCACATAGAACGCACCCCCTTAGCCGCCGCCAACATTACCGGAGGGCAAACCCGCATCGCCGGTGCTTGTTACCCTTACCAATGAAAGCCATCACGCAACGCCTGTTTTTATGGTCGCAACAGTTGCACAAAAATCCATTTTTTGAATGGACAACTGTCGCCGTCATTATTTTATCCTCCTTAGGAATCGGCGTTAAAAGTTACAACACCCCGACAACAATAGAACACCTGATTTATTGGTTAGATACACTCATCACCGCTTATTTTTTAGCAGAAGTGATTATTCGCATGATTGCCGCCGGCAGTTTGAAAAATTTCTTTCGCAGTGGTTGGAATATATTTGATTTTATAATTGTTACTATTAGTTTGATCCCTATTGATGAAAGCGAATACGCTTTATTGGCGCGCATGTTGCGCCTGTTTCGTGTGATGCGATTAATTTACGTGGTGCCGCAATTACGGGTATTAATCAGCGCATTAATTAAAGTCATTCCGCGCATTTCTTATGTTGCATTAATGATGTTTATTATTTTTTATATGTACGGCGCTGTCGGCAACGTATTATTTAAAGACATCAATCCGGTATTGTGGGGCGATATCGGCATTTCTATGTTAACGCTATTCCGTGTCGCCACTTTAGAAGATTGGACTGACGTCATGTATGAAACCATGATTCTCTACCCGCTCAGTTGGATTTATTATTTAAGTTTTATCTTTTTGTCCGCCTTTGTTTTCCTCAACATGATGATAGGTGTTATTATTGAATCGCTCAACGAAGAACACAACGCCGCCGAAGGCATTGTCCGTAACGACCAACAACAGCAGTTAATGCAACAGTTAGCCCGCATTGAAACAAATTTGAAACAACTGCAACAACAACAAAATCGCCAAGAGCAAAACCACCGCCCCCATGAATAAAGCAGGGGAATTTTGCACAAAATACTATTTTTTAGGATAATGAGATTATGACAACTGAAAATAAAAATTGGTCGGCGCGTTTTTCGCAACCGTTAGATGAACAAGTCGCCGTCTTTAACGCATCAATAGCATTTGACCGCCGCTTAGCGCAACACGACATCAAAGCATCATTAGCACACGCCGACATGTTAGCCGCTTGCAATATCATCAGCACGGAAGACAACAACGCCATTGCCAACGGCTTGCAACAAGTCGCAGAAGAAATCAACAATAACACATTCAACTGGCAAGCAGACGATGAAGACATTCACATGAGTGTAGAACGGCGTTTGACCGAACTCGTCGGCGCAGCAGGTAAAAAGCTACACACCGCCCGCTCGCGTAACGACCAAGTCGCCACCGACTTACGCCTCTGGTTGCGTGACGAAATTGACACTCTGCAACAACACCTCCGCGCCGCCCGCAAAGCATTACTCGCGCAAGCCGAACACCATGCCGATACCCTGATGCCCGGCTTTACCCATTTACAAATCGCCCAACCGATCACCTTTGGACATCACCTATTAGCGTATGAAGAAATGCTCAACCGCGATGCCAGCCGTATCAGCGATTGCCGTCGCCGCTTAAATAAACTCCCCTTAGGTAGCGGTGCCCTAGCCGGTGTAGGTTACCCGATAGACCGCGCCCGCGTTGCCGCCGCCTTAGGTTTTGACGGCATTTGTGAAAACTCTATGGACGCCGTTTCCGACCGTGATTTTGCAATAGAATTTGTCTCCGCCGCCGCCACCTTAATGATGCACCTATCGCGTTTTTGTGAAGAATTAATTTTATGGGGTTCGCCGGCATTTTCCTTTGTCAGTTTATCCGATGCATTTTGCACGGGTTCCTCCATCATGCCGCAAAAGAAAAATTTTGACGTGCCGGAACTCATCCGCGGCAAATGCGGACGTGTATTCGGAGCGTTAACCGCGCTGTTAGTATTGGGCAAATCGCAACCCTTGGCATACAACAAAGACAACCAAGAAGACAAAGAACCCCTATTTGATTGTGTGGATACAGTTAACAGTTGCGTGTCATTAATCGCCCCGATGGTTGCAGCAATGACCGCCAAACCCGACAACATGCGCAAACTATTAGAAGTCGGCTATCCGACCGCCACCGAACTCGCCGATTATTTAGTGCGCCGCGGCTTACCTTTTCGCGATGCCCATCATGCAGTATCGGCAATCGTACAATTTGCCGAAGCCGCAGGTGTCGGTTTAGAAGCATTAACATTGGAACAAATCCAACAATACGCCCCCTTAGCCGATGAAGGTGCATTAGCCGCATTAAGCGCCACTGCCGCCGTAGAACGCCGCAACCACATCGGCGGCACCGCCCCGGCACAAGTACGCGCACAAGTGGCAAAAAAACAAGCAGAGCTTGATTAATTCGCATGTCTACGCCATCGCATTTGTTGTTTGTTGGCGCTGTTCCCTCTGCAACAGGCGAAGCACGCGAAGTATTTTTTACCCATTGGCAAACTGCAGCAACGGCAGCCGAACAAACCTGCTTACAAAAATTATTACGCGCAACCACGATTGCCGATGAATTTGCCGATGGGGTGATGTTGTTGCCGCGTTTGGGGACGGTTTCCCCGTGGGCGTCTAAAGCAACTGATATTGCCCACCGTTGCGGCTTGGTTACACTGTTACGGGTAGAGCGGGGGTGGTGGTATGGCAAGAACGGTGCCGAACTTGCCGTAAAAGTTTGCGACCCGATGCGGCAGCAAATTTTATCGGCAGATGAGTGCGAACAATGGCAGCAATTATTTAGCGCAACAGGCGAGTGCGTGATTGATGAAACAATCGCCTTAGGGAATGATGCCGCAACTGGCGCAACTGTATTGGCGCAAGAAAACCGCGCCCGCAGTTTGGCGTTGGCGGAGGATGAAATTAACTATTTACAACAACTGTATCAACAATTAGGACGCGACCCGACCGTTGCCGAATTAATGATGTTTGCACAGGCAAACTCCGAACATTGCCGCCATAAATTATTTAATGGAAATTGGCAACTGGATAATAGCAACGATACGAATGACGGACAGTCATTAATGGCGATGATTCGCCGCACCCATCAAGCCAACCCGCAGGGGGTAATTACGGCATTTAATGATAACGCTGCTGTTGTTGTCGGTGGTGGCGGCAGTGATTTTTTTCCTGATGCGGATGATATTTATCGCAGTCACACATCGCCGCAGGGGGTGTATGTTGTGGCAAAAGCCGAAACGCATAATCATCCGACAGCAATTTCTCCCTACCCCGGAGCGGCGACGGGGAGCGGCGGCGAGATTCGCGATGAAGCAGCAGCAGGGCGCGGGGCAACTGCCCGCGCCGGTTTTAGCGGTTACATGGTATCGGGCATTAATCACGCCGCCCACGCCACTTGCCCGCCGGCACCGGCGCATATTGCCAGTGCGCGGCAGATTATCCGCGAAGCTCCGTTAGGTGCTGCCGCCTATAACAACGAATTTGGCAGACCCGCGCTTGCCGGTTTCTTTCGCAGTTTTGAACAAGCGCACAACGAACGTTACTTTGGTTTTCATAAACCCGTGATGTTAGCGGGCGGGTTGGGGCACATGCTACCGTCTTCGGTCGGTAAAAATGAAATCCCCATCGGTGCTTATGTTTTACAATTAGGCGGCGAAGGGTTTCGTATCGGTATGGGGGGCGGGGCGGCTTCTAGCCGTAGCGGTGGCGATGATGCCGGTTTAGATTTTGCTTCGGTGCAGCGCGATAACGCCGAAATGCAACGGCGGGCGCAACAAGTGATAGAAACATTGCGCCACCGTGAAGAGAACCCGATATTATCCTTGCATGATGTCGGTGCTGGCGGGTTGGCAAATGCAGTGAGCGAATTAGTGCACGATGCCGGACGTGGTGTTATCGTCAATCTCAATGCGGTACCGGTGCAAGAACAAGGAATGTCGGCGGCAGAAATTTGGTGTAATGAATCGCAAGAGCGTTATGTCTTAGCAATTTTACCAACGGCATTAGAGGAGTTTCGCCGTGTGTGCGCG
>JAHZKE010000088.1 GCA_022600535.1 Pseudomonadota bacterium
ATTATGGCGGCATCTATTTTGGCAAAAACCAGCCGCGATCAGATGATGGTTAAACTGGATGAAAAATACCCGCATTATGGTTTTGCACAACACAAAGGGTATCCGACCAAATATCATTTACAAATGTTGGAGCAATACGGCGTTTGCCCCGAACATCGCCGAGGGTATGCTCCCGTTAAAGCGGTATTGGCGCAACAACTGCAACTGACAAAAAATCAAGAAGGAACAAAGAAATGACAATTGCCTACGACAAATTACTTCCCGTAATTAAACAACAGAGCAAAGTACTAACGGCTGAAGAATATAAGCAGTACGATGCGGTGTTGCAGATTGTTAGCAAACAAGACAAAGCACCACACGCAGCGCTATTTGCTGCATTGGCAAAGCGGCGACAGGATAAAGAAGCGATTGCACTGATTACCTTAGCGGGCGGGGGGAGTGTTGTGCGTTTAGTGCTGACGGGAAAGGAAAGTTGTTTTGAGCGGCAGCAAAAATTGCGACAAGCACTGGGGGCGTTGTTGGCGAATGCGCCACGGAGCTTGGCGTTGGATGTGCGCAATGCTTGTGTGTTAGAAGACGCTGTTTATACGGCGTTAGTGGCGAGTGCCAAACTTCCTGCGGCGGCGCATAAAGAAAAACCACCGCTACTGACGATTGCCGGTGCCAGCAAAAAAAATAATCACAGCATTGCGACCGCGCAAGCGAATACGTTGGCACGGGCGTTAATTCAATTACCGCCGAATGAATTACCGCCGACAAAATTTGCGGCGATTGCGCGCCAATTAGCAAAACAATATGGGCTGACGACGACTGTCTACAGCGCGGCGCAATTACAAAAAATGGGCGCGGGAGCAATTTGTGCTGCTGGGCGGGCGGCTGCCGAACAACCGCCGCAAGTGGTACGTTTGTCGTATCGCCCGCGGGCGCGGCAACGTGTGGCGTTGGTTGGTAAAGGGGTGTGCTACGATACCGGTGGTGTCAATGTAAAACCAGCGCGTTATATGCGCGGCATGGGGAAAGACATGGCAGGAGCAGCGGTGGCACTGGCAACGATTATTGCCGCTGCCGTGCAAAAGTTGCCGACGGGGATTGATGCTTGGTTGGTGTTGGCAGAAAATAATATTGCCCACAACGCTTATCGTCCGGATGATGTGGTTACGGCGTATAACGGCAAGCGGATAGAAATTGTCCATAGCGATGCTGAAGGGAGAATGTTATTAGCCGATACCTTGACGCTGGCAAGCCGAGAAAAACCAAAGTTATTGATGAGTTATGCCACCCTCACCGGTACGATGTGTACGGCATTGGGCGAGCGCATGAGTGGTTTTTTTGCCAATAGTGAAAAATGGCGTGAACGCGCATTACAAGCGGCGGAGGCAAGCGGCGAGCGTTTGTGTTATTTTCCCATGCCGGCGGATTATAAAGAAGGATTGAAAAGTGAGGTTGCCGATATTTTGCAATGTTCCGAAGAGGGCAATGCCGACCATATATTAGCGGCGTTATTTTTGAATGAATTTATTGAAAACAAACCCGCGTGGTTACACGTTGATTTGTCTGCTGCTGTTTGTAAGGGGGGCTTGGGAGCCGCACCGGGAAACGTGACTGGTTTTGGTGTTGCTTGGACATTGGCATTGCTCGCGCAACAGTCAAATGGTGCCGCCAGAGAGATTTGAACTCCCGACCAACTGATTACAAATCAGCTGCTCTACCAAGCTGAGCTATGGCGGCACAAAAGAGGGGGATTTTAACATAAGAAAATACAATGCCGCCGCCGTTGTGCTTAAACGTTTAAAAATAATGATGTTCTTTTTTGACGGATGCGATTCCATTTGCCGTTAAATAATCTGTAATACATTGAAAAAATAGCCATAAACGGCTATAATGTAAGTAACTTGTTGGAATTTTTAATTTCTCTCAAGATAAGGATAAGAATATTATGAAAACCTCTTTAATTACTCTCAGTTTGATTAGCGCTGTTAGCGTTGTTGCAATGCCTGTTTATGCTGATAACAGTTACATTGCCCGCGGGCGGGTTGTTGAAAGCACGCCAATTATTGAAACGGTTTATGAACAAAAAGAAGTTTGCCGTTACGTGACTACGTATTCGCAAAATCAAAGAGGTAATCGCTACAATGGCAATATTGGCGATAAATTATTAGGTGGTGTGCTCGGAGGAGCAGCGGGAAGCGCTGTTGGCAAAGGGACGGGACGCGATGCGGCTGCCGGTGTTGGCGCCATTGTCGGTAGCGAAATCAGCGCACAAGATGGCGGCATTAGCGAAGGCGAAATTATTGGTGGTCTTGCCGGTGGTATTATCGGCAATCAAGTCGGTAAAGGAAGTGGCAAAACCGCCGCAACAGCAGCTGGTGCTTTGTTGGGTGCGATTGTCGGCGATCAACTGCAACACGGCAATACGACAACGGCAGCTGTTGACGGACAGAAAGTGCAAAAAAAGATATGCTCAGTAGAAGAATTTCCGAAAAAAATTATCACGGGTTACGACGTAACTTTTGAATATGATAATTATCATTTTTCGCAAATTATGGCGCAAGAACCCGGACGCTTTATTGATATTAATGTCAATGTACAAGCGCTGGAAAAACGCACCAGCTTCCAGTAAATTCGCGCGAGCAACTAACAGCGCCGAGTATGCGCTTATTGTTCATTATTGACCCGCACGCGTCTCTTGTTGCTAAAAAAGATTCGACCATTGCGTTAATGCGCGCGGCGGCGCGGCGCGACGATCGTGTCTATAGCGCTGAAATGGGCGATTTATCTATTGCCGATGGCAACGTATTGGTGTTGGCAGAACAACTTGAAATTCTTGCCGAAGATAGCAAAGAGGGGGCTTGGATGCGCGTGTTAGAGCAGGGATTGCATCCGAGTGATTTTTTTGATGCGGTGTTGATGCGCAAAGAACCGCCCGTAGATGAAGATTTTTTGATGTGCACGCGTCTGTTAGCGATTGTTAATCAACACACCCCGGTTGTTAATCATCCGCAAGCGTTGCAGGCGCAAAACGAAAAATTATCTATTTTAAATTTTCCCGATTTAATTGCACCGACTTGGGTCGGTGCTTCGGTGGCTGCCGCCGATGCTTTTCGCCAACAACACAATAAAGTGGTGCTCAAACCGCTAAATGCAATGGGTGGGCAAGGGATTTACATTAGCGAAGCGACGGATTTAAATTTCCGTTCTATTTTTGATTTATTGTCGGCAAATGGCAAGCAATTAATTATGGCGCAAGCATATCTACCGGCAGCGCGTGTCGGAGATTTTCGTGTTTTTGCGCTCAATGGTCGCGGTTTGCCTTGGATGTTAGCGCGTATCCCGCGCGATGACGACCATCGCGGTAACATGGCAGCCGGTGGCAACGCCGAAGCGCGCCCGTTAGATGCTGCCGCACAGAAAATTGTTGATGTGGTCGCGCCCGTGATTGCAAAAAGAGGGATTGGTTTTGCCGGCTTAGATGTTATCGGCGGTCGTTTGATAGAAATTAATATCACTTGTCCGACGGGTTTGTGTGAAGTGCAGGAACAAACGGGGGAGGATATTGCAACAACGGTATTGACTGAAATTACACAATCGGCACAAGCGACAGATTAAGCGCGCGCGTTTATTCTTTTTTTCTACTAATTAATTTTTCTAACTGCACAATGGCTTTTTTGTTAGAAATGAAACAAATAATGTGATCTTTGTTTTCAATAACGGTGGTATCGTGTGCGATTAAAATTTGTGAATCACGAATAATGGCACCCGGGAGTGTATCTTCGGGCCATTCAATCTCTTGGATTTCGCGTCCGGTGAAGTAGGAATTTTCAGCGCTGTCATTAATGTTAATTTCAATTGCTTCGGCAGTGCCGTGTTGCAAGGAATACATGGTATTGAACTCACCAAAACCGCGAATGTGAGTGAGTACCGAACCGATGGTAATTTGTGAGGGGGAAAAAACAATGTCTAATTGCCGCCCGAGAATATCGGCATAAGCAGGACGGTTGATGAGTACTGCGGTTTTGGTTACTCCTAAACGTTTGGCAAGCATTGCCGATAATATATTTTCTTCGTCATCGCTGGTGAGGGCGCAAAAAATATCAGATTCGCGTATGTTTTCTTGTTTGAGTAGGCCTTCATCAGTCGCGCTTCCTTTTAATATCAGCGCGTTGGAGAGCTCTTGCGATAAGATGCGACAACGGTCGCGGTTAATTTCTATAATTTTAACATTACTATTTTTTTCAAACCGAGCGGCAACGCGCTTGCCAATATTACCGCCGCCCGCAATAATGATGGATTTGTTTTCGTTTTGTATTCCTGCTAAAAAGGGCGTGAGTTCTTTCAATTTATCGGCAACGACTAATAAATAAACATCGTCACCAACAAATAAGCGGGTGTCGCCGGTGGGGGTAATGCTTTTATTATCTCGATACACCGAAACAATGCGATAGTCAATTTCGGCAACTTGCTGGCGCAACTCTTTAATGGTGCTGCCGGCAATATCGGTTTTGGAAGAGACACGAATGGCGGCAAGGGCTAAACGCCTGTTGGCAAAGTGATGTACCGATAAACAACCCGGGTAGGCAATGGCACTGTTGACATTTTCGGCAACAATTTGCTCGGGGCAAAATGAATGCGTAATATCAAATCCTTCTTGGACGATCGGGGTGTTATTATATTGTGGGCTACGAATGCGGGCAATGGTTTTAATTTTATTATTCAATAAAGAACACATTTTACAAGCAACTAAATTAACTTCATCAATAGCGGTCACCGCCACCACAATAGAGACATCGGCAATACCTGCTTGTTGTAAAATTTCAGGGTCTGCCGCATTGCCTTGCACCGTGCGCAAATCGTGGGCGCTTTGTATCTCAAGGAGGCGACCGGCATCAATATCTACAACGGTCACGCCACATGAATTTGCCACTAACACGCGGGCAATTTCGCTACCGACTTTTCCGGCACCTAATACTAAAATATTCATTGATTGTTAATGAGGATTATAATAATGATTAACGACAGTGTCCGTTGCCGATGACGATATATTTTTGTGTGGTTAACCCTTGTGCGCCCACGGGGCCGCGGGCGTGGAGTTTTCCGGTGGAAATCCCAATTTCTGCGCCCAGTCCGTATTCGCCGCCATCGGCATAGCCGGTAGCAGCGTTGATTAATACCGAACTGGAATCAACAGCGCGGGCAAATTGCATACAGCGATTAATATCATTGCTGACAATCGCATCGCTATGGGCGGAACCGTATTGGTTAATGTGTTCTATGGCGGCGGCAAGAGAGGGGACTATTTTAATGCTGATGATGGCGGCTAAATATTCGTGTTGCCAATCGTCTTCGCTTGCCGCTACAATGGTTGCATCGGGAACATTGACATTAGTCAGTAATTTTTGGCTTTCACTACAGACGCGCATTTCCACTTGATGTTTTGCCAGTATCATTGCCAGTGGTGGCAATAAGGTGGCGGCGACATCGTGATGAATGAGCAAGCTCTCGGCGGCATTGCAAACACCGTAGCGACGTGTTTTGGAATTTTCGACAATGCTTAATGCCATTTCTGTTTCGGCAGCAGAATCAATATAGACGTGACAATTGCCGTCTAAATGTTTAAGTACCGGGATACGGGTATCACGCATGACACGTTCAATTAACCCGCGCCCGCCGCGTGGAATCACTAAATCAATGTCGTCTTCGCGGGCAAGCAGTTCGCCGACTAAATCGTGAGCGGGGTTTTCTATCACCTGTGCTGCCCGCGATAAGCCATGTGCTGCCAATGCTTGTTCTAAGCAATCGGCAATGGCGCTATTGGTGTGGCGTGCTTCGCTACCGCCGCGCAAAATAACCGCATTGCCGGCTTTTAGCGACAACGCTGCGGCATCGGCGGTAACATTGGGGCGTGATTCGAAAATAATGAGCAATACCCCCAAGGGAATACGCATTTTCCCGACTTGAATGCCTGAGGGCATGGTACGCATTTCGTCAATGGCACCGATGGGGTCGCTTTGGGCGGCAATTTGTAATACGGCATCGGCAGTGGCGGCAATGCGGGGCGGGTCAAATAGCAGACGTTCGTGCAAGGCGGCATCAATGTTGTTTTTTTCGGCAGTGACGAGGTCTTGTTGATTGGCGGCAGTAATTTGCTCGCAAGCGTTATTGAGATTTTTGGCGAAGTCGCTCAGTACGGCATTTTTTTGAGCGCTACTGGCATTGCCAATGTCTTGCGCCAAACGCCGTGCGGTCTGTGCCAGTTGTTTTGCTTGTTGCTTCATTATTCGGGGAGGTAGTGGGGGAGTGCTATTTTAACACCAGATTGTTGCGTTGCCAAACGTACAATAAGACCGCAGAGGATGTTTTCACTATCCCCCGTCGCAACGCCTTTGGTTACGCGATCGGCGTATGCTGCCTGACGGGTGAGGCGGTAGAGAATGGGATTGTTTATTTTTGCCGCTAATTTTTCTAATGCGGCAAGTTGCTTGCCCCAGACGGCGACACGTTGCCCGTTTTTAACGGCGGCAATATTGTTTAGGATATTGAATACACTCCATTGAATCAGGGTATCGGCAATGCCGTCGGCACGTAATTGGTGAAAAATTTTCAACGCCCGCTGTGGCTTGCCGGCATAAATGGCATCGGCTAATTCTAAAATATCATAGCGCGCCCCATCAGCAAGTGCATTGCGTACGGCAGTTTCGTCAAGGGGCTGTTGTTCGTTGTCGGTAAGTTTTAATTTAATGATTGTCTGTTTGGCAGCAAACAGGTTGCCTTCGGTTTGTTGGCTCAATAAGCGCAAGGCGTTGTCGGATAACTGTAATTGTTGTTCGGCGGCAAAGCGGTTAATCCACTCTTGCGCTTCGTTTGCGGCTAAACGATTACAAGAGACGGCGGGGAGAGGTTCGCTTAATTTTTTAAACCAAGCGGCTTTTTTGTATTTGTAATCCCATTCCAATAGCACAATCATCAGGCAATCGGGCGGTTGAATGCGTTTTTGCATCTCTTCAATGAATGTTAACGCGTTGGTTGGTGGTTTGCCATTGCAGACCAACTGAAAAAGTTCGGCATCATTGCCCAACAGCCCTTTACTCATCCCTAAACGCAGATCGCTTTCTTGTAATTTGGTCAAATTCACGCGGTAACGATTTTCGCTGTCATAGTGATGAATAATACTGTTACGCGCTTCTTCTAATAATTGGGTTTCTTCGCCGTAAATCAAACAGGCGGCAGGAGGTTTTTTAGCGGAGTCGCGAATAAACTTTAAAAGCGAAACAGCAGCCATTAGTGTAAATTGAGCAGCGCCAACATTTGCGCAAGGGCGCTACGGCGTAAGCTGTTGACCATTTGCTGCCGTTGTTGAATACTGGCGCGATAGAGGTTTTCGTTGTGTTCAACAACTTCTTCGCGTTGAATACGTTTGGCTTCCCCATCCCCCAACTGATAGTGCAGTGTGTAGAAAACGTCATAGCCGCCAATGCTGCCGTCGGCAGCGAGTGATTCAATGGATTCGCTATTGCTTTCACTCAAGGCGAGTAGCGGCAGGTCGGGATTGTCATTATCAATACCAATGCCACGGTTACGTAACGATTGTTGCGCGACAAATTGTAATTGCGGCGGGTTTGCTTGCAAACGGATGCTTGCTTTTTCAATCGGTGCGGATGAAATAGAAGCACACCCCGCCGGTAAAAACAGGATAAGCAAGAGAGAAAGGAATTTTTTTTTCATGCGGTTAGAAAAAGGTAAGTGTATTATCATGACAATAATTCGTTATTTTAGCCGAAGCAGATTGAAAAAAGGAATTAATGGCTTTTGTTAAACAGGGCTCGCTGAAAGAGGGCGTGTGGGCGTTGGCGCTGACAATGTGTTGGGCATTGGGGAGACGTTTTTGTAGCGCAGCACCCCATTGCATTGGAGTTGCCGGGTCGTAAAGACCGTTGATGATTAATAGCGGTTTGTCACTGCTAATAATTGTTGCCGGAGCATAGGTGTCGGGGAATAGCCCATCACAGATATTGATATATTGCTGCAGGTAACTATATTCGTGTTGTTGCAGGGCGGAGGTTGGCGCTGTTGCCGGTAATTGTCGTTGTTCGCGGCAGTTGATATTCCAATTTAACATACTTGCCCAATTTTCATCTAAATAAAAAGAGAGAAATTGATAAGCAAAAAAGCGCATGTTTTCGTTATCAATATCACCTACGGCTAATTGACGACTAAAAAATGGTAAGACCGCCGCACCGGTGGTGGTATACAAACCAAAATGGATAAGGTCAAGCAGGCGTTGCGGCGATAGTGCGATGGGATAGGATTGGTTGTTATAACGCTGCTGGCTAACGAGTGATACTTGTGCGGCAAGGGTAAGGGCTTGCTGTAGGTTTTGCTGCACATCGTCGTGTCGGTGCGCGCAATCGGCTTGCTGTCGGCATTGTTGCGCAATATGTTCTATCGCGGCGCTAAACGGGTAAAAGGGCGCTAATTGAGTCGCATCGTAGGGGACGGGGGAATCCAAGACAGCACTGTTCACCCCGTCGGGGTGGCGGCGCAATACTTCTAATGCTAAGCGACTGCCGTAGGAAAAACCGATTAAATGCCATTTTTCAATTGCCAATAATTGACGAATGTCTTCAATATCGTCCGCTGATGCGGTGGTGGTGTAGGCGGCGATATTAACCCCAGTATCGTTCAAGCGTTGCCTGCACTGCTTTAATGTTTGTAACCAGAGTTGCGATTCTGCTTCCAATGGCAAAGGGTGTTGCAGTAAGGATAAAAATAAAGATTTTTCTTCCGGGCAGTTGAGTAAAGGGCGAGCATCTCCCGCCCCGCGTTGGTCTATTAAAATCAATTCGCCATCGGCACCAAGTGTTTGTATGCGGTAGTTGTCCCAAGCGGCAATACTGCCCTCACTGCTTAGGTAGAGACCGCCGCCGGGGCCGCCGCCGCCGAGTATGATTGCCGGCACTTTATCGCTGTTATTGTTGTTACCTAAGCGTACAATGGGGATTTTCACCTGCCCGCTGTTGTTACTGTGGTTGCTACGGTCTTCGGGCAGGGTGGCGGTGGCGCACTCTACATTGGTGATGGAGTGATACGGACAATCACGAATTTGATAGACGGGTAGCGTTGTTTGTGCCAAACTGTTTGACAATGTGCAGGAGGAGAGCACCAATAACGCTGAAAAGAGAAATTTGCCGTTCATGGAAGAAAATGAATTGTTGGCTCAGGTTGCTTTAGATATGCTTTAAACAACAATATTGACCAATTTTTTCGCAACTACGATGATCTTTTTAACGGACTGGTCTTTTAAATAATAACTGACGGTTTCTTGTGCGGCGTGTTCTATTGCAGCGGCATCGGCATTGATAGAGATTTCAATTTGACCGCGTTTTTTACCATTGACTTGCACAATCATCGTGATGACGGCATCGCTGTCTTCGTCATCGCTGCTTTGCGGCCACGGTGCATTGGCAATGATGTCGCCCATTTTTAATTGCACCCACAATACTTGTGTAATATGAGGGACTGCCGGTGCCAATAAACGCAATACGATAGACATGCCCTCATGCAGTAAGGCAGCTGCACCGCGGGTTTGGCTATGTGCTTGTAAGAGATTGACGATTTGCATTGCTGCAGACGGAATGTTATTGTAGCGCATGCGCTGCATATCGTAGTCGGCTTTTTTTAAAATGAGATTAAGTTGGCGCTTGCCGGCGGCAACTGCTGCTTTATCGGCATTCTCTTCGGCGATAGTAGTGGCGCGCATCCATTGCGGTAAATTCTCAGCAGTTTGCCACAAACGATTGAGAAACCGTGCAGATCCACGCACGCCGTTTTCTGACCATTCCAATGCTTGCTCTGGTGGAGCGGCAAATAAAATAAAAAGCCGTGCGGTGTCGGCGCCGTAGGTGTCTATTAATTGTTGCGGGTCTACGGTGTTGCCTTTTGATTTTGACATTTTACTGCCGTCTTTGAGCACCATACCCTGACAAAGCAAATTGGTAAAGGGTTCGTTGTAACGTTTGTCATTTGCCGGAAACATATCGCTGTCGCGCATGAGTTTTTGGAAAAAGCGGGCATAAAGCAAGTGCAAGCAGGCGTGTTCTATACCGCCAATGTATTGATTGACAGGGAGCCACGCGGCGGCGCGTTCGTCTATCATGCTTTCCGTGCAGTCGTGGGAGGCAAAACGCGCGTAATACCACGAGGATTCAACAAAGGTATCCATGGTGTCGGTTTCCCGTTTTGCTGCCGCACCGCATTGCGGGCATTGGCAATTAACAAATTCTTCTATTTTGCTAAGCGGAGAACCCCCGCGTTCAATGATGACATTTTGCGGGAGACGCACCGGTAGGTTTTCTTCGGTTTCGGGAATATCGCCGCATACGGAGCAATGAATAATCGGAATCGGGCAACCCCAATAACGCTGCCGTGAAATGCCCCAGTCATGCAGGCGATATTGTTGTTCGGCACTGCCGCGTTTGGCGTCTTGCAATAATGTGATTGCTTGTTGTTTTGCGGCTTCGTTTTCTAAACCGTTTAAGGTGCGCGAGTTAATCATCACACCGCCCCCCGTATAAGCGGTATCGCCAATGTTCATGTTGCTATCGCCATCGGGAGAGACGACCGGGATGACAGGTAAATCATAACGGCGGGCAAAATCTAAATCACGTTGGTCGTGTGCAGGGACGCCGTAAATCGCGCCAGTGCCGTATTGCATCAAAATATAGTTTGCTACATAAACGGGGATACTGATGGTGTCATCTAAGGGGTGGGTGATGTGGAAGGGGAGTAAGTATCCTTGCTTTTCTACTGTTTCTAATGCTTGTTCGTTAACGGCTAAACGGCGGCAGCTTTCTATAAATTCTTGCAGTTGCGGGTCGTCTTTTGCAGTAGCTAATGCCAATGGGTGCTCTGGGGCAATGGCGCAAAAGGTCATGCCATAGATGGTGTCGGGGCGGGTTGTGTAAAACTCTAAGGAGTCATCACTATCTACAATGGGGGCGAATACCCGTGCGCCTTGTGAGCGACCAATCCAATTGCGTTGCATGGTTTTGACCGAATCAGGCCAGCCCGTTAAGGTCTCTAATTCGTCTATTAGTTCATCGTTATAGCGGGTAATTGCCATGAAATACATGGGAATATCACGGCGTTCAATCACCGCACCGGAGCGCCAACCTTTACCATCAACGACTTGTTCATTGGCGAGTACGGTATTGTCAACCGGGTCCCAGTTAACGGTGCCGGTTTTTTTGTAGACCAATCCTTTTTTGAATAAGCGCACAAATAATTGTTGTTCCCAGCGATAATAATCGGCATCGCAGGTGGCAAATTCACGCCGCCAATCTACCGCTAACCCTAAGCGCATCAGTTGTTGACGCATTTCTTCAATATTGCGATAGGTCCATTCGGCAGGGGCGATATTGTGTTCAATCGCGGCATTTTCTGCTGGTAAGCCAAAAGCATCCCACCCCATTGGCTGCAAGACGTTATCGCCTTGCATACGGCGATAGCGCGCCAAGACATCGCCAATGGTGTAATTGCGCACGTGTCCCATGTGCAGCCGCCCGGACGGGTAGGGGAACATAGACAAACAGTAAAATTTATCGCCGCGGTGGTTTTCATCGGCAACAAATAAATTATGTTCTTGCCACAATTGCTGCGCTTGTTTTTCAACGTCTTGAAAAGGATAATTCATAGGCGTTATTATATGATACTAAACGGACTTCACCGCGCAACTTGTCTATAACTTGTTTGCAAGCGCTACGATTTTATAGTGGATGGTGTTGTTTAATGAAAGCATATTTTTTAGTGTTTTTACCGCTAAATAGCAGAAGTGTTGTTAAATGTTGTACACTAATGTTCATAATGAGCAATACAAAAGAGTTATGGCGTATATTTACGCAGGCATTTACGATTTTTGCCGCGGCGGCGGCAGTGGTGGCGCTCTTTTTGCAAATCGTTGATAACAAACCGCTTTCTTACCGCTCTGCTGTTTCTAAAGCACTGCCCTCGGTGGTCAGTATTTATGGACGCGATGAACACGGCGCCGAAGATAGCCTTGGTTCCGGAGTGATTGTTAGCTCAGATGGTTATATTATTACCAACTATCACTTAATTGCAAATCTCAACGAGATTGAAGTCGGGCTCAAAGATGGGAACTCATACGTTGCACAGTTAGTCGGGATTGACCCCGATATTGATATTGCGGTTTTACATATTGAGGCATCTGATTTACCGGCAATGACGAGTGCGAATGATAAGCATTTAGAACCCGGCGATGTTGTTTTTGCCATTGGCAATCCATTTGGGCTTAATCGCTCTACAACGATGGGGATTGTCAGTGCCATTGGTAGAGATCGTTTAGGGTTACACGGTTTTGAGCGTTTTATTCAAACCGATGCCGCTATTAATCCCGGCAGTTCCGGCGGGGCATTGTCCGACACCAGTGGTAAATTAGTCGGCATTAACAGTGCGCTTTTTTATCGCCAGCACGGTATTACCCCGCAAGGGATTGGCTTTGCCATTCCCGCAGGGCTTGCCATGAGCTCTTATGGGCGATTAATTCGCAAAACAGCTCCTGCCGCCGATACTTTGGGGGCAGAAATGCGCTTATTGTCGCGCCGCTTGCATACAGAAATATTAGGCGAGAGTAGCCAAGAAACACTGACTTATTTATTGACAACACGCATTTGGCAAGATTCTCCTGCCGCACGTAATGGCTTGCAAGTGGGGGATATTGTGGTCAATATCAACGGGCATAACCCACAAGCGCATGTTGCGGATGGACAATTACTCCCCAGTGCTCACAAATTAGAAATTTTACGCGGCAGCGAAAAATTTACCATCAATATTAATGATGAGTAAAAACATAAAAATAATGCTATAATTGCGGACATCTGTAAAAGTTTATTTTTTTATGGTAAATAGCGGTGATATTGTAAATTTCGCCGTTGAATATAGGCCTCTGGCACAGCAAAAATGCTTTGCTAATGCGCGTTGATATAAAGCTTGTTTAGGCATAACAGTCAACGTAGTTAATGGTGTGAATCGTTCACCGAATTGTAACGATTATTAAGAAGCCAATTGCAAGTCGCTTGGTACCAAATTATATTATTTGTAAGATTCGTTTTACAGAAATTATCTCGTAGAGATAAAAAGTAGTTGAAAAGCAAAAGGTAAAATTCCTTTTGTTTAACTAGTATCGTATAGTGTTTTGGTGCCTTTGTCTGCGTTGGAGAAAGGACATTATGAAAAACATATATCTCAACATTAAACAACCGGAAGAAAGCCGCATTATTGTTGCCCGAGACGACACGTTAATTGATTTTGAACAAGAGTTTCAAGGGGAGGAAAATAAAAGGGGCAATATCTACAAAGGCACGGTGACCAATTTAGAGCCGAGTTTAGAAGCGGTTTTTGTTAATTTTGGTGAAGATAAAAACGGTTTTTTGCCAATGCGACAAATTCCTAAAAATATGCCCGGGGTGAGCCCCGGAGGAATTGCCGTTGGCGATAAACTATTGGTGCAAATTAAAAAAGACAATATCGGTGACAAAGGAGCAGGGCTGACCAGTTTTATTTCTCTTGCCGGTAATTTTTTAGTGTTATTGCCGTATCGGGAAGAATCCTACGGCGTCAGTTCCAATGCCAGTGCCGATGCGCGCAAAGAAATGAATCACATCATGGACGAATTGCCGGTACCGGAAAGTATGAGCATTATCGCCCGTTCCTCAGCCATGAATCACACCAAAGAAGACATTGC
Source organism: Pseudomonadota bacterium (assembly GCA_022600535.1). Taxonomy (GTDB): domain Bacteria; phylum Pseudomonadota; class Gammaproteobacteria; order Tethybacterales; family Persebacteraceae; genus JAHZKE01. Next base: position 13,754 of record JAHZKE010000088.1, read on the forward strand.
TTGGGATTTGCGCTCTTATTTGCTTCCTTTATGGGAGGCAGTACAATCGGCGGCAGAAAAAATAAACGAACCGACATTAATTTACCGTGAAAATGATTTATCGTTGCGAGTGATGCGTGATTATTTCCGTCCCGATAATCAAGATGTGATTATTTGCGATAGCCGCGAAAAGTACGAAGAATTAAATACTTTCGTCAAAATGTTGTTTCCGGATAACAGTGAACAAGTGCGTTTTCACGACAGCATTGACAACATGGTGCCGCCGGCAATTGAAAACAAAATTGAAGAAATTTACATGCGCGAAGTCGCTACCCCCAGTGGTGTGCGGGTTGTTTTTGACAGCACTGAAGCGTTGGTCGCGATTGATGTCAATTCCGGGCGGCAACGCAAGGGTGGAGGTATTGAAGAAACCGCGTTTAAAACAAACTTAGAAGCCGCCGAGATTATTACCGAACAGTTACGCTTGCGCAATTTGGGCGGTTTAGTCGTGGTGGACTTTATTGATATGCGCAACCGCGAAAATAGAGAGGCACTAGAAAAACGGGTGACGGAACTGGTGCGTAAAGATCGCGCACGGATTCGTATCAGTAAAATTTCAGAATTTGGTTTATTAGAAATGTCGCGCCAGCGTAAATCGCGTTCGTTGATTTTTTCACAGACACAACTGTGCCCACGTTGTACCGGGAGCGGACTCATCTGGCGTGAACAGTCGTTTGCCTTATATTTGTTGCGTAAAATCAGCACGGTTGCATTTCAAGCCAATACGCAAACCATTACTTTACAAGTGCCGCGCGAAATCGGAGTATTTCTACTCAATGAAAAGCGCGATGATTTGCGGCAAATAGAAAGTTATTCCGGTTGCAGTATTGTCGTGGTGCCGGATAATCATTTGGAGTCGCCGCAATACAAACTTAAACCCACACGCGGCAATAAAGCAGATGCGATTAAAGCAATTTCGCAACAGACGAAAAAGGAAGAGATTGAAAGATATAAATACGAACCGCAAGAGAAAATAACTGCTAACTCGCCGTTGATTAAAGATATGCTTCCCCAGGAAGCGATGCCGAGTAAGAAAAATAGCTTTTCTTTTGCCGGCTTTTTGAAAAATATTTTCGGTGGAAAGTCAGTGAGTAGTGCGAATGATAGCAACGGTGCGAACAGAAATAGTTCTCGCAGCGAAGGGCGAGCGAGCGGCAGGCGTGGAGAAAATAACAGCAGAGGTCGCGGCGGAAGAACGCAACAATCGCCCCGACAAGGGCGCAGAGATTCGCCGGGGCGCGGTGCCAAAAACTCACAGGGCGGCAATAGCGGTAGAAATAAACCGACTGCCGCAACCAATCGCGATGCAGAAAATCAACACTCGGCAACAGTCGCTGTAGCAACGGCTAAACCTGTTACGGAGCGAGCGCCGGCAGAGAAAAAATCATCCGCAAATGGCAATCGGGGAAGAAATAAGCCAGCGGTTGATACAACAACGGCAATTAGCGATAATGCAAATACTGCTTATACAAGCGGCGAGCAATCGGATTCTGCTAAAAACAAACCGCCAAGAACAAGAGCAAATAGAGGCGAGCGAAGTGAGAGAGGTGAAAGAGTGGCGAAGGGAGAAAATACGCAAAGAACCGAGAAAGCAGCAGCGGTAACCGAAAAAACGGAAACCAAGCAAGCAGCATCAGCGCCAGTGATTCCAACCGCAACTGCGGCACTTGCTCCGACACCGACACCTGCGCCTACACCAGTAGAGCGGAAGTCTGAAACAAATGCGGTTTCTTTGCCGCCGATTGTTCCAAAAGAGGTCGCAACGCCGTCTTCGCCAACAACACCTACAAGTACACCGGTTGAATCAGCGCCAGCGATTCCAACCGCAACTGCGGCACCTGCTCCGACACCGACACCTGCGCCTACACCAGTAGAGCGGAAGTCCGAAACAAATGCAGTTTCTTTGCCGCCGATTGTTAGAAAAGAGGTCGCAACGCCGTCTTCACCAACAACACCTACAAGCGCACCGGTTGAAAAACAATCATCGGAGAAAAGTGCAGAAAGTCAACCAGAAAGAAAACCTTTAACGACTGATTGGATTACTTCAGCAGATGAAAAATCAGCCGTTGAGAAGCAGTAACAAACCGTTATAAATTAACAGCTCGTCTCGCAATAACTCCTTTTTAATATGTCAGTGCGCTAAATTTAAAATCTATCGCGCTCACTGGCCTGCCGAAGTGCCCAGAGCCGTGAGTTGTGAGATGAAATCTCGAGCCAGCGAGTAAGGTTATAGGCGGAATACGCGCGATTGTTCCCATTGCCAAGCGTGTTGAATAATCGTTGTCAAATCTTGATAGTTCGGCTTCCAACCCAATTCATTCTGCGCATTGCTTGCATCGGCAATGAGTGCGGCAGGGTCGCCGGCTCGGCGTGCTTGCTGTTGCACGATAAAATCGCATCCCGTCACTTGTTTTACAGTATCTACCACTTGTTGCACGGTAAAGCCGTTGCCATTGCCTAAGTTATAAGATACATTGCCTGCTTCGTGTTTGATTTTTTCTAACGCGAGTAAATGGGCATCTGCCAAGTCGCAAACATGAATGTAATCACGGCGACATGTGCCGTCTTCGGTATCATAATCATTACCAAAAATAAAAAAGTGTTCGCGTCTGCCAGCAGCAGCTTGTAAGGCAACGGGGATTAAATGGGTTTCGGGGTCGTGGAGTTCGCCAATACGCCCCTGCGGGTCGGCACCGCAGGCATTAAAATAACGTAAAACGGCATAACGCATGCCGTAGGCACGCGCATAATCTGCCAAGATGCGTTCCACCATCAACTTACTACTGCCGTATGGATTGACCGGATTTTTCGGGTGTGCGTTGTCTATTGGTAAATAATGCGACTCGCCAAATACCGCTGCAGTAGAAGAAAAAATAAAATAGTTAATGCCGGCAGTGCGCATTTGGTCTAATAGAAATAATGTTTTAAATACATTATTTTGATAGTACTCGGAAGGGTTTGCCACGGAAACATCAATCAGCATAAAAGCAGCAAAGTGCATGACGGCACTGATATTATGACGGTTGAAAATATCCTGTAATATCGCGGCATCTGCCATATCGCCGATAATGAGTTCGGCGGCAGGGTCTACTGCCTGTTGATGTCCGGAAGATAAATCATCTAATACAACAACATGGTAGTCGCGACGAATCAGCAACAACACCATGTGGCTACCAATGTAGCCAGCGCCGCCGACGACTAAAATCGTTTCTTGTTTTTTTACTGATGCCATTGTGCTTATGCCGCAGGGGGTGGAGGAGTATCGTCCAACTGTTGCTCTACTATATACAGCGGGCGTTTTTTGCTTTCTATAAAGATTTTACCGATATATTCGCCGGTAATGCCAAGTGAAAACATAATTAAACCGCCCAAAAAATAAAGTGAAATCAGTAGTGAAGTCCAACCTTGCACCGATGTTCTGTCAAAGTAATAGTTGTAAATTAATGAACAAATAAAATAAAAAGAGATTAACGAAATGATAAAGCCAAGAAAAGTAATAAAACGCAATGGAATAATACTAAATGAAGTGACACCATTGAGGGCTAATGTGATCAACTTGATAATGGTGTATTTACTGTCACCAGCAATTCGTGCTTGTCGTGTATAAAATACTTTTGCTGAAGGTAAATTAAGAGACGGGACAATACCGCGCCAGTACAAATGTTGTTCGCGAAACTCACGTATGATAAGCAATGCTCGCCGGCTCAGTAGGCGAAAATCGGCATGATGCGGAATGCCGGCAATGCCAATTTTTGCTGCCAACCAGTAGTAGCTATTGGCAAAGAGGCGTTTAATCCAAGAATCGCTACTGCGGTCGGCGCGCACACCGTACACCACTTCGCATCCCTCACTATAACGCGTTAACATCTCGGGAATCACCGATAAATCATCTTGTAAGTCGGCATCTAATGAAATGCAGCAATCGCTACGGTCTGTCGCATAAACCATGCCAGCAAATAAAGCATGTTGATGTCCGACATTATGCGCGAGCTTTATGGCGCGACAATATTTTCCTGTTTCTGCCGCAAGCAGTGCCCAAGTGTTATCACTGCTGCCATCGTCTACATAGCAACAAAAACTATCTTCGTGAATTATTTTTTCTTGTTTCCAGCGCGTGAGGTGTTCGTTTAACGTCCGCATGGAATCGAGGATAATTGCTTCTTCGTTATAGCAGGGGACAGCAATTGCTAATAACGGCAATGTACGAGAGCAAGAAACAGTCATCACTATGTGCTAATGCCCAATGTGCTTTTTATAACCAGTTGGGGTTTTGCACCATCCAATGAATGGTGCGTTCAAATGTTTCTTCAGTGGAAACAGGCATTTCCCAGCCGAGATTTTTTAGTTTGCTACCATCTATATTGTAATGAAAATCGTGTCCGGGACGTGTGGGCGGTAGATCGGCAAATTCAATTTTTGCTTCTTTGCCGATAATTTTTCCGATCATGCGGACAATGTCTTCGTTGCTGATTTGTTTATCGCCGGCGATATTGTATTTATCGGGGAGGAGGGTGGTATCACTGACATAACGTGCAGGAGTTGTCTTCTCTAAAATGAATTTAATGGCATCGGCGTGATTTTTAGCGTGCATCCACACCCGCGACCCCGAAACCCAGTTGCCCCCGTGTTGTATTGCGTGTACGGTATTGACACTATCGGACAATATTTTGCGTACTGTCATGGGGATAAATTTTTCAACATCCTGCCGCTCGCCAAAATTATTCATCGTATTGGTGATAATCAGTGGCACCGCAAAAGTACGCCAGTAAGAAAAAGCAATCATTTCTTGTGCCGCTTTGGATGCTGCATAAGGATTGGAAGGGCGTAGGGGATCGTTTTCTTTATGGATGGCACCTTTTTCGGAGGCACCGTACACTTCATCGGTAGAGACCTGTATAAACGCTTGTGGTTTGATTTCGCGGGCGTATTCCAGCATGTTGAGCATGAGCGCAACATTGTTATTGATAAAATTGACGGGCTCGGCAATACTGCGGTCAACATGCGAATCGGATGCCATATTGACAATATAATCAACATCGCCGATTTTTTTTATCAATGTATCATGTAGCGGGGCGCGCAAGTCGTGCCAAATGATATTGACGCGGTCGGGGTCGTAGTTTGGCAGGCAAGTGAGGCGTTCTACGCGCCCCGCATAGCTCAGCGAATCAATCACGATAATGTGCCAGTCGGTGGTTTGCAGATAGTATTCTACGGTGTGGCTACCGATAAAACCAAGACCGCCAGTGAGTAATATTTTTTTAGGCATGTAATTTTTATCTCAAGAAAAGTTAATTATACTTTATATGCTTAGATGAGACGTTGCTGTTCACCATTGCTTCCATGGTGCTTTGTTTTGCGACCATAATTTTTCTAATTCGTTTTTATCGCGTAGTGTATCCATTGGTAACCAAAAACCATTGTGTTCCCACGCCATCAGTTCATTATCTGCTGCCAGTTGCATTAATGGTTGTTGTTCCCAGATGCATCCTTCGCTGGTATCGGTATAGCAGTCAATGACTTGTGGCGATAAAACAAAAAAACCACCATTAATATAACCGCCATCTCCCGCTGGTTTTTCTATAAATTTCTTTACTTGTTTGTTTTCCATCTGCAATGCGCCATAGCGCCCCGGCGGTAATACAGCAGTAATTGTTGCCAATTTTCCGTGTTGCTGGTGAAATGCAGTCAGTGCGGTAATGTTCACATCGCTCACCCCGTCACCGTAGGTAAAATGAAAAAAGGGTTCGTCTTTAACGTATTCTTCCACTCGCGCCAATCGCCCGCCGGTCATGGTTTGTTCTCCGGTATCTATCAATGTGACTTGCCAATCTTCCGCTTTGTTTTGGTGTACGTGCATTTTATTTGCACACATATCAAAGGTAACATCCGACATATGTAAAAAATAGTTATTAAAATATTCTTTAATGAGGTAACCTTTATAACCGCAACAAATTACAAATTCATTGACGCCGTGTTGGGCGTACATCTTCATAATATGCCATAAAATCGGATAACCACCGATTTCCACCATTGGTTTCGGGCGTGTTGCGGTTTCTTCGCTGAGCCGAGTGCCCAATCCACCTGCTAAAATAACTGCTTTCATAGAAAAATTATAGCATTGAATACTTTAGAATATATAATAAACCTGTATTTAACCAAGAGAGGGTTTCTCAAACATAATGCAGACTAGCAAAAAATCAATACAATTTAATGCGCGAGAGTGGTTCCTATTCTTTGGCGTATTGCTCGCGGTGCATTTGTTGTCATATTTTACACAGGGACACACTACAGTACATCAAGGGCTGGGATGGGATGGGCGAGTTTATTTCAATATGGCGTTGCAATTTTTTCAAGATGAAACAATTGCTGCTAGATCGCCGTTTGTCTACCGGCAATTTACGCCGTGGCTCGCGGCTATGTTTTCTAATTCACCAAATGATTTACTCTCCACTTTTAAGGTGATTAATTTAATTTTTGCAACTCTCACCGCCGTTGTTATTTTACTCACCTTAGCTCCAATCGTCCCTGACTGGCGTATTCGTGTTTTTGCAGCTTCATTATTTCCGTTACATTTTTTTGCGCCACTGCGATTAAGCTATTTTGACGGCAACCATGTCACTTCGGTCGCAATGTTTGCAATTGCTTCAACAATTTATTTGATGCAAAAATTAAGAACTAATCCGTATAATCTGCAATGGCTTGCATTGCTAAGTGCAGTTGCATTTTGTGCAACTCTCAATCGCAGTTCATTTTTAATCATTAGTGCACTAATACCGCTATGTCTGCCTTTTCCTAAACATGCCACTACTTTTTCAGCCAAAATACGGTCATTGTTTGAAATGAGATCTTTTTTCTTGCGCTTGCGCTTGTTACTGCCAATGGCCATGGCTTTATTGGCTTACCTGTTAGTACGACAAGACACGATCGTTACCGGTTATTATGGGGAAGAAAAATCAGCGCTAAACCAAGGATCTACTTTGCTCTACTTTATTTACGCAGTGTATGAGAAGCCGTTTTTCTGGTTATTGGAAGAATTTTTTATTGCTTATGGGCCTTTGGTGGTGGTGTTATTATGGAAGCGAGAGGTGATTGCCAAGCACTTGAGTGAAAATTGGCATTGGTTGCTTCTCTTACTATTATATTTACTCTACGCTGCATTATCTTCAGCTATACGGCAATTTTTAACCGTGATGCCATTGTATATCATTCTAATTGCTCTTGCCATGCAGGCGGGGCTGCCCATACTTAAAAAGCATAAAATTATTCTTTCTGTGCTGGTTGCTGCTCAAATGATTTCACAAAGAATTTTTTGGACGACACCACACCAAATGCCGAATGAACCACAATTAATACCTGCCGATGCTCCTATTTCTACGCCGATTTTATTTACCCCGTTTAGTAGTGATTTTATGTTCTACGATATAGTTCCGTATTTTAATCGGGGTGGTTTTTACGGTCCGATTGTTATTGCAGAATACATTATATTTACTGCAATTATTCTTTATTTATTGATTGCAAAAGAAGAAATACATAATCGTGGGTCAAAAAAATAATGGAGAGTTACTCAGCGATATGAGAAAAAGGAGAGCGCGGCTGGACATTTGTGACTATACCAGTAGTATTTCCGTTCTATTTTATAGAATCTACAGAAAATCCTGTTACTGAAAAATCGCTCCCCCCCTGTTGTGTAGAAATACAATTGCGACAACCCAGAAGTAGTAAATTTCCATTGTATTTGTTTATTTGATTGGTTCTAATATAGCGGGCTGTTATCTGCTTCGTAATCAAAAGTAAGCAAATAAGGTTTCCATTGTAGCGCGAAAGATTTCGTATATATTGTGCCTTGATAAGTTTTTGGAAAAAACAATTTATTCTCATTATATTGTATCGTGTCGTAAATTGCGCGGTTGCTGTTTGTGACTGAAGCAAATAATGTCTCATAATTTTGCTGCACGACGAGAACGAATATAACGAAGTAATAATATTGCTACGAGCGGTGGTAATGCTATTATTAAAGTAAAAACAATGACAAGCTCACCTGCTACTTCCATTTTTACGACATGTTAGCATTGGAAAATCGCGAATTTTACAGGCGTATTGTCGTTGCACAAAATTTGTTATTTTCATTTATAATGCTTGTTTTCCTATCTGGTCTTTACAAAAATAAAAATATGAATGATTTAGAAAATTATTTTAAACAAAATACTGGGAGATTGATTGACAAGTGGCATCATTATTTTGAAATTTATGAAAAACACTTTAGTCGATTTCGTGGCACGGAAGTGCATATCGTTGAATTTGGTGTGTCGCAAGGCGGATCGTTGCAGATGTGGAAACAGTATTTTGGCGAAAATTGCAAAATTTATGGGGTTGATATTAATCCACACTGTGAAAAATTTGCAGAAGAGGGAATTGAAATTTATATTGGTGATCAAGCGGATAGAAAATTCTTACGTTCTTTGGCAGAAAAAATCCCACGGATTGATATATTAATTGATGATGGTGGGCATACCATGCGTCAGCAAAAAAATACCTTTAAAGAGTTATTCCCGTATGTTTCTGAAAATGGAGTGTATTTGTGCGAAGACTTACATACTTCTTATTGGTTTCCTTGGGGTGGCGGCTATCGTTGGCCCTTTTCATTTATTGAATACAGCAAGCGTTACATAGATAATTTGCACGCTTGGCATGCGGCGAGTTGGTGCTCCAAGCCACTTTCTTGGGGATTAAAAGTATCTGATTTTACTCGCTCGGCACATTCATTAACTTACTACGATACTATTTTTGTCGTTGAAAAAGCGCCAAAATTAGAACCAACACGCTCGGAAACTGGAACAAGAACTATTCCCGATTGGTCGCCTCCTTGGTTGATTCGATTAAAGGCAATATTAAAAGTGCTAGGCATCAAAATTAAATACCCTACCATGAGAGATTGAAATCCCTTCGTCAAGATTGGTAAATATATTTGATCAAAGAGCGAACGCATTGTGGGAGTAAGCAATAATTGTCAACACGCTTTTTTTACTTCTCTGCGAAAACGAATATAACGAATCAACAATAACGCCGCTATTGACGGTAATATTGTTATTAAAGCTAAGGAAATGACTAGTTCTGTTGACAATAAATGATCGGAGGTCATTGTATCTTTTAGTATTGTGCCATAATAAGGAGAGGTTAAGCTAACGGGCAGTAACGCAAAAAAATTGATCCATATATATTTAGATAAGTGAATGGAGGTAAGCCCTAAAGATAAGTTGACAGCAAAAAAGGGGAGTGGCAGTTGACGGATAATCAGTAAATACCAGACCCCATCTTTTTCAAATCCGCGGTTAAAAGTTTGTAATTGTAAAGTAAATTTGTTTTGTAAAAAATTTCCGATGCAATAACGAGCGAGCAAAAAAGGTAATATCGGGCCGATTGCATAGCAGATAATAGCCACAACAAAGCCAGTAGAATAACCAAAAAATAGGCCGGCAATAATGGGGAGCACTTGCCCCCCCGGTATTGCAACACTAATGCAGAGAAGAGAAAATAAAGTAAATAAGGCAACCGTCAAAAATGGTTGTTGTTGATAATAGGTTTGCAATAGTTTGTTTTGTTGTTGAATGTAATCAATCTCTATATAATTGCCGTACTGATCATAAAAAATAATCCCAGTAAGTAACAATAACGGGATTATTGCTGCTTTAAATATGTTTTGAATAACGGCGGGGATGGGTTTCATTCGCGGTAAAATTGCGCAATGTCATCCCACGCTTTTTTTTCTGACCAAGCCAATGCTTTACTGTCCAGTGGTTGATTATTGATGCGTTTCATTGGTTCGTTAAAATCGGTTTGTTTTGCCAATTTAAGTTGGCAAGGTAGCGAAAGACGTTTACGCATTTCGCGTGCAAAGCGGCGGGTAAATTCCCCTTGTGTTTCTACGTAGCCGGAGGGACGGAGGCGACTAAAACCAGCATTGACGGGTAGGGTATTTACAAATTGGGCATACGCTTTTGCCAATAAACTAATGTGGATATTATCACGTAAGTAGTTGGGTGTATTGACATTGGCAATGGCAGCATCTTTCCAATTACGCATTAAATAAGCGATAAAACGCGGTTCTTCCATGGGACCAAATGGGTTGGGAATGACAAAATGCCCTAAACTCCATTTTTCTTGCAATGCATAATAACGAAAGTAAGCAGTGGTGAGTGATTTAGATAAACCATACGGTGACAATGCGGCAGATTGCCGTGTGCCACCTTCGCCTGATTCAAAAAAAGAGCCGGTAAGAACGATACGTTGGCAACCGCGTTGTTTGAGTTGTTTTAGTACCGCAGTTGCGTTGCGTGTGTTTTCTTTGAGCGCGGCAACCGCATTAAACGATGGGCTTTTATAATTGCGCACACAAGCAGCATGGTGACAGAGTATATCCCAATGCGGCTGTTGTTTAATAAGTTGCATAAAAGCAGGGCTACCAAAGGGGGTATTAAATTTTTTGACACAGGTCGTAGGTAATGCTGTTAAACGTTGCTCACGCAAACCATTGTAGGCAGTGGGAGGAAGCGATAGAGCGGCAGTCACATTGTGACCGGCATGAAGCAGTTCTTGAACAAACCAATAACCGCTAAATGAGCTAGCACCGGTGAATAAAATGTTCATTATTGATTTAAATGATAGGCAGAGTTAAACGACTGCCAGTTGGCATCTTTTTCGGAGACAACAGTTGGTGTGTGCGGTAAGGTAATGCCAAATTCAGGGTCATCCCAGCGTAAGCCGCGCTCTGCTTGCAGAGCATAAAACTCGTCGACTAAGTATAATACTTCGGTATCCTCTGTCAGTGTGAAAAAACCGTGTGCAAATCCTTTGGGCACCAACAACATGCGGTGGTTGTCGGCGGTTAATTCTTCATACAACCATTGCTTGAATGTCGGAGAATCAGGACGCAAATCAATAATTATATCCAATAAAGCACCGCGCAAACAGCGGACAATTTTTGTTTCGGCATAGGGGGGTAATTGATAGTGCATACCGCGCAATGTGTATTTTTGTGTGCTGAGTGAGTTATTAATTTGCACAAATTGTGTTGGTAGCCCATGTTCGGCAAATTCGCGGCTACAAAATTGCCGCGTAAAAAAACCGCGCGCATCCGTGTGTCGTTCCATTTCGATGCAATAAGCACCGGATAAAATTGTTTCTGTAAATTTCATTGGCTGGGAGGTGGTAGTGGTTTGTAAATTGTTTGTTGAGGAATGGAAAGCAGGTAGTTGCAGGATGTAATCGGAGCTTCAATTATTTTTCATTTACGTGTTTATATTGTTTTCATAATTGAATATTTGTTGTTGGCACAATTTTTCTGTAAGTGCCTTGTTGCCCGCGGCAGTGTAATACTGGCGATACCATTCTACTGTTTGCGTTACGGTTTCTGTGAAAGTCAAACACGGCTGCCATTTTAAAACATGGTGTGCTTTTTCAATTGACAAGTGCAATTTTCCAGCTTCATGGTGTGCTTTGTTATCACTCGCATCAAGCCACTGCCCGCTGCCCCAATGGCGAATGACTTCTTTTACAATTTCTGCAACTGTTTTGTTAGAAGTGTTGTGGGGACCAAAATTAAACGAAGAACAGAGCGTTTGCAAGCGCGATAATTGGTTGTCCTCTAATGCCTGCTGCATTTGTGCGGCTAACTGTAGATAGCCGCCAATCAATTCTAATACATGTTGCCAAGGGCGTGTTGCTGTTGGGTTTCGTATTGTAATTTCTTGACCGTTAGCAAGGCAACGCATGCAATCGGGAATGATACGATTTTCTGCCCAATCTCCTCCGCCAATAACATTCCCACCGCGCACACTGGCAATGGCGATAATCGGTTTTGTTGTATCGCTGTGCCAATGGCTAAAAAATGAACGCCGATAAGAAGAGATTACAATCTCTGCGCATGCCTTACTAGCGCTGTAGACATCGTGACCGCCGAGTGCATCATTTTCGCGATAAGCATAATCCCATTCTTTATTTTCGTAGACCTTATCAGTTGTTACCATAATGACTATACAGGGATGTGTGCTATTGCGTAACGCTTCTAATATGTTCATACTGCCGATGCAATTCGTTGTTACAGTTGCATGCGGTTCTTTGTATGATTCTTTCACTAACGGTTGGGCAGCAAGATGAAAAATAAAATCGGGTTGATGTTGCTCAATTGCGGCCTCAACATCGTTGAGAGATCTAACGTCTGCTTCAATATTATGGGTAAGACGGTGAGCAATGCCAGTGACATCAAAGCACGAAGGCGTTGTTGTCGGCGGGAGCGAATAACCGACAACACGAGCACCTAATAATAGCAACCATTCACTAAGCCATGTTCCCTTAAAACCAGTACAACCGGTGACCAATACGGTTTTATCGCGATAAATGTTGTTTAATTCCATATTGGTTTTTTTAATAAAGGAAGCGGTAGAGATGGATTTTCAATCAAAAGTCACATATATTTCAAAATAATCAATTTAAATAATGTCAATGATTAAATGTCTATGTCAATGTCAATTTTACACTTTTTTATAGAAAGTGTAGAGTGTCAGCACATATTCGGCAATGGGTGAGCTTGCTACCCTGCCCGCTTGTGACGTTGTAGCACGCGATATAAGGAGTTTTTTCTTATCTATTCACTAATTGAAAGAAAATTATTGTCTTCGTTGATAAAAAAAATAAATTCATTGTACAATATGGAGTTTTTACGCCCCCCGTCCTACAAAAAAGCTTTGAAAAGTTTGCCGAATAATTTTAAAAATATCGATAATGTCGAAAAATAACTGTGATACCGTTGCACCGTAATTTATTAGCTAACCGAGAAAGCTTGGTAGCGGCGTTTATATTCGCAATTGCCGCCTATTTAATATTATTTAATTTAGGGTACGCACCGTTGTGGCACGATGAATCCCCCTTAGCAGTGACGGGGAAAAACATTGTACTTACCGGCGGCTATAATGGTTGGGATGGGCGCAATGTTTTCATGACCTTAAACGGTGCGTCGATCAATAGCAACTTAAAATTGGTTTCTTACCCACCGTGGCAGGCAATCCCCAGTGCCTTGGGGATTGCAATTTTCGGCGCTAACGAGGTCGGGGTGCGCTTTTTCCATGCATTGCTTGGTTTATTTTCTATCCTAATTTTTTGGCAGTTATTACGCTTAGATTTCGCCCCCCAAAAACGACTACGCTTACTGGCATTAACCTTGTTTGCTTTGTCTGCCCAAACTATTTTATTTATGCGGATAGGGCGCTATGCGGCAGATGCAATATTTTTTACACTACTTGCTTTTTATTGCTATCGTTTATATATCGGGGCAAATGGTAAATTGTGGCACTTAGTGGTTGCCACACTGGCTGTGGTTTTGGGGTTTTTAAACCATTATGCAATTGGCAGTTCTATAGCAATGGCAATAGGGATATGGCACTTACTTTACTATGCTCGCGAAACAAGCCGCCGTCAATGGATAGAAATATTAGGAGCATCACTTGCTGTTGTGGCGCTGTGCATCACTTATTTGTTTGTTGCAGGCATTATTGGCACGAGTGAAAAATTAGAATTTACCCATGTAGATTATGAATATTCTTGGTTCCAACGGCATGTTATTTTAATTTTTTATAATTTTAGAGAAATGTTGCATTTTGGTTGGTTGCCCTTGTGGGTGGCAGTATGGTTTTTCTGTTATTTAGTGTTTCCTGTTTTTACAGTCAGTAAAAAAGATAAAAAAATTAATACAAAAATAACAAAAAAAAATAACCATTCCTCTAATAATGAAAGGGCAGCAATTATTCGTTGGAGTGTATTGCTGGCATTATTTTTATTTTTTTCTGGTTTAGTGGCAGTGCGCCCAGCGGCGGGTCACGAATTGGCAGATTCGCGCTATCTGGTGCCTGCATTACCATTATGTGCATTGATCATTGCTACTTTTGTCAACTGGTTATGGCGACAACGAGGGGGTGTTTTTTATGCCGTGCCGATATTTCTATCATTATTAGTATCTAATGCATTATCATTTCCGTATTTGTATCCTAATTTATTTACGCAAGAAAAAATACGTTTTTTATTGCCGCAGTTAATTGGCGAAATTCACCGCCCTTATATTATTTATTTAAACGACTTAATTGATTATTTAAATACACATGCCGAACAAGATGATACGATTTTTGTCAGCCCCTGGCAAGATTATTCTATAATGCAGTTTTATTTTTCAGAAAAATTAATATTTTGTTGTGCTTTGAACGAACAAAGTGGTATTCCCAAAGAAAAGATACACGAGTTGGGAGTGCCGCTGTTTGAAGGGGATATTAAACCAGTTTGGCAGGTGGTGATTGGGGAGAGAAAACCCAATGCTAATGAGTACAAACTTGTATTCCAATCAGAGAAATATTCTTATCCAACGCAACGCCCCGAATTAGAGTTTCATACCTTTCGTCCGCTCCCGAAAAAGGGTTCCGTCTATATTTATCGTCGACGTTATTGATTTGATGCCCGAGCCATCGATGATGATGGTAATGCTGGTTTCTAATGGGATGACAATCTTACACGAAGCCACCATCTAATTACTAGTGGAAAGAAAATTATTTGCCTTTGTGATAAAAAAATAAATTTATTGTACAATGTGGAGTTTTTACTACTCTCATTCTACAAAAATACAAAAAAAGTAGCTATTATGACTTCGTCAGAAGATAAATATTTCTGTTCCTTACGCGAAGGTAATGTATGAAAAAAAAAGAAATAACCGTTGTTAATGAAGTATCAAATAGTATTGCACAAATGGGGAAGCGGACGCGAGAAATTGAGCAAAAAATTTTCCAATTATTTGCGAAGAAAAATGGTACCATGGTTAATTCTGGTTCGTCAATTTTGTTGTTAGAAATGAATATCGTCAATTTGCCGAAAGAGAGCGAAGTCATCACTCTGGCATTGACATCACTACTGTCATTTCATTATTAAAACATCAATAATATCGTAAAATGACTGTGATAAAACCGATCCATGATTCACATACTCTATTTAGCCGAGAGGGCTTGATAGCAGCGTTTATTTTCTTTATTGTCGCCTATTTAGTATTATTTAATTTAGATTATGCACCATTATGGTACGACGAAGCTCCCTTAGCAGTAGGAGGAAAAAATCTGTTGTTAACAGGTAGTTACAGTGGTTGGGACGGACGCAATGTATTTATGTCATTGAATGGAGCATCAGTTAATAGCAACTTAAAATTGGTTTCCTACCCGCCGTGGCAAGCAATTCCCAGTGCTCTGGGAATTGCCATTTTCGGCGCCAACGAAACGGGGGTGCGTTTTTTTCATGCGCTACTTGGTTTGTTTTCAATACTACTCTTTTGGCAGTTG
>JAHZKE010000089.1 GCA_022600535.1 Pseudomonadota bacterium
TGCCAAGTGGAATGAAGCGCATTTCAACAGCAAAAAATATGATGATGCTTTGGATGCGGCAGCAGGTTCGCCTGATGCCAAATCAGCAAGCCAGTACATCAAAGTATGTCAGGAAGAATTGGTCAATAACCATGTTATGGTACAGCCGTTTTTCTTGAAACTCTACACTGGGGGCTCGGACAAAGTGAAAAACTTCCAACGTCATCCGGCAGAATTTTATCCTTTCCACCGCGTTTGGATTGAATCTTAATTCTGAGAGTTGATCATCCCCGCCCCGCCCCGTAAATACGTGGCGGGGCGGGCTTGCTTGTCTATTGAATAAATAGCATTCTGCTATGTTATTACTTATATTACGTCGTTTTTCT
The DNA here is from genome assembly GCA_022600535.1 of Pseudomonadota bacterium. Classification (GTDB taxonomy): domain Bacteria; phylum Pseudomonadota; class Gammaproteobacteria; order Tethybacterales; family Persebacteraceae; genus JAHZKE01. Next base: position 366 of record JAHZKE010000089.1, read on the forward strand.
GTTCTCGTGCTGACGATGTTGGCAATGTCGCTGATGGTTTTTGCAGTATTGGAAACTAATCCGGAAGGGTTAGCAAGAAAAGCAATCGGTCAATTTTCTACTGTGGCGCAACGTACCGCTTGGCTTGCGCGTGAAAATTACTACGTGTCGGTAAGCGATGCGGAGGAAAAAGTAGCATTTGAAGAAAAAGGATATGTTACTTTTTCGGTTAATGAAGGAGATTGGTTGATTGCGCATGCCCCGGAAGAAGGCGTTGTTTATCCTGATAAAAAAATATCAGAAATGGTGGACGATGAAGTCAATGTCATCCGTGCCCTGCAAGTCCCCATGGCGAAGCGTTATGTGACTTGGTTGGGTAAATTTGTAGTCGGTGATTTTGGTTATTCTTATCGTTATAAAGTTCCGGTCAGTAAAGTGCTGTGGCCGCGTTTATTAGAAACCGGTAAATTAATCGCCTTGGTTTTGTTATTTATGATACCGTTGTCATTGTTGTTAGGAGTATTAGCAGGAATGCGCGAGGGAAGTTTTCAAGATCGTGCCTTTTCTTTTATTTCCATTATGACAACTTCCGTGCCGGAATTTGCCAGTGCAGTATTATTGGCTGCGGTTTTTGTCTTTTGGCTGGGGTGGCTCCCGGGCACCAGTTCAATGAGTAGCGGCTTTAGTTGGGCGGAAATGGTGTTGCCGGTTACGGTTGTTACTTTATATGCGACGGGTTATATTGCGCGCATCACACGTGCTTCTATGGCAGAGGTGATGCGCTCGCATTTTATTCGCACGGCAAGACTCAAAGGTTTATCACGGCGACAAGTGATTATGCGCCACGCTTTGCGTAATGCGCTCATTACCCCGGTTACCGCTATTTTATTGCAAATTCCTTGGTTGCTCTCTGGGGTGATTGTCGTCGAGTATTTCTTTGCTTACAAAGGGTTTGGTACTTTATTGTGGGAAGCAATCAACAATACCGATCCGTTTTTGATTGAAGCATGTGCAATGGTCTCTGTGGTCGTGGTCGTGACCTCACAGCTAATTATGGATGTTTTATATATTTACATTAATCCGCGTATTCGTTTTCAATGAAATATTTACTCAAACTTATTTTTAGCATTCGCGAAAGCCGAGTCGGGATGATCGGTTTGGCAATTTGCCTGTTTTGGGTATTGGTGGCAATTTTTGCAGATGTATTAGCCCCGTTTGACCCATTGGCAATTGTTGCTCCTATGGCAAGCCCGGGTTTTTCTTCCGAACAAGGGATATTGTGGTTGGGAGGTGATTTTCTGGGACGGGACATTATGTCGCGTATCATTCACGGCGCCCGTACCGTGCTACTTTGGGCACCGGTTGCAACTGCCTGTGCCTACGCGATTGGTATTATGTTAGGGCTGACGGCTGGTTATTATGGCGGTTTTGTCGATGAGGTATTGTCCTTTTTTGCAAATATGGTATTGGCATTTCCGGTTTTGGTCTTATTGATTTTAATTATCAGCATTTTAGGCGCATCGCCGCTGAGCATTGTTGTTGCGGTTACTTTTGCTTCCTCGCCGGCGGTTTTTCGTTTAGTACGGGGCGAAGTATTATCGATTCGCAGTCGCGATTTTATTGCCGCCGCAAAAACGCGCGGTGAAAATATTTTTTATATTTTATTCATTGAAATTTTACCCAATGCCAAAGCCCCTCTGATTGTAGATGCTTGTTTAAGAATGGGGTATACGACTATTTTTATCGGTATCTTGGGCTTTTTAGGTTTAGGGTTCCCACCACCTACCCCCGATTGGGGCGGGATGATCAACGAAAATAGAGCGATTGCTCTTGTTGCCCCGCACATGACCATCTTCCCCTGTTTAGCCGTATCTTCGTTAGTATTAGGTCTGAATCTGCTTGCCGATGGCATTAGTGAAGTCAGCAAAAAAATATAGGTTTTTATAAATAGTCATGTCAACGAATCCTCCCTTATTAGAGATTAAAAATCTTAACGTTTCTTATCACACCCGTAAAGGCGATGTCCCGGCGGTAATTGATTTTAATTTAACATTAAATGCCGGTGAAAGCGTTGGCTTGGTGGGAGAATCCGGTTGTGGAAAATCCACAGTATCATTAGCGCTGATGCGTTACATGGGAAATAATGGGTCCATTAGTGGTGGGCAGGTATTTTTCATGGGGCGGGATATGGCAACTTTTTCCAATGAAGAATTGCGCGCTTTACGCGGTTCTAAAATTGCGATGATTTACCAAGAACCTTTTGCAGCACTTAATCCCTGCATGACGATTGGAAAACAACTGCTTGAAGTGCCGCTCACCCACGAAGATATTAGTGAGAGCGAAGCAAAAGCGCGCACGTTGCAACTGTTAGATGATGTGCGTCTCCCCGATCCGCAACGCATTATCGAATCTTATCCGCATCAACTTTCCGGCGGGCAACAACAACGGGTAGTTATTGCTATGGCGCTATTGTCTAATCCGAAGTTATTGCTGTTGGATGAGCCGACCACCGCCTTAGATGTCACCGTAGAAGCCGCCATTGTAAATATTGTGCGCGATATTAGTAAAAAATACGGAACGGCGATGATTTATGTATCGCATAATATGGGATTAATTTTAAAAACCTGTGAACGTGTTGCCGTTATGTATTCGGGGCAGGTGATTGAAGAAGGGAAGGTACAAGATATTTTTGTCAATTCGCGCCATCCTTATACGCGCGGTTTATTTAGATGTATCCCCAATATCACGGCAGACAAAAACAGCAGACCGTTGAGCCCGATTCGCGGGCAATTACCGTTGGCAACAAACCGACCAAAGGGTTGTTATTTTGGTCCTAGATGCGACTTTTTTGAAGAAGAAAAATGTGGCAAAGATTTAATTCCGATTAGTGTTGCCGATAGCAATGGTCAGCGCGTGCGTTGCACCCGTTGGCAAGAAATTGATTGGGACAATTATCATCCCGAGGTTAATCAACGCGAAAAGGCGGCAATTGGTGAAACCTTGGTGCAGGTGCGCGATGTCAAAAAAACCTACGAACTTCCCTCTGAATCCCCATTGGGTTTATTTGGCGGTGGCAAACGAGAGGTTAAAGCGGTACAAGATTTATCGTTTGAAGCTAAACGTAAGGAAATTGTAGCCATTGTTGGCGAATCAGGATGTGGAAAATCCACCTTTGCCAAAGTGCTGATGGGCTTGGAAGGTGGTAGTGGTGGCAGTATTGTTATGGGGAATGAAGATTTAGCCGTGTTGCCTGTGGGCGATCGCACTTCCGAAACCATTGCCGCTGTGCAAATGATTTTTCAAAACCCAAATGATACGCTCAATCCCACGCATAGCGTCGGCGCACAAATTGCCCGTTCTATTCGTAAATTAGGGGCGGCAAGTGGCGAAGATGTTGAGCGTAAAGTTGATTCCTTGCTTGATTTAGTCAAACTTCCGCGTTCGTATAAAAATTATAAGCCGTCGCAGTTATCGGGCGGACAAAAACAACGGATTGGCATCGCCCGTGCTTTTGCTGGACGGGCAAATTTAATTGTCGCGGATGAACCGGTTTCTGCTTTGGATGTTTCTGTGCAAGCTGCTGTCATTGATTTATTGTTAGATATTCAAGCAAAAAATGACACCACGCTCCTCTTTATTAGTCACGATTTATCCTTGGTGCGTTACCTTGCCGATAGAATTATTGTGATGTATCTCGGGCGCATTATGGAACAGGGGCAAACAAAAGATATTTTTGCACCGCCGTATCATCCCTATACAGAGGCGTTATTGTCGGCAGTACCGATTGCGGATCATCGGATAGAAAAAGAAGAAATTATTTTAGAAGGGGAGTTACCGTCCGCCATCAATCCGCCCCCGGGTTGCCCGTTTTCCTCACGTTGTCCGCGTAAAATAGAGGGCGTTTGCGATAAAGAATTGCCGCCCAAGCGTGTTTTCCCAGATGGGCACGAAATTTATTGCCATATTGAAGAGCAGGAATTGAAGAAAATGCAGCCCGTTTTTCGCATGATTGAAAAAGTGCAAACGACGGCTTAGTCAATTTTTATTCTGCCAATAAAATAGTGGCACCCGTTGTTTGACGGTTTTCTAACGCCCGATGTGCATCCGCCGCTTCCGCTAACGGATAGCGCTGATTAATAGTGATTTTTACTCCCGAATGCACGGCAAAAAACAGGGCTTTGGCGCTGGCATGCATGTCATCGTTAGTCGCACAGTAATGCATCAGAGACGGACGGGTAAAAAATAAAGACCCTTTTTCTGCCAACAGTGCCGGTGCAAAAGGTGCTACGGGACCGGAGGCGTTGCCATAGGAAACAAAATATCCGCGTGGCGCTAATGAATTGAGTGAAGCATCAAAGGTGCTTTTACCGACAGAGTCATAGACCACGGGGACACCGGCACCGGCGGTAATTTCTTTCACCCGTGCGGCAATGTCTTCGTGATTGTACAAAATAACATGGTCGCAGCCGTGTTCTTTGGCGAGTTGTGCTTTTTCTTCACTGCCAACAGTGCCGATGACGGTTGCCCCCAGTTGTTTTAACCATTGGCAAGCAAGCAATCCGACGCCACCGGCGGCGGCATGAAAAAGCACGGTTTCCCCGGCAGAAACCAGATAAGTGCGCCGAATAAGATATTCAGCAGTCATCCCCTTAAGTAGCATAGCTGCCGCCTGTTCGGGGGGAATATTCGCCGGCAAAGGGATAACGCGTTCGGCTTTGGCAATGCGATGCTTGGCATACGCTCCCAATCCGGCAACACAGTAACCCACCGAGTCGCCGACATTAATGTCGCTAACATCCGCCCCAATGGCTTCTACAATACCGGCACCTTCCAAACCTAAGGTACTCGGCAGGGGCAGGGGATATAAACCGCTACGGTGATAAACATCAATAAAATTAATTCCCGCGGCAATAACACGAATTAAAACTTCATCCGCTGCTAGATCGGGTAAGGTAACATTTTCCCATTTTAATTTTTCAGCACCGCCGGTTTCATGAATACGGATGGCTTGTGTTTGCATAAAATTTCTCCTGCACGAAAGTGCGATTAGTAAGATACATTTTAATACAAATTCACTTTTTTCCTCATACGCAAAGAAAAGAATGCTAAAAAATGATACCGCTGTTCTCCTATTTGATAGAACTTGATACTGTATAATAATGAGTAATTACCTCTTTGGATAGGTAGCAAATTATTTTTTAAAATAACCAAAAAAGCGCCTGTGTCTCACTTACAACCTCATTTGCAAAATTCAACAGCAGGGCAACGTTTTCGCACGGCAGTTGCCGCCGGAAAACCGTTGTTGCTCCCCGGGGCAATTAACGGCTATAGCGCGCGCTTAGCGCAACGTGTCGGCTTTGAAGCATTGTATTTATCGGGGGGCGGGGTTGCCGCCGCCATGGGCAAGCCCGATTTAGCCGTTACCACATTGCACGATGTTGTTGAAGACGCGCAGCGGATTACCGATTCTTGCGACTTACCATTATTGGTTGATGCCGATACGGGATTTGGCGGTTTTCTCAATATCGCCCGTGCTGTACGCCTATTTAGCCGTTGCGGGGTTGCCGGTATGCATTTAGAAGATCAAGTTGCCGGCAAACGCTGCGGACATCGCCCCAATAAGCAACTCGTTTCAACCGCAGAAATGGCAGACCGCATTCGTGCCGCTTGTGATGCACGGTTTGACCCTGATTTTGTTATTATGGCGCGTAGCGATGCCTTAGCGAGTGAGCCAATGGAATCGGTATTAGAACGGATTGACAGTTATGTTCAAGCCGGCGCAGATATGATTTTTCTGGAAGCCGCGCATGAATTGGAAGAATACCAAACAGTGAAAAAATCGTGCGGCAAACCCTTATTGGCAAACATTACCGAATTTGGACAAACGCCGTTATTTACTGCCAAACAATTAGCATCGGTCGGGGTGGATATAATGCTATTTCCACTGTCGGCATTTCGTGCCATGAATCAAGCGGCGTTATCGGTTTATCAGACGATTTGGCGTGATGGCAGCCAACAAGCCGAAGTCGGCAATATGCAAAATCGTGAAGATTTATACGACTTTTTAGATTACCATCAAGTTGAAAAAAAGATGGATGCTTTATTTGGAGAGGAAAATGACAACAACAAAAAATAGTGATGGCTTACGTGGGATTAGTGCTGGCCGTACAGCAATTTGCACTTGTGGCCATGCAGGCAACGAATTAGATTATCGCGGCTATTCTATCCATGATTTAGTCGCTCATGCCAGCTTTGAAGAAGTCGCTTGGTTATTAGTGCATGGTGAGTTACCGAACAAAGAAACATTACAAGATTTTTGCGGGCGCTTAAAAAATATGCGTTCTTTACCGGCAGAAGTACGTCTGACCTTAGAAAA
>JAHZKE010000090.1 GCA_022600535.1 Pseudomonadota bacterium
CCACGTTGCGGACTTTACTTGCCAACCGCCCTTTATTAAAAATTGGCGGCGGGGCTTTTATCTTGCATTATGCACTCGCCACTTTGTTTTTTATCTTGCCGACCAATTTAACATTAGCCCTCGCAGACCACTGGCAAGTGTATCTTGCCAGCTTTGTTGCTGCCCTGCCGCCTGCCATCTGGCTGATTATGCGGGTAGAAAAACAACCGCACCTGTGTTTATCACTGGCGATTGGCAGTTTATTTATCGGCTTTGTCGTGCTGTTGTGGAGCACACAGACGATTATTGCGGTGATTGCTTTATTCTTTTTCTTTAGCGGTTTTACTGCTTTGGAAGCCGCCCTGCCCGCGATGGCGGCAAAAGCCGCCGCTGCCCCCGACCGCGCTGCCGCGATGGGAGTGGTGATGACTTGCGAATTTTCCGGCGTATTTTGCGGCGGTATTTTAGCGGGGACGCTAGCGGTCTTCTTAGACGGGCAAGCAACAATTGTAATAATTTGCTTGTTATTGGTCGTCTGGCTTTTAACTATAAAAGAAAAATAGTACAATACCAACTCACAGTACAGATTAACGATTTTTTTAGATCAACTTGTAAAGGAAATAAATCATGGCATATAGCAAAGGTTCTCTCAATAAAGTAATGCTCATCGGCAATCTTGGTGCCGATCCCGAATTGCGCACCTTACCCGATGGCGGGGCGGTTGCCAATTTTGTGATCGCAACAACAGAAGGATGGACAGACAAAAACAGCAACGAACGCAAAGAACAAACGGAATGGCACCGCATTACCTTTTTTGGTAGAGCAGCTGAAATTATCCATCAGTATGGCAACAAAGGAAGCAAAATCTATGTAGAAGGCACGTTGCGGACGCGGAAATGGAAAGACCGTGAAGGCAACGACCGCTACACCACCGAAGTGCGCGGCGATGATTTCACCTTTTTAAATTTCAATCGCCCGGATGACGGCGGTGGACGTGGACAAGGGGACAATTACTCGCAAGAAAAACAACAATCAACGGACAATGTTTTTAACGACATAGAAGACGACGACATCCCGTTTTAAGAGTATCATCTACTCTAATACGCGCAGTTTTTCTTCACCTCTTTTTTAATTCCCTCTTTGACAATAATGACATCAAACGCCGCCAAAAATAATTCCCCCGCACAAGATTGGCAAGTCGCCGATATTTCCCTTGCTGATTGGGGACGGCGTGAAATCACCATCGCCGAGCGGGAAATGCCGGGATTGATGGAATTGCGCCGACAATTTGCCGACACACAACCGCTCGCCGGTGCCCGTATTGCTGGTTGTCTGCACATGACTTTACAAACCGCTGTGCTAATTGAAACATTGACGGCTTTAGGGGCGAGTGTGCGTTGGGCATCGTGTAATATTTTTTCTACTCAAGACCATGCCGCTGCTGCCATTGCCGCGAGCGGTATCCCTGTTTTTGCTTGGCGCGGCGAAACCGAAGAAGAATATTGGCAATGTGTAGATCGCATTTTTAGCGGTCCTGACGGTTGGCAGCCGAATTTAATTTTAGATGACGGGGGCGATGCCACCATCTACGCACACGACAAATACGCGCATATTTTGGGCAATCTGTTGGGGGTATCGGAAGAAACCACCACCGGTGTTAATCGTCTGCACGAAATGGAAAAAACCGGCGAATTACGTTGCCCGGCATTCAATGTTAATGACTCAGTCACAAAATCTAAATTTGACAACCTTTATGGTTGCCGCGAATCGCTAACCGACGGCATTAAACGCGCTACCGGCGTGATGATTGCCGGCAAAACCGCCGTTGTTTGCGGCTATGGCGATGTCGGCAAAGGGTGCGCCCGTGCCCTCGCCGGTTTAGGCGCAACCGTCTGGGTAACCGAAATTGACCCAATTTGCGCCTTACAAGCAGCAATGGAAGGGTATCGCGTAGTCACCATGGATGACGCCGCTGCTGTCGGCAATATTTTTGTTACTGCCACCGGCAACGCTGCCATTATCACCTTAGAACATATGCAGCAAATGAAAGAAGATTCCATTGTCTGCAATATCGGTCATTTTGATTCTGAAATTGATGTTACCTCCCTACGCCAACACTGCCAATGGGAAAACATTAAACCGCAAGTTGACCACGTAATTTTTCCCGATGGGAAGCGGATTATCTTACTCGCCGAAGGCAGATTAGTTAATTTAAGTTGCGCTGCCGGTCATCCGAGTTTTGTGATGTCCACCTCGTTCACCAATCAAGTATTGGCACAAATAGAATTATTTACCCGTGCGGATCAATACTCCACCGGCGTGCATATCTTACCCAAACACTTGGATGAATGGGTCGCCCGCTTACACCTGCCGCACTTGCAAGCCACCCTAACTACGCTCACCGAAACACAAGCAGAGTACATCGGTGTCAGTGTGGATGGGCCTTACAAACCGCATCACTACCGCTACTAACTCGATTTCCTTTAATGAATCGATTGACCGCTCTCGTCATTGCATTTGCTCTGCTTTTGTTCGCTCCGGCACGTGCGTTAGACATCCAACTTACTAGCGGCGATTGGCAACCGATTAATATTTTTGTTGAGCTTTTTCTCGGCGAAGAAAATTTAAACGGACAAATCCCCTCTGATATTATTGCCGATGATCTCACCGTCAGCGGCAATTTCCGCGCTTACAAAGAAAATCAAAATCACGCCAACGCTATGTCGGCAGAACGCTTGGGCGACATACGCAACCGTGGCGGCGAATACTTAATCACCGGCACGGTCAACAACAAAAGCGGAAAACAATATACCTTATCATTCACCCTTTACGACACACTGACGAACGATAAAATCGGCAGCTACAGCATTGTTTTTAACAACGAAAACCAACGCTTAGTCGCCCACAATGTCTCTAACTGGATTTATGAAACCATTCTCAGTAAGGCGGGGATTTTTCATACCAAAGTCGCGTATGTCGTACGCCATGAAGACGGCACCAACGAATTAAAAGTTGCCGATTACGACGGTCATAACCGCTTGGTGATGTTAACGAGTCAAGACCACATTATCTCGCCGACTTGGACGGCGAATGGCAATTCCTTGCTCTACGTTTCGTTTGAACAAAACAAACCAGTCATCTACCAACAATCTTTACTCACCGGCGAGCGGAGCATTGTAGCGAACTTTAAAGGCAGCAACAGTGCGCCGGCGGCATCCCCCGATAATCGCACGATTGCCGCCGCCCTCACCGAACACGGCGGATTGCAACAAATTTATTTACTCTCCGGCAACCGCAAAGCACGCCTGCGCGAAAGCAAAGGGATTGACACCGAACCCGTTTTTTCGCCCGACAGCAAACACTTGGCATTTATTTCAGACGAAAGCGGTTCGCCGCAAATTTACCAATTTAATTTAGACGATAACAAAACGCGTCGTTTGACCTTTGGCAGTCGCTATAATGTTTCCCCCGACTACTCGGCACAGGGTGATGTTTTGACACTGGTGCGTCGTGATGAAAATGGCGATAACATTTCTATTTTAGATATCAGAAACGGGGATACTATACCCCTCACTAATACCGCCTCGACAAACTCACCCTCTTTCGCCCCCAATGGTGATGTGATCTCTTTTATTGATGACCGCAATAAAAAAAATTTGGCAACTGTCTCAGTTAATGGTAAAGTGATAGTGTTTTGGCGGGATTCAGAACAGGGAGAGATAATCAACCCATCATGGAGTCCCATTAAATCTGATTGGTTTTAATTAAAATACATTTATTCTCTATTCGAAAGGATATATCGCAATGAAAAAGCAAAACTTTGCCTCTCTTGCCACAATTTTTTTCGCACTTGTACTTACAGGTTGCGCTGCTTCTAAAGGCGCTTATTCGGGCAACATTGAAGACGACCGCAGTGGAGAAGCAGGTCTCGCTCCTGTTTCGGCCGGAACTGCTGGAAAAGCAAGTAGCCCTGGTTTTGTCAAATCTTCCACGATTGACGATGAGCGTACTTCTACCGACTCACTGTTGCAAAAGCGTATCATTTACTTTGATTACGATAAATCTGCTGTGCGTGACGAAGCCCTGCCCATCTTGCATACGCATGCCGAATTTCTGAACAACAAAGGCGGTGCAATTGGAATCGTCCTCGGAGGTCATGCCGATAACCGCGGTAGTAATGAATATAACTTAGCACTCGGTCAACGCCGTGCCAATGCTGTGCGTGATATTTTTCTTTCCTATGGCGCCTCCGCCAATGATATTGAAGCAATTTCGTTTGGTGAAGAACAACCACGCGCACAAGGAGATAACGAATCCGCATGGCAAGAAAATAGACGCGTTGAGATTCGCTATACTGACGAATAATACTCCTAGCTTACCGCAATGAGCACTTACTTTCGCCGCGGTTTATTTTGCCTGTTTTTTCTTTTCGCCGCGCCTCTATCGCTGGCGCAGGCACAACTTTTTACCGACGATGCTGCGCGACAAAAAACGCGTGAAAATTCTGCTGACATCACCAGTATTAAAAATGTGCTCCGTGATCTCAACGAAAAACTGGATAAAATGCGCCAACAAAATGCTCTGCTAACGCAAAAAAATCAAAATTTAGAGACGCAATTACGGCAAATCAACGGGCAACTGGAAGAAATACAACAACAAGTTACCCGCGGTAGCGACAAAAGCACGACCTTACTGCAAGCAGAAAATGTACAACTCAACAAAAAGGTTACCGAGTTAACACAGCAACTCACCGACACGACCGCCAACTTACAGCGACAAATCAATGGGATGAGTCAGTTTATAGTTCTGCCAACGGAAGATGAGCTTTATACCAAAGCATCCGCTCTATTTCGCGCACAAGATTACACTGGCGCGATTGAAGGATTTATGCGCGTGTTACAACATTATCCCGATGGAACATTTAGCGCCTCTTGCCGTTATTGGCTGGGACAAGCACATTTAGCACAAGGCAATTATGCCGATGCCCGCGACAATGTCCAGTTTTTAATAGATTCTTATCCACTCAGTGATAAAGTCCCCGATTCTTTACTAATCTTAGCGCAATCTTATCGTGGTTTAGAACAAGAAGAAACGGCACAGCTTCAACTGCAAAAATTGCTAGAAGATTACCCTACCTCACTGGCGGCTGATTCGGCGCGCCAACTGCTCGCGCAGTAGGAATAACAACCATGGCATTCCGACCGGCAACGTCGGTGCGCATCATCGGAGGGAATTGGAACGGGCGCAAAATACGCATCCCGACGACTGTACAATTAAGACCCAGCGGCGATCGCTTACGCGAATCCTTATTTAGTTGCTTAGGCGGCACCCTCAATGGCTTACACTGTTTAGATTTATTTGCCGGCTGTGGCGCCTTGGGGTTATGCGCGGCATCGCGTGGCGCTGCCCACACCACTTTTGTTGAAAAACATCGCGCCACCGCCGCCGCCTTACAGCAATTAATTGACGAACTTGCCGCGACTGCCATCGCCACCGTAAAAGCAACATCGGCACGACAATTTTTATCTGCCTGCTCGCTACAAAAATTGCCGCTGGCAGAAAAATTTGATGTTGTTTTTTTAGACCCCCCGTTTGCCGACTACAACAGCGATTGCGCTTGGGCAGAATTACTAGCAACACTACGCCCGCATCTGAAAAATAACGCCCGCGTCTATTGCGAAAGTACGCGCCACTTCCCCCTCCCTGACGCTTGGCAACAGCAAACCGCCCGCCGTACCGGCAATGTTTATTGGCAAATTTTAAACCCCTTATCCCATGACTAAAGCTATTTTCCCCGGCACCTTTGACCCGATTACCCGCGGGCACGAAGCACTCGTACGCCGCGCTGCCGCCGTCTTTGACGATATTATTATCGGCGTTGCCGCCGGCATTCACAAGCAATCCTTTTTTTCGCTTGCTGAACGTTTGCAAATGGCAGAGTATTCCTTTCGCGATGTCACCAACATTCGCGCCTTATCATTTAACGGTTTATTGGCAGATTTTATGCATGCACAACAGTGCAAAGTCATCCTCCGCGGCGTACGGGTTGTTTCCGATTTTGAATTTGAATCACAACTTGCCGACATTAATAAAGCATTAGATGCTCAACTGGAGACAATTTTCTTCCTGCCCGATCGTGATTTTATTTATTTATCGTCTACCATGGTGCGCGAAGTTGCCCAACTGGGCGGAAATATTGACCAATTTGTCGCCCCGCATGTTGCCGCAGCATTACAAGCGAAATACTGCAAATGATTGCAACTCATTGCAACTAATTTTATGGCATTGAAAATTACCGACGAATGCATTAATTGCGATGTCTGCGAACCCGTTTGTCCGAATCAAGCGATTTTTATGGGGGCGGAGTATTATCAAATTAAACCGGAACGTTGCACCGAATGTGTCGGGCATTTTGACGAACCACAATGTGCAGCGCGTTGTCCAGTAGATTGCATTCCCTTAGATGAGGCACACGAAGAGACCCGCGAACAGTTAAAACAAAAATATTTACTGTTACAGCAACAGTAAATTATTTTTCGCGTAACTGAAACGAGTGTAAGGTCAATCCGCGCCGAGCCCGGTCATCGCTTACATTATATTTTATCGGAACAAAAGGTTGATGCACTTCTACCTTAAATAAATTAATCGCGTTGGGACGCAACTGTGCTGCCTGGATAATTCCAATCGCCGGCGAGATAAAATAAATCAAGCCAATCTTATTTTTGATTAAACACCAAGGTACTGGCGAGTTGATAGCGTGGCACCAAAGGAATGCCCTGGCACACCATGCGATTCATCGCTAGTAAAAGCAATCAAACGATTTGCACAAACAAGCGCACCGCTAAACGATTGTTTTGCCACTCGGTGATTAATTTTTTCATTTTGCAGTGGCAGATAAGGTGAGCACTACGGGCGTGTGGTCGGAAGGGCGCTCCCAGCGGCGCGGTTCTACATCCGGCACACAGGAGAGACTGCGCGCCGCAGCAAGCTTGTTGACCAACATTAAATCAATCCGTAAACCGCGGTTGCGGCGAAACGCGGCGGCACGATAGTCCCACCAACTAAATACATTTTCTTCCTGCGTAAATAAACGATGGGCATCGGCATAGCCGTTTGCGAACAACTGTTGCAATGCTGCCCGCTCGGCAACGGATGCCAGTATTCCCTCGCCCCATTCTTCGGCATCAAAAATATCTGCCGCCGCCGGAGCAATATTGTAATCGCCGCCGGCAACAACGGGAGCATTCTCGGGTAGAGAAGATAAATAAGTAGAAAAATCTGCTAACCATTCTAATTTATAATTGTATTTTTCACTATCTACCGCTTGCCCATTGGGGACATACACCGATAACAAACGCACCCCGGCGACAGTGGCGGCAATGATTCGCGCTTGCGGGTCTTGCGGGCGATGGGGGTTGCCGCAGACAACATCGGTGGGGGCTGTTTTTGCCAAAATAGCCACGCCGTTATAAGACGGCTGTCCGTAGTGGGCGCTATGGTAGCCGCAGGCACTAATTTCGTGATGGGGAAAATTTTCTTCCTTGCTTTTTGTTTCCTGCAACAACACCACATCGGGGGCGGCTTCTGCCAACCACTGCTGCAAATGCGGCAGACGAGCGCGCACCGAATTAACATTCCAAGTGGCAATTTTCATTGTAGTCGCGCCTGGGGTTCCACCCCCATTAAAGCGGCGGCGTACTCGTCGGCATCAAACAATGCTAAATCATCACTGCCTTCGCCCACACCAATAAAACGCACCGGCAACGGTGTTTGCGCTGCCATTGCTAATAAAAAACCTCCCTTTGCCGAGCCGTCTAGTTTGGTCACAATCACTCCCGTCACTCCGGCGGCGGCAGAAAACCCTTGTATTTGTCTTAATGAATTTTGCCCGCCGGTCGCATCTAAAATCAGTAATAACTCGTGCGGCGCCCCGGGGAGAGCTTTATCAATCGCGCGGCGGATTTTTCCCAACTCCGCCATTAAGTGCGCTTGCGTTGGTAGGCGACCGGAAGTATCAATCAGTACGACATCCAACTCCCGCTCGACTCCCGCGGCAGTGGCTTTATATGCCACTGCGGCGGGGTCGCCGCTGCCGCTAATCACTTCCAACCCGCCTAATGTCGCCGCCCATTTTTCCAGTTGCTCGCGGGCGGCAGCACGAAAGGTATCGCCCGCTGCCAACAGCAATGTTTTTTGTTGGGCAAGATAATAACGACTCAATTTGGCAATAGTCGTAGTTTTACCGCTGCCGTTAATGCCCATGGTCATAATGACTCCGGGTTGTCGCCCTTCCAAAGATACCATTGCTTCTAAACGGCGCAAGCGTTTGGCGATAATTGCGGCAAATAATTCTGCCGTCGGCACCTGTGCCTTGTGTTTTGCTTCTTCTATGATGGCATTGCTAATCGCACTGCCGACATCCGCCACAAGCAAGCGATCGCGCCAACTTTCCCAAACATTGAGGTCGGCAGAATTTTGCATCCGCGCGCGCGTTTTTGCCAAACTGGTAAAAATACTTTTAAGAAACACGTGTTAAATTTCGCGCAATCGGCACGACCCGATTAAAAATTTTTCCAACTATCAGAAAGTTGAATATAACCGACATCTCCGTCTTGATGCACCACTTTCAACCACCCCTGTGCATCCTCAGACAAAACATCAAGCACAACACCACGACGGGCGAAAAAAATTGCCGCCGCTGCCGCATGCGGATCAACGCGCACCGCCGCGCGATCGGCAACAACCACGACCGAACGTGCTACCTGCAACATATCGCTAGCAACCCAGCCGGTTTCGCCTTGATAGGTTGTAACTTTATGCCAACCATGCACTTTACTGAGCTCAACCAACGGATGCCTGCCCGATAAAATGAGTAAAGGTTTTGCCTGTTGAGAGGGGGCATCGTACATTGCGGTCGGGCGCTCGGTTTGCCAACTTGCTGCCTGTGCCAACGGCATGAGCAATAACATGCCGGCAATATAAAAAATTGCACGACTGATTTTCATGACGGAACAGAACCCTCGCTGTTATCGTCTTCTAATTTTTTACGCAGGATTTCTTGCTTCTTTTGATAGACCAAAGAAAAATTAAAAGGCGGTAAAAACACTCTTGGCGCTCCCGCATGCGCCATTAAATCGTTAATTAAATAAGTGAAATACGGGTATAAAATTGTCGGGGCGTGAATGCCCAAAAATTGCTGCCGCGTATCGCTATCTGCCTCTTCTATATAAAACACGCCTGCTTGTAAAACCTCAATCAAAACTTGCAAATCATCGCCGCTTTTAATACGCGCGGTTCCCTCTAATGACACTTCGTGATAGTTATCCATATTCAGCGGTCGGGTTTTATTGCGCACTTCCAACTGCACTTCCGGTTTTTGTGTGAAAGTCGGGGTGACTACATTTTCCGGCACTTCTAACGAAGCATTTTTAACTAATATGTTTTCTAAACGGTATGTGATTTGACCCGCCATGTTAATTTCCTTTGCTCAATAGGGGAAAGTTGGCATCGCGCCAAGCGGCAACACCACCGGTTAATGCATAGACATTGGTAAAGCCTTCTTTCAGTAATTGTTGTACCGTTTTGCGCGAGCGCAATCCGTTTTGACAAACGATAACAACGGATTTTTTACGAAATTTCGCCAAACTGGGCAAACGGGCGGCGACTTCGCCCTCGGGAATATTTTGCGAACGCGCAATATGTCCATTCAAAAATTCGGCATTGGGACGAATATCTAAAAAGACACCACCGCCGCGCACCGCTAAGATTGCCGCCTGCGGCGATAAATTGGTTTTACCGGCACGAATAAAAGTCCACACCAAACCGGCAGACGCAAATAACGCGGTCAGTAGCCAAAATAAATTATCTAACAAAAAGGAGGTCATCGCCTGTAATTATACCGCAGGTCTAGGTGCAGACAACATATCCCCCTCGGCACTGCACTATCGTTAAACCACAGTCAAACTGGTAAAATACGATTATGCAGAAAACCTCCCTCTCCGTTCGTTTGCGTCAGTGGCTCTCTTCATTATTGTTGTTAGAACTCCTGCGCGGCTTGCGCTTAACCGGTCGGCAACTATTTCAACGCAAAATTACAGTGCATTTTCCCGAAGAAAAAACGCCGCGTAGCGGTCGCTTTCGCGGGTTACACGCCTTGCGCCGCTACCCCAACGGCGAAGAACGTTGTATCGCCTGCAAATTATGCGAAGCTGTTTGCCCAGCACTTGCCATTCATATCGAATCCGATCAACGCGATGACGGTAGCCGCCGCACCACTCGCTATGACATTGATCTGACAAAATGTATTTTTTGCGGTATGTGTGAAGAAGCATGTCCGGTGGATGCCATTGTAGAAACCCATGTCTTAGAATACCACGGCGAACAACGGGGAGATTTATACTACACCAAAGACATGTTACTCGCAGTTGGCGACAAATATGAGCAACAAATCGCCACGGCACGTGCCGATGACCAACCCTATCGTTAACCCACTCTTTATCTTACTTACTCTTTGCGGACCTATATGTTGAAACCGCTGATATTGTTATTTTTTTTATTCTCTCTGATTACAACAGCAGGGGCACAAATCACGCAAGACAATACCGATAATAAAGAAGATGCGTCTGGCGCGCAACAAGAAATGAAAGAGCGTTTTCTCAACTTAGAAAGACGAATTCTTGACCAAAATGAATTAGGGCTACGCCGTTTAGAGCACGTAGAAGAACGCATTAATTCTTCGCAACAATATGTCGATCGTATTTTACTTATTTTCGCACTCAGCATCTTGTTGATATTTTTATTTATTTTTACCGGCATAAAAAATCAGCAAAAAATTGTCACGGAACGGGTGCACCGCTCTATTCGCGATGCCGACAACCTCATGCGCGATATTCAACGCGACTTAGCGCGCCCGGAAATGGAACATTTACGTATCAGCCAAATTCTGCGCCGGCTGATGCGACAATTACGTAACCAAAATAACAATCCGCAAAACGCCGCTGCCGCCGGCCATGTCAACGAAATTCGTCATGCTTGTAACGACCCCTATTTACCCGTTTCTTTGCACTTTATCGCCCGCATTCTCATTGCCGAATACGATGATAACTGGAATACCGCAGCACAAATGTTAGAACAGTTGCGTGAAATGGATCCAAGCGACTCCGATGTTCTCTTACATTTATCACACGTACATAAAAACATTGCGACACGGGCAAGCAATCAAAAATTACAAAATTTACACCAGCGTTTATCTTATCAATACTATGGACAATTCACTGCCGCGGTACAATCCGAACAAGTATTAGCACCGAATGAATCTCTGGCACCGCCTGCCAGCATGCCCGCAGCCCCGCCCCCTATTACGAATACAAAAACCAGCGCGCCAACCAAAGCACCGGCACCCCCGCCCCCCGTCACCAATACAGTCGCTCCGGCAACGCCCACCACCCCACCACCCGCAACAACCACCAGCGTCCCGATACCCAAAGCGCCGCCGCCGGCACCGGAAAATAAACCAACCACAGTCAACACAGCCACCGCACCAACGGCTCCCTCCACCAGTGCCACCTCTACCGCACCAACATTTGTCCCAACCACTACACCGACAACACAACTGCAACCCTCAGCACCGAATACCAAAACTGCGATAACTGTTGTTAACCCCAAACGTAGTGAGAAAATGATTCTCAACGAATTGACAAAAATAAAAAATATTCAACCAAGCGCAGTACTGGATACCTTAGCTGATAGTAGCAAGCACTTCCTCAAAAAATCACTCAGTGGCAGTGTGGGTCTCACTAATAAATTACAAAATCTATTTCAAACATTCAGCGAAAAAGATAGCGGTCCCTTACCATTCTTACCTGTGCCGGCAACCTCTATCGTGCCGCAAAGCGGTGAACCCAATGCATTAAAGATGTGGCAGGAAATTAAAAACGGCGATTTAAATATGGAGCGAGCCACTACTGCTAAAACGATACGCGAACGCAATAAATTTATTGACTCCGCCATTATTTCCTACACGCAAGCACAATCCTACGATACCAACGAAATCCTTTACCATAATTGGGGCATCGCACTACTCGCCAAAGCACTGCATGTGCCGGAAAAAAAGCGCGCCCCTTTTTATAATTCTGCCGTTGATAAATTTTTAGCCGGTAATGTTGTCAAGGCGCATTACTTTGACTTTCATATCGCTTCTCTCTATGCCATTATCGGCAACAGTAAAGAATGCCTAAAGTGGCTCACCGTTACGCGCGAAAATAACGGTATTGATGTAGGGGCGCTACGACAAGCCCCCGACTTTGACTTAGTACGACACGAACCTTGGTTTGATCAATTCTTATCCGACTAAACGGCATTGATTCGTGACAGCTGTTTTTTTCGTACAACAAAACTTCACCGTTGGTGACTTACGCGGTAACGCCAAGCAAATCATCACTGCCGCCCATGCCGCGCTCGCTGCCGGTGCTGATGTCGCGCTCACACCCGAATTAGCATTAACCGGCTATATGCCGGAAGATTTATTATATTCCCCCGCCTTTCGCCGGCAAACCGAAGACACGGCACTGTACTTAGCCGCAGCACTACCGCCCGCACTTGCCGTTGTTGTTGGCTTACCGCTGTGGCAAGACGGTGTTTTATATAACGGCTGTGCCCTGATGCGCGGCGGCAAAATAGAAGCCACTTACTGCAAAGCACATTTGCCCAACTATTCAGTTTTTGATGAAAAACGCTATTTTAGTGAACACCCTAACCCGCCGCTGGTATTTATTGCCGGCAGTAAACGTTATGCGATACAAATTTGCCAAGACCTCTGGGTAGAGCAACAACACACCGCCCTCGCCACCAGCAATCTTGATGCGATTTTAGTCGCCAACGGCTCTCCCTTTGTCCCCGAAAAACAATTGCTACGACAACAAATGGCAGCAACTTGCGCCCGCCATGCCAAGGCAGCAGTTTTTTATTCTAATAGCGTGGGCGGACAAGACGAATTGGTATTTGACGGTGCTTCGTTTGTCGTGGACAAAGAAGGCAATCTAAGCGGGCAACTCCCGGCATTTATTGCCAGTAATGCCTATGCCGATTCAATCACGCCCTACCCTGCTGCCACTTGTGCCTTATATCAGGCATTATGTGTCGGCTTAGCCAACTACGCCTGTAAAAACCATTTTAAGCACGGCGTTCTCTTGGGGCTCTCCGGAGGGGTCGATTCGGCATTGGTTGCCGCCTTAGCCAGCGCGGCACTCGGCAAAAGCCAAGTGCAAGCCGTGATGATGCCTACCGAATATACGTCTACCGCCAGTTTAGAAGATGCGGCAACCCTTGCCGGCAACCTTGAGATTGATTATTTAACCTTGCCGATACAATCCTTAGTCACAACGTTCAACAATACCGTACAACCGCACCTGCTTGCCCGTAACAACGATGTTACCTTAGAAAATATACAAGCGCGTTTGCGCGGCACTTTGCTCATGGCACTGTCTAACAATCGCGACTTGTTATTGTTGGCAACCGGCAATAAAAGCGAATTTTTATGCGGCTACAGTACCTTATACGGCGATATGAATGGCGGTTTTGCGCCGATTAAAGACGTTTTAAAAACACAAGTGTGGGAGTTATGTCGCTACATCAACAATACCGTTGCCGATGTAATCCCCGAACGCATTATCTCCCGCGCCCCTAGTGCCGAGTTACGCCACGAACAAACCGACCAACAATCGCTCCCCCCTTATGAACAATTAGATGCCATCATCCGCGACCACTTGGCCGATACCCCGTTAGAACAAATGGCAGCGACTCACGAGGCGGCAGCACTTGCTAATTTTTATCAACGCTTGGCAACGAGTGAACATAAACGCCGACAAGCCCCGCCAGGAACCAAAGTCAGTGAACGAGGGCTGGGAAAAGATTGGCGCTATCCACTGAGCAATCATTTTTCCTATGTCTAAGTTTATTGCTGCCTCAACATCTGACACCGCCCGCTGTGCCGCACGCTGTGCCCCCTTACTCGCCGCCCCCCTGCATATTTACCTTGCCGGCGAATTAGGCGTGGGGAAAACCTTTTGGGTGCAATCCCTACTGGCAGCATTAGGCGAACAACAACGGGTACGCTCCCCCAGTTACGCCCTCGTCTACAGCTATCAAATCGGCGCCTTAACCATACATCATTTTGATTGCTACCGCTTGCAAGGCGCTCCCATCGGTGACGATTTATTGGAACTCTTAGAACAAGAAGCACTGTGTCTATTGGAATGGCACGAACAAGCCAGCAATTTACCGGCTGCCGATTTATATTTAAATTTTAGTTTTGCAGCAAGTGCACGTGTCATTCAGGCAGAAGCGGCAAGCGAACAAGGCGAAAAATTGCTATGCGCCTTTACCTAAAAATACTATGCGCCATTGTCCTTGCCCTCCCCGCGGCATGGGCGGAAGAGTCATTAATCTCACGTCTATGGGCGACGGGCGAAAACACCCGCTTGGTATTAGAAAGTAAAACCCAACTGCACTATTCGGTGAGCGATACCGAAGACCCGCCGCACCTCTTATTAGACATCCAAACCGCAAACGCCCCGTTGGATGCGATTAATCAATTCGCCGACATTGAACAGCCTTATATCCGCACCTTGCATGCCGAACAACGCGACCCGCATACCTTACGCATTACCTTTAACTTAGCCGCTGCCATTCATTACCGCATTCATCGCATTCCGCCGATTGAACAATATCAACACCGCTTAGTGATTGACATTACCCCGCAAACCTTGCCCGAAGACCCGCTGTTCGCACTGTTAGAATCCTTACAAGACAAAGAAAGTATCAACGGTAAACCGTTTCTGGTTGTTGTTGACCCCGGACACGGCGGCGAAGACCCCGGTGCCGTTAGCCCCAACAAGCGCTACGAAAAAAATTTAGTGTTGCAAATTTCACAACAATTAGCCGACACTCTCAATGCCATTCCGGGTATGCAAGCCATTCTTACCCGCAACGACGACCGTTTTATCCCTCTTTTTGAACGTGTCCACATTGCCCACCGCTTGCAAGCGGATGCCTTTATTTCCATTCATGCTGACTCAGTCAAATCGCGCAAAGCGCGCGGCTCCTCTGTTTTTATTTTATCTGCCAAAGGTGCCAGCACCCCCTGGGCACGAAAAATGGCGCAAAAAGCCAACCTCAGCGATTTAATCGGCGGACAAACCGCTAGCCGTAGCCCGCTGTTAGATACCGCCTTGCGCCAATTTTCGCAAGACGGCAAAGACCGCGCCTCGCGCCGCTTAGCCACTTTATTATTGCGTAACCTTCAACAAGTCAACACCGTACATAGCCCAAATGTTGAAGCGGCGGGCTTTGCCGTACTAAAATCACCCTCCATCCCCTCGGTATTAGTAGAAACTGCATTTATCAGCAATCCGCAAGAAGAACGAAAATTAATAGACAAAAAATTTCAACAACAACTCGCAAAAACCTTGGCAGATGCCCTAGTGCAATATCGCAATAACTACCATATCAGCAACTAAGGCATACCGAGGCGGCAGGCAAAATCTGCTATAATGCCCTCTTTATAGAACCATATATAAAATTCTCATGTCGCAAAAATTTTATCTGGGCGTTGTCGCGCTCGCACTTCTTTTATTTAACAGTTGCGCTCCAAAAAATTGGGACAGCGAAGCAGAAGGGGCTTTTGACCCGTTAGAAGGGATCAACCGTACTACTTACAAATTTAACAAAGGGATGGATTTCATTTTGCTCAAACCGGCGGCGACCGTTTTTCAAAAATTCCCCTCCCCCGTCAAAACTGGGGTCAATAATTTCTTTAATAATTTATCTGAACCGACCGTCGCAACAAATAAAGCACTACAAAAAAAGGGAGACGACTCACTTAATTCCGTCACTCGCTTTGTCGTCAATAGCACATTTGGCATTGGTGGTTTGTTTGATGTTGCCACAATGTGGGATGTCCCCCAACCGTCAGAAACTGATTTTGGGCAAACCCTACGCGGCTACGGGATGCACGACTCCGTGTATTTCGTCCTCCCCTTGTTAGGTCCCAGCACCTTTAGCGACAGCATTGGTAGCGTTGGCGACAACACACTCTCCCCGATTAACTATATTGATTCAGATAAAGTGCGTTATTCCATTTATGCGTTAGGGGCAATCAATACCCGTAGCAATCTTTTGCAAACAACTGATTTAATAGAGGAAATTGCATTAGACGAATACAGCTTTGTTCGTGATGCTTACGAGGAACAACGAAAAAATAACATTCCTACCGGTCTTTGGGAAGAATGATACATTTTCAACGGGGCGTGGCGCAGCTTGGTAGCGCGCCTGGTTTGGGTCCAGGAGGTCGTGAGTTCGAATCTCGCCGCCCCGACCATCAGCGGCAAAGCCGCATTCATTGGTTTTGCGCCCGTAGCTCATCTGGACAGAGCACCGGCCTTCTAAGCCGGGGGTTGCAGGTTCGAGTCCTGCCGGGCGTACATTTTTTCTTTTCCCATTAACCCATAATGGTGATTGTAGCTCAGTTGGTAGAGCCCTGGATTGTGATTCCAGTGGTCGTGGGTTCGAGCCCCATCAGTCACCCCACTCCTTTATAATTCCCTTTTAGTGGATGCAATGTCCAACACCAATACCACGCACTGGGTCGCTTACGAAAAAAACACTGCCGTTTTATTAGGAGAGGTCATCAGCGAATCGAATAAAAACATCCTCCTTAAATGCGGCGATAAAATTCCGCGCCGCCGGGTTTGGATCAATCCAACCCCACCTGCCTGCCCTGCGCTTTATCAAAAAATAGACGAAGTTACCACCCAGTTGTCGGCGAAATCCCTGTGGCAAATTGTCAGTAGACAACCGCTAACTCTTAGCGAACTGAGTAAAAATATTGACAGCAACGCCGAAGCGATTATTTTACAAATCGCCGTATTACAGATCGTCCTCGCCAACCCCGTCTACTTTCGCCGCCACAACGCCACCATTGAAGCCGTAGAAAAAGAAACGCTGACCAAAGCGCTGGAATCACTGCAACTGCGCCAACAACAGCAGCAATACGAAACCGATATGCTGACGCAGTTAGCACAACAACAAGTGCCCGCCGACATCAGCAACAATCAAGAAATGTTGCTCTATGCACCGGAAAAATCCAGCATGAGCTATCGCGTATTAAAAAAACATCTCGGTGCAGACGGCGTTAGTTTTGCCCGTTTTTTCTTAAATCACCACTTACTGACAAGCGAACACGATTACCTGCACCGCCTCTTTCGCCACGAATGGCCCGCCCCCCCCGCTACCACCGATAACACACAAAACGGGCAACAAGCCACCCCCACGCTCACCAACGCACCACAGCTCGCATTTAGCATTGACGAAACCGACACCATAGAAATAGACGATGCCTTTAGTGTTTGCCAGCACGATGAAAACCGCTGGCGGGTCGGTATTCATATCGTTGCTCCGGCACTCGCCCTGAGCCCTGAATCTTGGCACGCCGCTAGTACGCGACAAATATCGGTGTATTTTCCCGACCAACATTACTATATGTTGCCGCGCGCTACCATTGCCGCCTGTTCGCTTGCCCGCGACGCATACCGTCCGGTAATTTCACTTTATTTAGAAATAGAAAATGACAACTGGCGGGTGAGCGAAACTGTCGTAGAAAACATACGCCTCGCCCACACCCTCACCCCGCACGCGGTTGATCGCCGTAGCATCCCCCCCGATCTGTTGTCACTGTATGAAAAACTCAAACATACGGCAGACCTGCTTGCCCCCAATATGTCTTCCTCACACAGCGAACAGAATTATAAAATTGATATTCATAACAGTTGCGTCCAACGGCGCGAACGCACCGGTTGCAGTCGCGTTGTAGAAATTTTAATGCGCACTGCTAATTCAATCTGGGCACAAAAAATTGCCGAGGAAAACAAAGGCGGCTTGTTTCGTGAAAACGGAAAGATTAAACTCAGAGCCGGCACAGTACCCTACATGTGGCTCACCTCCCCCCTGCGCCGCTATGTTGATCTCCTCAATCAGCGCTTACTCTTAACCGTGCTGAATCATGCCCCGGCAGTCAATCACAATTGGCCGCAAGCCAAACAACAATTTGACCGCCTCGCCACATTGGCCCGCCGCTGGCAACATATACACAACACCTATTGGGCATTACGGATATTGCAAACCCAAGCCCCTTCTATGATTTGCGGCGAATATACCGGTGGCAAACGTGTCCACCTATACGACTATCCGCTCAGCGGTAATTTGAGTGCGCCACTGGCGCATCTGCCCGTCCCAAGTCCGATTAACGTTGCCATTGAAAACATTGACTTACTCACGCAACAACTCTCTCTCTCCCTCCTCAATTCTACTCCTGCGGCAATATGAACCGACGCTACGCCGTTATCGGCAACCCCGTGCAACATTCGCGTTCGCCGTGGTTGCATACTTATTTTGCGCGACAAACACAACGCCCGATTGTTTATGCCGCCTATCAACCCGCGGGCAGTTTTGCCGACTGCGCCAGTGCATTTTTTGCCGGCGGCGGTTGCGGCTTGAACATTACCCTTCCCTATAAAACCGATGCCCTTGCCTTTGCCGACAGTGCCAGTGCGTATGCGCGTCAAGTTGCCGCCGCCAATGTTCTTAAACGCCAAGCCGATGGCAGCATTCGTGCCTATAACACCGATGGCAGCGGTTTCCTGCGCGATTTACAACGCTTAGGCGCAACCCTAAGCGACAAAACAATATTATTATTAGGTGCCGGCGGCGCAGCACAAGCAGTCGCACATGCCATCAATCGCCAACAACCTGCCCGCCTCTCTATTTACAACCGCACGCCCGAACGTGCCCAACAATTAGCCCAACAATGTGGCGGTAGCGCCATTGCCATCGCCGACATTGCCGACGAACGCCCCGCCGAAATCATCATTAATGCCACCTCTGCCAGCCACAAACAACCCCTCTCCTACGCGCCGGCACTATTTCGTCAGACGCAACTAGCATATGATTTATCGTACGGCACTGCCGCACAACATTTTTTGCGCCAAGCCGCAAGCGCCGGGGTAGTGCAGTGTGTCGATGGAAGTGGGATGTTAGCGTGGCAAGCGGCGCTCTCTTTTGCCTTGTGGGAAGGCGTACTCCCCAGTGTTGCTGAAGCAATCCCTCACTTACAACCGCACTAACTTAAATCCCTCTCCTTTGGTGTGGAATTTTAATAGTCCACGCAGAGACCGGTGCTCGGTGCTCGGTGCTCGATTAAAAACCGACTGCAATGCCGTCTTTGCGGCTGTCGGAAGCGGCGCTGTATTGCCCTGCTGCGGTGCGTAAGACCGCTTGCCCACCGCCTAAGGGTTCGGCGCAGTGTTGTAATACATAACCAGCGGCGGTGAGTTGTTGTTGCAATTCTGCCGGGAAGGTTTTTTCTATATACAGAGCGTCGGGGTAGTTGAATACGCGCGGGGTGTCTAATGCTTGTTGCAGGTCACAGCTGTTGTCTAACCAACGTGATAAAAACCATGCTTGCCCTGCTGCTTGATAATGCCCGCCCATCACGCCAAAACTTAATACTTCGCCGTTGCTACCTTCGGCAATGGCAGGGATGATGGTGTGTAAGGGGCGTTTGCGTCCGTCTAAACTGTTTGCTTTATCGCGTTCTAAACTAAAGGATAAGCCGCGATTGTGCAGTAATACGCCGCTTTGCGCGGTGGTGATGCCGCTGCCAAAGGGGTGAAAAATACTGTTGATGAGCGAGATTGCTAAACCGCTGCCGTCTATGACGGATAAATAAACGGTGTCTTTGTGTTCGGGTTGCGGGGCGGCAGAAATTATCGGTAACTGTTCGTCGGCGGCGGCGTAGGCGGTGCGGATTTGTTCGCCCCAATCTACTGCGCTGTTGGCGGGGGGGTCGCCGACTATTTTATCGCGCCATGTATAAGCGTAACGGGTGATGTCGGCGTATTGGCGCAAATAGTGCAAGTTGGGTAAATCATGCGGATTGCTGTTTTTTACTGGCGGGGTTTTGTCCATTAGGGCTAACATTAATAGGGCGACGATGCCTTGTCCGTTGGGGGGGCATTGCCATATTTTCCAGTTGCGAAAGTTGCCGTAGATGGCTTCTTGCCATTGTGCTTGATATTCGGCAAAGTCAGCAAGGGTGTGCGGGGCGCCGCGTTGGTTGAGTTTGGCGACGATTTCGGCGGCGATGGCACCGCGATAAAAAGATTCGCCGCCGTCGGTGGCGATGGTTTTTAAGGTTTGCGCCAAGGCAGGTTGTTTTTGTCGGCTTCCTGCTGGCGGAGCGGTGCCGGTGGGTAAATAAATGGTGCTGGTGTCGGGGTCGTGTGATAGGCGTTGTTGATAGCGTTGCCAATCGTCAGCGACACGGGCGGCAACGGGGTAGCCGTTTTCGGCGTAATGAACAGCAGCTTGAAATAAACCGCTCCATGGTAATCTGCCATAACGTTGGTGCAGTTGTCGCCATGCAGATACGGCACCGGGGATGGTTACGGCGAGGGCGGAAGTTTCGTCTATGTGGTCAATGTTGTTTTTTTGTAACCAATCTAAGGTGAGGGCGGCGGGCGACCAACCGCTACCGTTTAATGCTAAGGGGCTTTTGCCGTTGGGTTTAACTAAGGCGAAGCAATCGCCGCCGATGCCGGTCATGTGCGGTTCTACTACGCATTGCACGGCGACGGCGGCGATGGCGGCATCGGCGGCGCTACCGCCGGCGCGTAATACGCTTAATGCTTCGGCGGATGCTAAGGGGTGCGAGGTGGCGGCGGCGGCGGTGCCGGCATATAAAGGGGAACGCCCGGGGAGAAAAAAATCACGCACGCTGTTTATTTTTGCGCTAATAAGCGCAGGCGTAAGGCGTTGAGTTTAATAAATCCTTCGGCGTCGCGTTGGTCGTAGGCGCCGTCGTCGTCTTCAAAGGTGGCGATGCGTTCGTTAAATAAACTGTTGTCGGAGCGGCGACTGCGGACGATGATGTTGCCTTTGTGTAGTTGCAGGATAATTTCACCGTTAACGGCCTGTTGCGAGGTATCCATTAGTTGTTGCAATAGAGTGCGTTCGGGGCTCCACCAATAGCCGTTATAAACTAATCCGGCGTAGCGCGGCATGAGGTCATCGCGCAGGCGCATGACTTCGCGGTCTAAGGTGATGGATTCCAAGGCGCGGCGGGCGTGCATTAATACGGTGCCGCCCGGGGTTTCGTAACAGCCGCGGGATTTCATACCGACGTAGCGGTTTTCGACGATGTCGCTGCGCCCTATGCCGTGTTGTCCGGCGATTTCGTTTAGAGCGGTAAGCATGGTGGCGGGGGATAATGTTTTGCCATCTAATTGCACGGGGTCACCGGCGGCGAATTTGATGCTGATTTCTTGTGCGGTGTCGGGGGCGGTGGCAATGTCAACGGTGCGCCGCCACATGCCTGCGGCGGGCGGGGCGGCAGCGGGGTCTTCTAATTCGCCGCCTTCGTAGGAAATGTGCAACAGGTTGGCATCCATGCTGTAGGGGGCGGCGGTGCCGCGTTTTTGTTCTACGGGGATGCCGCGACTAGCGGCGTAGGTGAGGAGTTTTTCACGCGAGGTGAGGTCCCACTCGCGCCACGGGGCGACAACTTGAATCGCCGGGGCGAGTGCATAGTAGCCGAGTTCAAAACGGACTTGGTCATTGCCTTTACCGGTAGCACCGTGGGCAACGGCATCGGCGTTGGTGGCGGCGGCAATGTCCACTTGCCGCTTGGCGATGAGCGGACGGGCGATGGAGGTGCCTAAATAATAACATCCTTCATAAATGGCGTTGGCGCGCAACATGGGGAAGACGTAATCGCGGACAAATTCCTCGCGTAAATCTTCAATGATGATTTCTGCCGCCCCACCGTCTTTGGCTTTTTGCCGTGCGGGTTCGACTTCTTCCCCTTGACCGATGTCGGCAGTAAAGGTTACGACTTCGCATTGATAGGTTTCTTTCAGCCACGCTAATATGACCGAAGTATCTAATCCGCCGGAATAGGCTAAGACGACTTTACGAATATTTTGTTTCATGGTATTTTTTCCTGTTCTCTCTTAATGTTAATCGTTTTGTTCTAATAAAAATAATAACAGAGCTTTTTGCGCGTGTAAGCGGTTTTCTGCTTGCTGCCAAACAACGCTTTGCGCGCCGTCTATAATATCGGCGGTAACTTCTTCGCCGCGGTGCGCGGGGAGGCAGTGCATAAAGAGCGCCTCTTTTGCGGCAGCTGCCATTACGGTGCTGTTAACGCTGGTGTTGGCAAAGGCGGCTTGTCGTGCTTCTATATCGGCATCGCCCATGCTTGCCCACACGTCGGTCATTACTAAATCTGCTCCGTCGGCGGCGGCGGCGGCGTTTTCAAAAAAGATAATCCCGGGGAAGGGTTGGCGGTATGCCGGCGGGCAAGCGACGTGTAAGCGGCATTCAAAGAGTTGTGCGGCTTCTGCCCACGAATACAGCATGTTATTGCAATCGCCTATCCATGTGACTGTTTTGTCTTTTAAACTACCGCGGTGTTCGTGGTAGGTCATCACATCGGCTAATACTTGGCACGGGTGCGATAAGTCGCTCAAGCCGTTAATAACCGGGCAGGTGGCGGCGGCGGCAAATTCGGCGATTTTACTGTGGGCGTCGGTGCGAATCATCAACGCATCGCCGTAGGCGGAGAGGGCACGGGCGGTGTCGGCAATCGGTTCGCCGCGATTAAGTTGTAAAGTGCTTGCTGCTAACTCCACTGCATTGCCGCCGGCTTGTGTCATGGCGGCAATAAACGAGGCGCGGGTGCGCGTTGAGGGTTTGTCAAATAACATCAACAACGTATGCCCTGCTAACCGTGCGCGCCGTTCGCCGCTTTTTACTTCTTGTTTAATTTGCACTGCGCGTGCAATTATTTGCGCGTATTGCTCGGCACTGCAATCGGCAAAATTTAAATAATGAGTCACCATAAATGCCGTTATCCTCCCCTACTAAGGGTATTGGCAGTAAAAGTGTGTTATTATACGCAATAGATTCGCTCTTCACTAAATCTCTGTTAAATATAAATTTTATGGCAACACTTTCAGAGCCGCTCTCCTCTAAAGGGGCGGAGAATAAACCGGCAAAAGATATAACCGATCAAACTCGGCTTCCTGGCGGTAACGGTGATGTTGCGCCTTTAAATTTAGTTATTATTCGCGGGCAAACGACTGCTGAAAAGAAATTTCGCCCTAGTGATTGGTGCGACCGTTTATATGGAACGCTGCGCGCTTTGGGAGACGATGCGGAGGAGGTTTCCGAATATGTGCATCTGGTCAATTACAATGGTGAAAAATGTATCTTGCTTGACAAACAATTAGAAGAAGTTAATATGTACGTCTATCGTTTCTTTATCCACTTTGCTCATGATAACAACTTATGCCAAGAAGAAATTTCACAACAACACTGGGATTCCCTACACACTTGAACGATTGATGTTACTGGCGGAAGTTATTGGCAATACGCCATTGGTTTGCTTATCACGCATGGGGAGTGGACGCAATAAAATTTATGCCAAATTAGAGGGGAATAACCCCGCGGGTTCGGTAAAAGATCGCCCCGCTTATAACATGATTAAACACGCCGCTGCCAATGGCGATATTCGCCCGGGCGACCGCTTGGTAGAAGCGACGAGTGGGAATACCGGAATTGCTTTAGCGATGGTAGCAGCAACGCTTGGCTATCGCATGACTTTAATTATGCCCGCCAACCAAACCGAAGAACGCAAACAAACGATGCGCGTTTATGGAGCAGAATTAATTTCGGTGAGTGATGAAGAAGGGATGGAAGGCGCACGCGATTTGGCGGCGGCGATGGCGGCGCGCGGTGAGGCGTATATGTTAGACCAATTTGCGAATCCTAATAATCCTGCCGCGCATTATATGGGGACGGCGCCGGAAATTTGGCGCGATACACAGGGCAAGATGACCCATTTTGTCAGCAGCATGGGGACGACGGGGACGATTACGGGGTGCTCGCGTTTTTTTCATGAGCAAAACCCACAGATTGAAGTTATCGGCGTACAACCGGAAGAAGGCGCGCAAATTGCCGGCATTCGTAAATGGCAACCTGCTTATTTGCCGAAAATTTTTGACCCGACTTTTGTGAACCGCATTGAACTTATCGGGCAGGTGCCAGCCGAAGAAACGGCGCGACAACTGGCGCAGCAAGAGGGTATTTTTTGCGGGATCTCCGCCGGCGGTGCGTTGGCGGTTGCCTTGCAAATAGATGCAACTGTTAGCGATGCGCATATTGTGTTTATTGTTTGCGACCGCGGCGACCGTTATTTATCCAGCGGTGTATTTAACACCCCTGCTGTTGCCGTATGACACCGTCTCCGATTTTAGCGTTTGATATTGAAACGATTCCCGATACGGTTGGTTTGCGGCGGTTGCACGATGTCCCTGCCGAATTGGAAGATAGCGAGTTGGTAGATATTGTGCAACGCCGTTTGCGGCAGGAAAAAAATAATGATTTTTTCCCGCATCACTTGCAACGGGTGGCAACGATTTCTTGCGTGTTGCGGCAGTTTAATCCGCAAGCGGCGGCGACGGAAAATTTTAAAATTTTTTCGCTACCGCATCGCGACCAACACAGCGAAGCCGAAGCGATTTTTACTTTTTTTCGCTTGATTGATAAATACCAACCGCGTTTGGTTTCGTGGAATGGCGGCGGTTTTGATTTACCTGTTTTGCACTATCGTGCGCTTGTGCATCGGCAACAAGCGGCGACTTATTGGCGCAACGATGGCGATTTTAAGTGGAACACTTACACTGCCCGCTTTCACGAACGCCATATTGATTTAATGGATGTATTGAGTATGTATCAACCGCGGGCGTTTGCTTCGTTAAATGATTTTGCTTTGCTGTGCGGTTTGCCGGGGAAAATCGGTATCGGTGGCGACAGGGTTTGGCAAGCGTGGCAGGAAGGGGAAATTGACGCGATTCGCACGTATTGCGAAAATGATGCGTTGCTGACTTATTTGCTTTATTTGCGTTACGAACATTTTCGCGGCAATCTGGATGAAACAGCGGAGTGTGAGTTTGTCCGCCAGCAGTTGCAGGGAGAGCGTTGGCAGGAATTTGTGGAGGGTTGGAGGATTGAAGCTAAGAATAGCGTACTGTGAGAGGAGAGAATTTAGGAACACGCTCTAGGGGCTTCGACAAGCTCAGCCAGCGACTTGTTTTAAGTGTAGCAAACTGGACTTGCCTTTAATAACGACGCGCGAAGCGATCTATCGCGGGCTGTTATAACTGTCCGGCGTCTGCTAAGGAATAATATCCTTTACTGCTAAAAATTAAATGGTCTAGTACCGGGATCCCCAATAACTCCCCTGCTTCGCGTAGGCGTTTGGTCACTTTCAGGTCGTCGGTGCTTGGTTGTAAATTGCCGCTGGGATGGTTGTGGGCGATGACGATTGATGCTGCGCGTTCAGCAATGGCATCGGCGAATACTTCGCGCGGGTGGACTTGCGTGCGGTTGAGTAAGCCAATGGTCACTGTTCGTACTTCCATCACTTCGTTTGCGCCGTTGAGTGTTACGCAGATAAAATGTTCTTGCTTGCGGTCGCCCAAATGACGCATGAGCGGGTAGACATCGGCGGGACGGGTGACTTTAAAACCGCCTTCGCGTATGCGCCGCCGTACGAGTTCATACGCAGCGGCAATGGTGGTGGATTTTTGCGTACCGACTCCTTTAACTGTGA
This sequence comes from Pseudomonadota bacterium, assembly GCA_022600535.1. Lineage (GTDB taxonomy): Bacteria > Pseudomonadota > Gammaproteobacteria > Tethybacterales > Persebacteraceae > JAHZKE01. The sequence continues at coordinate 25,706 of JAHZKE010000090.1, forward strand.
CTAAATCTTCTTGCTGTAAGTGAATGCCTTTTTTGTCTATGATCGGTAAAATATTTTTGGCAATTTCGCCAACCGAGTATCCTTTGCCGCCGTGTCTTAATAAAATCATTAACAATTCATTATCGCTTAATTTTTCTGCGCCGTATTTTAATAACTTTTCACGCGGACGGTCTTTTGTTTCCATTTCAAATATTTTCTTTTCCATTTTCTTCCCTTATTGCGTGTTCGTTTTTCTTATTTATTTTTAGTTTTTTTACTTTTAATCTTTCTCGCTACACCATCTTGAGTAATGATAATGCGGTTTGTAAATCTTTATCGCCGCGTCCCGATAGGTTAACTAAAATAATGCCGTCTTTGCCGATTTTTTTCGCTTGTTGTTTGGCGGCGGCTAAGGCGTGGGAAGATTCTAATGCCGGGATGATTCCTTCTAAACGACATAGGTCAGTGAATGCGGTCAGGGCTTCGTTGTCGTCGGCGCTAATGTATTGCGCGCGTCCGCTTTCTTTTAGGTAGGCGTGTTCGGGTCCGACTCCGGGGTAATCTAATCCTGCTGAGATTGAATCGGTTTTACAAATTTGTCCGTCGTCATCTTGTATCAGATACGAATAAGAACCGTGCAAGACGCCGGGTCTGCCAACGGTGAGGGTGGCGGCGTGATCGCCTAAGTGGTGCGATTTTCCGCCGGCTTCTACGCCTAATAATTGCACGTTGCTGTCTTCTATATAGCGGTAAAATATCCCCATTGCGTTAGAGCCGCCGCCGACACAGGCGATGACCATATCGGGTTGGCGACCGGCGGCTTGCGGCATTTGTTCGTAACATTCGTTGCCGATGACGGCGTTGAAATCGCGCACCATCATCGGATACGGGTGCGGTCCGGCAACGGAACCGATGACATAAAAGGTGTTATCTACATTGGTAACCCAATCGCGCAGGGCTTCGTTGAGGGCATCTTTTAATGTGCGGGAACCCGATGAAAC
>JAHZKE010000116.1 GCA_022600535.1 Pseudomonadota bacterium
GTTAACATTTGCGAATTGTTAAACGCGCTGGTCACAGAAACAACGCCGTCATTACCCACTACGATATTGGGGGCGTCTGGGGTTGTCCCCGACACTTGATACAAATAAGGATTATCATACCCTCCCATTGCCGTGAGCGTTACGACACCGCCGACAAAATCTCCCTCTATAGTAACTGCCTCTATCGCCACGAGCGAAAGCGGGAGCGGTGAGGCGATGGGAATGACCTCGGTTGATTCATCAGGAATGACAACTGCGGCAAAAGCAACGCGGACCCCCCAAGAAGCATTTTCCACAGCGCGGGTCCAACTGTTGGCATTTTGTGGGTCTTGACTCACCCAGATATCGTTATAACTAATATTTGCTTGTCCATTAATAAGCGTGGGAAGATTCGCCCCGCCTAAGATCACTAACCGCCCCTCATTCACCAGCATTTCTGCCCGCCGCCGCTCAAAGTTGTTGGGGATTTGATAAGTATTCCAGTTGACCATATCGCTACTATATTGTATTCTATCGCCGTATTGAATATAAAAAGTGTTGTCATAAACAGCAACCGCGGGACCATGCACGACCGCATGCGGTAAATCTGCTTCCTTCGTCCACGACACTCCATCCGCAGAACTCCACACCGATTCTTGATCATCCCCAGCAGCAAGACCGCCCACAACATATACCTTATTGTTGAATACGGCGCTACTAAAACCAGTACGCAAAGCACCGTCAAGGAAGAAACCATTGGAAGATTTTTGACTCCAAGTAACGCCATCATCACTCTCCCAAACATCAAAGTGCGAAGCAGTTGCACCTCTACCACCAAAAAGCAACAATTTTTCGTTTAATACGACCAACCCCGGGCGATAACGTCCGCTATCGGAAGAAGGAATGATTGCAACACTATTCCATACCGCACCTTCGGCACTATTGGCACTTGCCCATATTACATCATGGCCGGCACTCACATCGCTATTACGCCCGACGACATAAATACTCCCCGCATAGGCGGCGGCAACCATCCCAATCGCATCATCATACACTAACTCACTCGGCAGTTCTGTCCAATTTTCCAGCGTATTGTCATCACTGCGCCAAGAATCATTGCGCGGGCTAGTAGTATTATTTGCCAGTCCGCCGCCGATGACAAGCATCTTTCCGGAATCCGATAATCCGTCTCCGGCTAAATCGCTTTGCACCCGCACCTGCACTGCGACCGTGGCTTGTTTGTCAAAACCATCGCGCACAACAATAACTAACGTTGCCGTGGCAGGGGTGCTAAAGGCGGTTTGAATATTAATTTCACCCGCTGGCGATACCGCAAAATGATCGCCTTGCGCGATTGCTGTTGGTTTGACCACTAACAAACTAAATACATAAAGTGGTTTTCCGCCCGTTACCCCAACAGTCGCGATGACTCCCGTGCTATTCGGGGTTGCTTTTGCAATTTTATTAAACGTGATGGCGACCGACGGCACCGCAATAATGGTGACCGACGCCAACAGCGTTTCCGTATTCCCTGCCTCGGTGATCAACATTACCGCCGTTAGCGTTTGCGCGCTACTCACCGCATTGGGAAGAGAAACAACACCATCGCTGTTGACGTTAACAACCACATTGGCGGGGTTCACCGATGACACTTCGTAACCATAAGCATTACCGCCGTAGCCGCCGGTTATTGAGAGCGTTGCGATATCCCCCACGGTATCCCCCACTAATACACTGATGCGCTCGGACGGCGTGAACGCAAGAGGGGTGGCGACCACTAAATCAACAACTTCTTCCGCATCAGGGATAACAACTGCGCCGTAAGCATAACGTGCAGCCCACGGCGGTGTCGCCAGCACTTGTGTCCAACTGTTGGAATCCTGCGGATCTGCACTCGCCCAAATATCACCAAGGGCACTGGCACTACTCAAATCAGATTCTGCTCCTGACAAAATCACTAATCTATTTTGATGCACCAACATTTGTGAGTAAATCCGACCTACAAAACCAGCGGGAAGGGTATAACTGGTCCAATTGACCATATCACTACTATATTGTATGGAGTCATCAGTATGAATATACATAGTATCGTCATAAACAGCAATGCCGGGCAGATCAGATACGGACTGCGATAAAATCTCACCCGTCTTCTGCCAAGTCAGCCCTGCATCAGCGCTACTCCAAAAAGCTGTTCCAGCACCTCCTATAGCATATAGCGTATTTTTGAACACCACGGCTCTGGATCGCGCTGCATCAGGGAGGTAGGTCTCTCCATTTCCATCTTCCGTCCAAGTCACTCCATTATCAATACTCCGCCAAATATCGTTATCGTGACGATCGTCAAGCCCTATTGGACTACCCCCAAAAACGATTAATGTTCCGTTCCACGATACCACATGGGGGTTCGGGCGGCTCTTCACATTGCTAATGTAAAAAGGAATTTGCCCAACCGCCGTCCAGGCAGTCCCCTTTGCACTATGGGCACTTGCCCACACCACATCATAGGCCTCACTCGCAGGAAGCGAAGCACTCCGACCCATTGCATAAATACTTCCCGCGTGACTCACGGCGACATTAGACGAGCGCTGACTCGGTTCATTATCTGCCAATTTTGTCCAGCCCGTCAACGTATCATTGGTAGAAATCCAAGAATCATTGACGGGCCCCGATTGGCCACCATCTACCTTAGTTCCCCCTATGATAAGGAGATCTCCTAAGCCAGTGGATCCCTCTCCGGCTAAGTTTTCTTGCACGAGTACCTGCACTATTGTCGTCGCTTGTTTGCCAAAGCCATCGCGCACACCAATCACTAACGTTGCGGTGGCAAAAGTGCTAAAGGCGGTTTTAATATTAATCTCTCCCGATGTTGCCACTGTAAAGTTAGCCGCTTGTGCAATCGCCGCGGGGGTTACCGCTTGCAAACTAAACACATAAGGCGCGATGCCCCCCGTCGCACTGGCACTCCCCAAGTAGCCGATATTATTCGGGGTTGCATTCAAGGTATTCTTTGCGGTAATTAATACCGTCGGCACCACCACCAGCGTTACCTCACTAATTACCGTTGTTACCTCGCTGATACGGACAGAAAGCACAATCGTTTGCAAACTGTTAAACGCGCTATTCAAAGCAATAACACCATTGTTCATTACCACATTCGGTGTATCCGGAGTCGTCGCCAACAATTCGTAAGTATAGGAATCACCAACATTTTGATAGCCCCCCGTTGCCGTCAGTGTCAATATATCCCCGGTTGTCTCCGCCACTAATACGGATACATTGTTTTCCACCAACGCCAGCGGGGGCACGGCAACTTGAAGCACCGCGAGCGATAACGTCGCCTTACCCGCTTCCACATTTTCCAGTTGATCGTCTGCCGACAGTGTGAGTTGATAGAACAAAATACTGCCATCTTCTAAATTATCATTGCTGCTATAAAATATATTCGCCGTTGCCGAAATACTAAACAAAGGCAACGCACTGGATTCGGCGTTAAAGTCATAACCGTTTTTGCCCACATAACCGCCGTCAATCGCAAAAGAGGCAATCTCCCCTTTATAGTATGCATTCACGGTCGCTAAGGTTTGGATAAGATCAATCTCAATTGCTGTCAAATCAAAGCCATCCACGGCGGCACGCACCAACACCAAATCCAAGGTGACCGTACTATCTCCATCGGTCGCCTGCACTTGTGCCGACACCGTCAAAACCAGCGCTTGTCCGTCATCCACATATTCCACCACACCATTTATACTCCCTATCGTCAGCTGGGCGCTTGCCGTTGCCGGCACAATGTTGGTGAACTCATAAGAGATCGTTGCCTGTGGGAAATATTCCGAAGGCGCTGCCGCCACCGTATATGCCGCCCCCACCGTATCAATCGCAAGCGAAAGAGTCACATTTTCTTGGGCAAACGACAACCCCTGTGTATCGGCTTCGCCGTCAAAGGTCAGCATTTGTAACGCCGAGCGCGCTGGCAAAGGCGCGCCATTGGTACTCACTTGCGTCCAATTAATTGCATCCGTTGATTTCCATACATCATTATTATTGGTATTACTACTAAGCCCGCCATACACATATAAGGTACCGCTATTGTAGGCGGCGCCGAAAAATTCCTTCTCAAAACCCATATTGTCCTGAATACGCACCCAAGCACTACCATCAGCAGATGCCCAAACATCATTGGTGTGACCCAAACCACCAATCGCCAACAAACGGTTATTAAAGGTCTGCAATTCAAAATTGGTATCTAAGTAATCTCTATTCTCTGCTATCTTTGTCCAGGCGCCCGTGGTATCGCTTGTTGCATAACTATCTTTTCTACCCGTTACAAACAAAGTGCCGTTGAGTACGGCAGCGCGTGCCCACGTTGGGGTTCCTGGCAAATCGCTGCGGCGCGTCCAGTTTGCCCCGCCATCACTACTTGCCCACACCTGCTCTGCACCATTATTGCCACCGCCACTGCCACTGCCACCGCCGATAATCATCTCTCCTTTATAGGAAACAGCAAATAAATTTTCACGCGCACTAAACGGCGCATTTGCCACCACCTGCACCCACGCGTCTCCATCTGCCGATGACCAAACATCATTGCGAATCTGAGTCCCGGTTCTTCCGCCACTGCCACTACTATGGCTCCCCCCTGTTGAAGCATCGCCGGCAATGATATATAAAGTCCCGTTGTGACTCACAAAGGCATGGTCACGCCGCCAGAAGAAAGAATCGCTCGCAGCGTTATCTACCAATTCGGTCCAAGTGGTGCCGTCACCACTGGTGAACACTTCTTGATGCTTCCCTTGGAAACCCCCACCGGCAAACATCAATGTCCCCGTTGCGACTAAGTCATCACTAACATTCTCCCCCGTGGCGACCGTCAGCAACAAGGTAATACTCACTACCGGTAACGCGCCGCTTTGGTCGCTTGCCACCAGCGTTGCCGTTGCCGTAGTATTGCGACTATACACCTGAATATACACCTTGCCATCGGTCGCCGTTGCAAACAAATCGTTACTGCCATTAATTGCCGTCAGCGTGTAGTTGGCGCCACCGCTACCGCCGTTTTGCACCACCTGTGCCACTGGCAACGGATCCCCGGGTTCAGCCAACGCTCTTTGGTTTTCAAAATTAGCAGTAAATACATTTTGCACCACCAACGAAATAATCACCGTTGCCGTATCATTATTGTCATCCGTTACCCGCACTTGCACAAAGAACGCGCCCCCCGCTGCTAACGCATTTTCAACGCGAATTTTCCCATCGGTCAGCACGACAATATCGTCATTATCGCCGTCAATTTTTTCAAAACTAAACGGCGCTAACCCGGGCAGTGCTTGCAGGGTGAACACTTCCCCAACGACACCAAAACCAAGCGTTAGCGTCGCCGGGTTGAGGGCAACCGTACTAATGACCGTTAAGTTGGTCGTCTGTCTGGCATTATTGCCAAAAGAATCTACCACTTCGGCAACAATCTGCATCGTCGGGGCGATTAAACTTGCAAACACCACTTCCCCACTCGTTGCATTGATACTCACCGACAACGCAGGCGGTACCGTTGTGACCAAACTATAAGTGAATGGCGCCAACCCCTCACTCGCCCCTAAAGTATAAAGGGTGCCAACAAAAGCGTAATGCGCCGACAAGTTTGTTGTATCGGGTGCGAAAGTTACCTTCTCCGCCACCACTAACGTTAGCGCCAAGGTGCTTGTTGTCAGCGGGCTATCTTGCAGGGCAACATAAACCGTTAAACTTCCCCCCGCGCTATACGGTGTTAGCAAACTCAACAGTGCCACCGTCCCCTGCTGTTGCAAGTTCACCTGTGTCGCATCAAGAACATCCGAATTGACACTCACCAACGAATAATCAGTATTGCTAAATCTCTCATTGGGATTTGCCGCCGCCACCGTATAGAACGCCGACGCATTGCTATCGACATCAATCGTTACCGCGTCAGCGGTAACCAAAGTAACTCCACTCACAAAACGCAACACCACTTCGGAAGTTACTGTCGCTCCCGCCTGATCACTCACTCCGACCGAAACCGTAACCGTGCGTGGCGTACTACTTAATGTATTCACCAGAGCAATTTCTCCGGAATTGGCTCCCACGAGAATGTTACCGCGTGTCTCCGCACTATTCGGGACTAATGCATCTCGTGTGAAAAGCCCTAACGGCAACAAACCGCTCTCGGGGTCTGGCGCTACCGTATAAAGTAAAGTCCCCGCCGCATCTCCATTGATCACTAATGTGGCATTTTCCACCACCAGCGAAGGACGATTGACCACCGCCAAGGTGAGAGTTGCCTCCCCGCCCCCAACATCCGTTGCCTTCACTTTAACCGTTACCGTTTCTGTCACATCCAATCCTAACGTCAAATCAATCACTCCACTTGCACTATCCACCGCAAATGGATTCAAAGCGGCAACCAATGCCGGAGTCACCTCGTCAATGGCATACTGATACGGTTGATGACTAAACGACATCACCGCCGCGGTATAAATTGCATCTTGTGCTTTCCCTTGTCCTACCGATACCGTTGCCACGGATGCCGACAACAAAAGCGTTTGTGCATACACCGTAAAGGTCAAGCCAAATTTAACCGGAACGCGGAACGTGTAATCATCCACTACATTCACACTCACCGTCAGCACCTTGCCTAACAAATCTGCCGGCAACGCCTGAGTCACATTAATCACCGCATTGTTATCTGCCGCTAACAAATTGTCATAGGTATCAAAAGTAATATCCAGTTGCGTTTTATCGGGATACGCACTACTTGCCGCCACTTGCGCGAGCGCGCCACTAAAGCCAACCGACAACTGTAAATGTGCGGACGTAATACTGGCAATCAGCGGGGCGACCAATTCTTCTTGCGGTTCGCCCGCGGCAAAAACTACAATATCATGCCCAATGCGCGGGTTCGTATTCCCGTTATAAGACACCTGAGGATGCCAATTTGCCTGTCCTTGATTCATCCACACGCGCACCGTGTCATTTTGTTCGCTTGCCGTTGCCGCCCCGCCGACCATCACTAACTCTTGCCCCAGTACGGCTAAGCGTCCCGATTGTAACTTGCCCCACGGCGTTGGGTCGGTAATTGTCGTCCAAGTCGTGCCGCCATCTTGCGAGCGCAACACCCGCTCGGATGCCGCACTGTCGTCATCGCTGCCCCAACCACTATAGTATAAATCGCCCCCATAGACGACTAAATCGCCACCACTACCGGCAGGCAAGCCCGCCACATTTTGCAGTTGGCTCCAATTCACCCCGTTATCCGACACCCAAACATCACTACTATAATTATCATCACCGTAAATTCCACCGACGGCAACAATGCGCCCGTTATTTTGCACTGCCGCTGCCATCCCCGCCAGCGGGGTGAACGCCGTTGCATTTTCTAACCGCCAAACCACTCCATCGGCAGAAGACCAAACATCGCCGTATGGCGTAATCGCTCCGCCCGTATCGGCAGCAGTGCTACCGCCAAACAACCACAAGCGATTATTTTGCACCACCAAACCGGCATGATGCCGCGGCGCAGTAAAGTTGGCGGCGGCAGTCGTCCAGTTCACGCCATCACTGGTCATATAAACCGTATTATTTGCCCCCACATAACCATTGCCGCTTCCGGTGCCACCACCCAATAACAACAACATCCCGTTATAAACAATCACTTGATGATTGACTAACACCCCGCCGGCAGCCGCCCCGCTGACCGTTGCCAAATCAACCGCCACTTCCCAAGTGCTCAAATCGCTACTGCGCCATATCGCCGACTGCCCGACGCCATTTTCTGCTCCGCCGATCACATATAAATCTCCCTCCATTTGCACATAAGTCCCGCTGTAATCGTTACTCGTCAACAAACGCATGGAAGCCGTTACCACCACCGCATCAATCCCATCGTGCGCATCATCAATCTGCACTTCTATCATCTGCGCTTGCGTGTCATTCGCAATCACCGTTAACATCAGCACATTATTACTCACGGCAAAATAGTTATTTTCATTGCCACTGATAATTTCTACCTCATAACCATTCGGTGCATAGCCGCCAAACACCGTCAAACTGGCAATCGCCCCAGTATAATCATTGGCATAATAATACGTATCGTTGCTTAATCGCACCGACAAACGCGGCGTGAACGCCAACAGCGGTTGCCCGTTGGCGGCAATTTCGCTAAACAGCACGGCACCGATATTATGCAGTCCCACTGGTGGGTTCGTAATATTCCCCGCCAAGACATCACTATGTTCCAGTTGCCAACTACTCCCCGTCACACTCGTCCATATCTGCACATTTCCGTTATTACTATCGTTGGCAATCAGCAACAGTTGACCGCTACGCACCAACAAGCGCCAACCACTCGCCACGTTGGCAGAAGTATAAGACGCCAACGGCGAAGAAACCGCGCTTTGTGTAATACGTTGCCAACTCGCACCCCCGTTCGTAGAAGTGAACAGCAACAAAGTAACTTGCTCGCCAACCACATCACCGCCGGATACCCGCGCATTGGCAAATAAGTAAAGCGCATCACTATACGAAACTAAGTCGGTTTCAATAATACGCAAAGTATCAAAACCATCCGCACTCTCTGCTGCCAAACCCGTAACATTGAGAATCTCAGTCCAATCACTGGCATTGGTAGAACGCCACACTTTGTTGGTAGAACCTTCCCCGTCTGCTCCCAATGCGCCCACCAAATACAACACTCCATCCAATTCGGTTACCCCTGCCGCCGCCATTTTGTCAAATTCACCACTGGCGACAAAATCCCATTCTTTACCGTCGGTGCTTGACCAAATCCAACTTTCGGCGGCGGCGGCAGTCGCGCCATCGGGCACGCCATGAATTAACCACAACTTACGGTCATGGACAAAAATTTCATGCCCGCGAATGTCGTCTCCCCAACCGGGCGCATCTGCCAATACTTCCCAGCTACTATTCGCACTGTTTTGGCTGCCATCAAGCGAGCGCAACACCTGCGGCTTGCTGGTATCGCTGCCGCCAATGACATATAGATAGCCGCCAAACGACACCAACGGCACTGCCGCGCGCACCCCCAAATCAGACCCTGCCTCCTCAGTACCAATAACACTCCAATCGCTCAAGTTATCGCTTTTTAACACGTACCCGTGCGCCACTTCGCTATGATTGGAATCATTGTAATCGTAGGGGGTGGTTTCGCCGCCCAACAAATACAACGCGCCCGCACTCTCCACATTGGGGTTACTATTCGCCACTGCGATCTCGGCAAACACCAACGAAATTTGCACACTATTGCTATCCGAGTAACCAATATCATCCATCGTCAATACAATACTGACCGCTTCGGTTTGCGCTGTTAGCGCACTCGTTACCAACAACTTATTACTGGCAAAATCAAAGGAAAAGTGCTCGGCAAAATCTCCGCTAATCTCCACGTTATAACCATTCGCACGATACCCTCCGGCTAAGCCAAATTCGGCAACGGAATAATTAATCGCCGTATCGCGCAAAACACTGAGTTGTGAGTTCAACGTAAAGACAATCGGGGCAATGTTGATATTATTGACGCCGCCATCACTATCGCTATCGTTATAGATGATAGCAGCAAAATTGATCAGATTGGTGTCGTTACTATCGCTGTATATCCGCGGAGAACTATTTGCCACTTCCCAGTTAACCCCGTCCGTACTCTTCCACAGATAAGAATTTGGATAATCAGCTGACGCTGCTCTTTCCGCTATTGTTTCTGCGGGGATTGCAATCAATTCATCTCCCTGCACAATCAGTTGTCCGTTACTCGTCCCATACCACGGCGCGCTATCCGTTACCAACTGCCAATTAAGACCATCGGCAGAACGCCA
>JAHZKE010000091.1 GCA_022600535.1 Pseudomonadota bacterium
AGTCGCTCATGCCAGCTTTGAAGAAGTCGCTTGGTTATTAGTGCATGGTGAGTTACCGAACAAAGAAACATTACAAGATTTTTGCGGGCGCTTAAAAAATATGCGTTCTTTACCGGCAGAAGTACGTCTGACCTTAGAAAATATACCCAAACAAGCGCACCCGATGGATGTTATGCGCACGGCTTGTTCTATGTTGGGAGCGGTCGCCCCCGAAGGCGATATGAAAAATCAATATCAAACTGCCGAACGTCTGTTAGCATTCTTCCCTTCGGCGCTTGGTTATTGGTACCGTTTTGCCAATCATGGCGAACGCATTGAAACCGCAACGGATGACGCTACGATTGCCGGGCATTTACTGCATTTAATCTCGGGAACACCTCCCAGCGAAGAGAAGCGGCAAGCCATGGATACTTCGCTCATTTTATATGCCGAACACGAATTTAATGCTTCCACTTTTACGGCACGGGTGATTACCGCAACCTTAGCAGATTTTCATTCAGCAGTTGTCGGGGCGATAGGGGCATTGCGTGGCCCCTTGCACGGCGGGGCAAACGAAGAAGCGATGTTGTTGATTTCGCGCTTTTCTTCTCCGCAAGAAGCAAGAGATGGAATAGTACAAGCATTGGCGCGTAAAGATAAAATTATGGGGTTTGGTCATGCCGTTTATTCTATTGCCGATCCGCGCAATGAGGTGATTAAAAAAATATCACATCAACTCGCGCAACAACACCCCGATGGCGGTTTGTACGCCATTTCTGAAGCAATTGAAGAAACCATGTGGGCAGAGAAAAAACTATTTCCGAATTTAGATTTTTACAGTGCCACTGCGTATCACTTTTTAGGGATTGAAGTGCCCTTATTTACGCCGTTATTTGTTATTTCCCGTACCAGCGGTTGGGCGGCACATATTATTGAACAGCGTGGTGATAATCGTTTAATTCGTCCGAACGCCGAATACATCGGTCCGGCGAGCCGCGCTTTTATTCCCATTGAAAAACGGTGAACAATGAATAATGAATCGCAAGAAAGAGAAACACCGACTACTCCTGTTCGTGAAGAGGCAGAGAACCTACCTGAAAGTCCTCCGTTGACCGTCGTCACCACTCATGAAACAAATAGTTCGGTAAAAGAGCCCTCAGAGCAAGTCGATACAACCCTTGGGGCACGCTTTAAAAATTTTTTTGAAGCAGATGATATTCCTGTTACATCTAACGATAATAACGATAATAAAGACAAAAAACAAGAACCGATACAACTAAAACCAGATTGGTATTATTGGATATTTTTTGCCTCTGGTTTTGCCGGGATTATTTACGTTACTATCTGGGCGCGTTACTTAACGTTATTTTTAGGGCACGCCGCCCATACGCAAGTATTGTTATTTGCAATGATTTCCTGTGGCTTGGCATTGGGGGCAATACTGTGTGTTCAATTATCGCAACGCCTACAACGCCCCTTATTGTGGTACAGCGCTATTCACATCATTCTGGCGTTAATGGCGGTCTATTTCCATAATATATTTACCGCTGCTCAAAGTTGGGCAGTTCATTTTGTGTTGCCGCAAATAGAGTTAGCTGCTAAAGCAGAACATTTCAAATGGCTATTGGCAGCGGTCTTGCTGGTTCCGCCTTCTATTTTACTCGGTGCCACCTTTCCGCTCATCAGTAGCGGTTTAGTGCGTTTGTGGCCTGAAATTCGCGGCAGATTACTGTCCTGTCTTTACTTTTCTAATGCGCTCGGTGCGGTATTTGGTGGGCTGGTTGCCACCTTTATCCTACTCCCCTTTGCCGGTTTACCGGGGAGCATCGCCATTGCCGGATTTATTAATACAATCGCCGCCGCAGTGGTTTGGGTATTAGGGCACCTGTTTGATGATGTCGGGCAACCGATTGCGGCAAACAGTCGCAACGCCCCGAGTTTTGGCAAAACCGCACTGGGGGCAAATACCCGGCTAACAGCATTAGTCACCGCGGTTGCATTTGGTAGTGGTTTAACATTATTGGTGTATCAAACGGTCTGGCTGCGGATGTTATCTACACTGTTTGGATCTTCTTCCTATACGCTTAGCATTATCGGCGCTGTTTTTATTTTTGGCTTGGCATTAGGCGGGTGGTACGCGAGCCATCGTGCCGACAAAGCAGAAGGTGAAATATTAACCTTCTTAGGAAAAGGACAAATTGCCATCGGTGTGTTGGCATTATCGGCGTTGATTTGTTTGCCATTATTTTATGATTTCTTGAACGAGGGGTTAGCAACGCTACCGCAAAATCAATTAAGTAATTGGAAAGTAATTGCTTGGACAGCTGGATTATCTTCCCTAATGATATTACCAGCAACCTTTTATGCAGGTACAATTTTCCCTTTACTCACACGGCGCTTATTGGATAGTGACGGCGAGGAAGCAATCGGACGTGTACACGCCGCCGGTTTATTGGGGGCTGCTGTTGGTGCATTAATCAGCATCCATTTATTATTACCATTTGTTGGCTTAAAACAGGCGCTCCTTTTTGGTGTATTTATTAATATGTTGTTAGGGGTTACGCAAATTGGTTTTGTTGTTCCCAAACGCATGTTAACCGCATTTTCTTTTTCGTTGGTGCTGCTCACGAGTGCCTTATTGTTGGGCAAAATCAACCCGCAAATTTTAGCAGCAGGTGTTTTTAATAGTCAGTCAAATTCCTTGCCAAAGATACTGTTTTATCGCGAGGGCAAAACAACGAATGTTGCAGTCACAACAAATGCGGCGGCAAACTCCGAACAATTACTGACGCGGGTGGCACTGAAAACAAACGGGCAAACACAAGCCGAATTAATTACCGGCGGTAGCGCACGCGAGGGATATACCAATGACGAACAGACAATGACCTTATTGGGGTTGTTGCCCTTACTCTATAAGCCGGGTGCCAAACAAGTAATGAATATTGGCTTTCAAAGTGGCTTGACTGCACGTGCCTTATTGCTTTCACGCAACTTAAAGCAATTAGATAATGTTGAAGCGGAAGCGATGAAGATTGAAGGGGGACGGCATTTAGGCAATCGCATCGCTCCCATTTTTGAAGACCCGCGTAACCGTTTCATCATTGATGATGCCCGCGCGTTATTGACAAAATCAAAAGTATTGTACGATGTGATTGTGTCGCATCCTAAAACCCCTTGGAACGAAGATACTGCCAGTTTGCTGACACGTGAATTTTATCAACAAGTGCGCGGTGCAATGCCTGCGGACGGTATTTTTGTCCAATCTTTATCCTTAGAAACATTCACACCGCGTATCGCCTCATCAGTGTTCCAAGCAATGGCAGAAGTATTTAATAATTCCAATGTTTATTTATCTTCTGAAAATGATATTATTGTTGTCGCTTCTATGGAAGAATTACCGAAAAAATTAAATGCTATTTTTGCTTCTGATGAAGCACGCACCTATTTTTCCGATTATCATATTAGAGCGGCGACCGATACTGACCTATTGTTGTTGGGTAATAAGAAAATATTGCTTCCCTACTTTAGCTCTTTTAATGCGCCTACCAGTAGTGATTATTATCCTTATGTTGCCAATGCAGCAGCACAAGATTTCTTTCATCACTATCGTTATTCTTTCGGATATATATCGCTATTACCCGTACCGGTGTTGGAGTTTATGGGGCAAGTCGCGATTCGCGATAATAATGTTTTGCCCGGATTGCACTTAGCGCCATTACGTGCCGCTGCCAATGCACACCGCGATTATAGCGAACGTTTGAAAGAAGACGGAGCAATACAGTTGATGTTGGCGCGAATTTCCACGCAAACGTGCCCGATTGAAACTGAGCCAACGACAGAAACGAAATCAGAGGCAAAAGGAGAAGAGGAAGCGAATATTCCGCCGACAACGCCGGCGGTCACTGCAACAGAGAATGCCGCTGTTGCACGTTATCTACAAGAAATTAGTGGATTAATGGTACGTTTAATGCCACTGACCGATCGCGAAAAAATGGCAGTCATCTGGCAACAATTGGCAGAAAATAGTTGTATTGAAACATTACTAACAAACAATGATAGTACTGCCGGCGCCTATACGCAATTTTGGCGCGCACTTGCATTACGCGATAGCGAAACACTGATTGAAATTACACAAACGCTATTGCCGCATGCGGATTTACAAGCACCGAGCGGACAAATTTTATTACTGGCCGCAATGGCAGCACATTATCAAGAACAGAATTACCATCAAATAGTAAGAATGATGTTGAATTTACCGCTGGCGAATCCGACAATTCGTCATGCGGCACAGTTGTTAGCCGCAAATGCGGCAGAAAAAATATAACTAATTATAGTGCTGTTTTAGTGCGGCTATTTGGCTGTGGCGACACCACCGCCGAAACTCAATGCTTCGGTTAACGTGCCCCCGCTACGAATATGTACCGCGCAATATTTAAATTCCGGAATTTTGCCAAACGGATCTAACGCTGCGTTTGTCAGTATGTTTGCGGCGGCTTCATAATA
>JAHZKE010000012.1 GCA_022600535.1 Pseudomonadota bacterium
GCAATATTCCGACGCTACCATGCCAACGGCGGCGGCGGGAGAAACGGTATTAAAGATATTATATTGTGGGGTGTGCGGTTCTGACCGTCACGCCTATCACGGCAAAGACCCGCGCCGGCAACCGCCGCTGATTTTAGGGCATGAAGCGGTGGGCGAAGCCGAAGATGGACAACACTATATTATCAATCCGCTGATTAGTTGCGGGCATTGCCGTTATTGCATAGGTGGGCGGGAAAATTTATGCCTGCAACGCGAGTTAATTGGCATGAAACGCCCGGGAGCATTTGCCGAATATATCGCCATGCCCAACAGTAATTTACTGCCGTTGCCCGCTGCCTTATCACCGCACGAAGCCGCATTTGCCGAACCCGCCGCCTGTGCGTGGCGGGTGGCAAACTTAGCCGCCGCCCAGTTGCCGTATCCACTCTCCGAAGCACGGGCGTTGGTATTGGGAGCGGGCGCCATTGGTATTTTATCGGCGCTCTCCCTGTCTATTTGCGGTTGTCGTCATATCACCATTACCGACACCCAAGCGGCCCGTTGCGCCGTTGCCGAACAAATCGGAGTCACTGGTATGTTGGCAGAAGAAGTTGCGGCAGCAGACGAAAGTTACGATGTTATTGTTGATGCGGTCGGCGCTCCCAGTACACGTGCGCTTGCTTGTTCGCTTGCCGCCGCCGGTGGCGTGATTGTCCATATTGGTTTAGAAGAAGGCGGTAGCGGTTTAGACACGCGCCGCTTAACTTTAGAGGAAATCACTTTTGTCGGTTCTTATACCTATACGCCGGCGCAATTTTCAGCAGTCGTAGCACTATTAGCAGATGGGGCATTTGGCGATATCAGTGGTTGGAGTAGTATTCGTCCGCTGGCAGAAGGTGGTGCGGTATTTCAGGAACTTGATGACGGATTAGCACCAGCAAAAGTTATTTTGCAACCTTAATTGTGATAACAACTTGGAGATTTTATGACGACAACTTGGACATTTGAACCTTCCTATTACGAAGCATCGGTCACGCGCCCACCGCTCACTGATGCATTAGCAGGAGATGTTGATGCTGATATTTGTGTGATTGGCGGCGGTTTTACTGGCGTTTCCAGCGCATTAACATTAGCCCAACGCGGGCGTAAAGTTGTCTTATTAGAATCGCGGGCAATTGGTTGGGGCGCTTCGGGTAGAAACGGCGGACAGATGATTCACGATTTTGCCACGGACGATTTAACCGCGGTCGCACGGAGTGGTGGTGTGAGCGAAAAACAGTTGTTTGACTTATCGTTAGAAGCATTAGAATTAGTTGAGCAAAACATTACCGAACACAATATTGCTTGCGATTTCCAACGCGGTTACGCCGAAGCGGCGGTCAAGCCGGCGCATTTACGCGACTTGCAAGAATGGGCAGAAATAGTTGAGCGTGATTATCATTATTCGGGCAATACTGTTTTAGATGCGGTGGGTTTTCGTGAAGTCGTTGCCAGTCGTGCTTATTGCGGAGGTTTGCTCAACGATAGAAGTGGCCATTTACATCCGCTCAAATATGTTTTGGGGCTTGCCGCTGCCGCCAAAGCCGCCGGTGTTGCTGTTTATGAAAACACGTCCGCCTTGCGGATTGACGAAGGCAAAGACGGGGTTACCGTACACACTGCCAACGGTCGTGTGCGCTGTCGTCGTTTATTAGTGGCGGGAAATGCTTATTTAGAAGGATTGCAACTTCCAGTCGCGGGGCACATTATGCCTGTCGGTACCTATATCGGGGCAACCCATCCTTTAGGAGATGAAGCCGATAGTTTGATTCGCGATAATCGTGGCGTTTGTAATACTAATTTTGTTTTAGATTATTTTCGTCTTAGTGCCGACCAACGTCTCCTCTTTGGCGGGCGGGTTAGCTATTCAGGACGTACTCCCGCCAATTTAAACGCTTCCTTACGTGCACGCATGTTGTCGGTATTTCCGCAACTAGAACATGCGCAATTTGAATATTTATGGGGGGGGTATGTTGCCATTACCATTAACCGTTTCCCCGATGTGGGACGCATTGGCGATTCCATTTATTACGCGCAAGGGTTTTCCGGACACGGCGTCGCCCTCAGTGGTTATTGCGGCAAATTAATTGCCGAAGCCATCTGCGGCGAAGAAGAAAAATTTGCTATTTTTGACCGTGTCAAACACCATTCTTTCCCCGGCGGTAAATTATTACGCACGCCCTTATTGGTTTTGGCAATGCTTTATTATCGTTTGCGCGATTTAATTTAATGGCACATGACCTCGCTCTTGACCTCACGATTATCGGTGCCGGCGCAGTTGCCGCTGCCACGGCACTTGCCGCCGCGCATTATCGTGTTCCGTTTGTGCAATGGATGCCGGCAACACAACAACCCAACAGTGCGAAAAGCGGGGGGCGGCGTTATGCTTTGTCGCGCAGTAGCGTTGATTTTTTACAAACAATGGGAGTGGAATTTCCTACGCTGCCAGTAGAACAATTTATTTTACATGCCGGAAAACGCCCGTTGGTATTGCAAGAAAAAAATAAACCGCTCTGTTATATGGCAGCAGAAGAACACTTAACACAAGCATTAGAAAATGCATTGCAAAAAATAAACGCCCGCCGTTTTTCTTATCAAGAAATGCGTTACGAAAAAAGTGATGCCGATGCCGTGCAAATTTGTATTGATGGCACCGTGCAACGCAGTGCATTATTGGCAGTTGCTGACGGCGCGCGTTCACCATTGGCGACACAAATCGGAATTTTTAGCAGTGTGACCGATTTTCATCAACAAGCAGTCGTTGCCGATGTGTTGGCACCGCAACTGCCTGCCAATAGCGCGAGCCAGTGGTTTGCCGATAACGATATTGTTGCCTTGCTCCCGACAGGGGAGGGCGTTTTTTCTTTGGTTTGGTCAACTACCGCCGCGGAGTCAACGCTAACCCCGGCAGAACTCACCACCGCTTTGTGCCGCCGCACCGGTCTTACTGACATTCGCATTACCTCGGCAATCCGCACTTTTCCGTTAGCTGCGGTGCGGCGTAGTGCCCGTGTCGCCCCGCGTATTGCGCTATTGGGCGATGCCGCCGCAGTCGTCCACCCCTTAGCCGGACAAGGGTTAAATTTAGGGCTTGCCGATGCAAAAACTTTATTGCAATGCGTGCACCGGCGCATAGAGCGCAATCTTTCTCTCGGGTTGGCAGCGTATAGTCGCGCACGCACGCAACGCAGTAATCAACTGCAACAACTGACACAATTTTTACTGCCGCAGCAGCGGCGCGTTGCCTGTTTATTGACTGCCGCCCGCCTGCCTTTAATGCGCCAACTGGCAATTGCCGGTGCAAATTATTAATCTCTATACGGCACGCTCGTTGTTGCTGTGCTAAAATTTCCTTTATATGTATAACAGCCTTGTAGACGCGGTCGTGGCGGAGCGTGATTTTTTAACTGATTTTTCTCATGAGGAAGAAACAGAAGCAGCAAAAATAGCTGCATTGCCCCTTGATAGTTCTGCTTGTGTTGATTGTCGCGAACAAGAATTTATTACCATTGACGGCGCCGATGCGCATGACTTTGACGATGCCGTCAGTTGTCGCCGCCAAGACGACAACATACTGCTCACCGTCGCAATCGCCGATGTTTCCAGTTACGTCTTGCCGAATACGCCCTTAGATCGCGCCGCCCAAGCACGCGGCAATTCAATCTACTTGCCCGACCGTGTCATCCCGATGTTACCGACCGTACTCTCTAACGGCATTTGTTCGCTACGCCCCTTAGAAGAACGTTTGTGTTTGTGTTGCGAGATGGAAATTGATGCCGAGGGGGTCAGCCAGCGTTATCGTTTTTTTCGCGCACTGATTTGCTCTAAAGCACGGATGAACTACGACGGTGCCGCCGCCATTATGCACGGCGATGTCGCCAGCGAATTTACCACCCCTGCTGTTTTGTGGGAGTTAGCGCAAATTTTACGCCGCCAGCGGCAGAGGCGCGGTGGTATGTTATTAGAACGCCCCGAAGCATATTGCACCATTAGTGCCGATGGCGAATTGCACACCGGTTTTAGAGCGCGCGATATTGCCCACTATGCAATAGAAGAAGCAATGATTATGGCGAATCGTTGCGCTGCCGATTTTTTGATTCAACGCCGGCGCCCGACATTACACCGCACCCATGCCAGACCCTCAGCACTGAAAGTGCAACTATTAGCAGAAACCTTATCCCCGTTGGGGATTTCAATACCGAATCATCCGGCAGCTGCCGATTTTGCAACAGTGTTAGAAGCCGCCGAAGCGCGTGATGCCGCCTTATCCAACGCACTTACCCCGATGGTATTAGGAACATTAGCGCGTGCCGAATATAGCCCGAATGAAACCACCGGGCATTTTGGTTTAGCGTGCAAGCGTTATACGCACTTTACTTCACCAATACGTCGCTACCCCGATTTATTAACCCACCGCGCCATTATCGCCGCGATGAGCGGTGCGCCCTCGCCCTTGGGACAGGAAGACCTCGTACAACTCGGCGCGCATTGCGGTGCAACCGAAGTCAAAGCCGATAAAGCAGGTTGGGATAGCCGCCAACGTTTATTGTGTGTCGGTGCGCAAAAAATGATTAATTGCGAATACGAAGGATATGTTTCCGGCGTGACCCCCGCCGGATTTTTTGTTACCGTCGGCGATTTAGGAATAGACGGCATGGTGCGTTTCTCTTCCTTAGCGGGTTATTGGGGTTGCAATGTGCAAAAAAGAATCATCACCGCGCCGGATAAAAAAACCATCATACGCGTTTCCGATAAAATTAATGTGCGCTTGGTTTCAGTAGTGCCGGAAAAAGGACGAGTCGATTTTATTGCCAGCGACTATGCGAAGTAAGAAACAAGGACAAACACGTCATCCCGCCGCCAAAGACAACAGCGACAACAACATTTATGTGTGTGGCATTCATGCAGTTGCGGCACTGTTACAACAACAGCGCGTCAATCATTTATATATCAGCGACAATAGCGGGGCATCCCTACAATCGTTGATAGACGAAGCCACGGCAACAGCAGTGCCGATGACACGCGAATCGCGGCAAGCACTCAGTATGCGCGTGCAAGAAGAACATCATCAAGGCGTTGTCGCCAAAGCATTATTGCCGGTGGGCGATATGGAAAGCATATTGGCAAGCGGAGCGCCGTTAGTGGTGTTAGACGGCGTAACCGACCCGCGTAATTTAGGCGCAATTATGCGCGTTACCCGCGCATTCGCCGCCGCCGCCGTCATTTTACCGGCACGGCGCAGTGCCCCCTTGTCTGTTGCCGCGATGCGTGCCGCCGCCGGTGCCGTGGCGGAAATCCCCTTATTGCGCGTGACCAACATTGCGCGCACCTTGCGCCAAGTCGATGCCGCCGGATATACCATTGTCGCGGCAGTAGAAGACGGTAGCGATACCTTATTTAGCGAAATTTTCCCGCAAAACACCTGTTGGGTGTTGGGAGATGAAGGCGTTGGCATACGGCGTTTAGTGCGCGAACACTGCCACTTACATATCCGCATTCCCACCATCGCCGGCGAAGGCGGTTGCTTAAACGTCGCCAGCGCCTGCGCAGTTTGTCTATCTGCAGGGAGAAGCGCGTTGCGCGAGTAAGAAAAGTTAAATTTCCCTCCGACAGAGGGGAGCGCGGTATGGCGCGCGGGTGGATTTGAGAGTCAATTCCTTAGAAGGCGTGCTACAACATCACAATCGGGCGGGGCAAAATACCATCGGTGCGGAATTTAATTTGTTTGCAATTTTATTTTTATTTATCTAAAATATTGCGATGAATACAACCCTCATCAAAGCTGCTGTTTGTCGTCGTTTTGGCGCGCCGCTACAAATAGAACAGTTACACCTTCCTGCCCCTTCTGCCACACAAGTACAAGTGCAAGTGAATGCCTGCGCGATTTGTCATTCGGATATTATGTATTTAAACGGCGCTTGGGGGGGCACTCCTCCCCTCGTGTTGGGGCACGAAATTGCCGGTAGAGTCACCATTGCTGGTGCCGAGAGCGGCTTTGAAGTTGGCACACGGGTGTTAGTAACCTTAATGCGTTCTTGCGGCAGTTGTATTACTTGTCGCCAACGGGCACCGGCACTGTGCGAAAACACGGCAGCACTTGCCACCCCACCCTTGCACGATGCCCAAGGGAACGCAGTGTACGCGGGGCTAAATGTTGGCGGTTTTGCCGAGCAAATTACCGTTGCCGCTTCGCAAGTCGCCGCGTTACCGGATTTTGTTTCCGATGCAGAAGCCGCACTATTGGCTTGCGGCGTATTGACGGGATGGGGCGCGGTTAAAAATACAGCGGCACTGCCGGCGGGGATGAATGTTGCCGTTGTCGGTTGCGGTGGTGTCGGGCTCAACTGTCTGCAAGCGGCGGCAAACACCGGTGCTGATGTATTGTGTGCCATTGATTTACACGAGAGCAAATTACAGTTGGCGCAGCAATTTGGGGCAAACCATACACTCGATCCAACTGCTGCCGATGCCGCTGATACGGCGTTGCGGATTTCTAACGGGCGCGGTTTTGATTATGTTTTTATGGCAGCCGGGGGTGCGAAAGTAGTGGAATACGCGGCAGGATTGTTAGCCCCGTTGGGGACATTAGTATTGGCGGGAATGCAAGCGAATGAAGATATTCCGCAACTCAATACCACCGCCATCGCGCATTATCAACAGCGGGTGTTGGGGAGCAAAATGGGCGGGGCGAATTTGGCAGATGACATCCCGCAACTTCTGCATTGTTATCAAGAGGGGCGTTTGAAGTTAAAAGAGTTAATCGGCGAATCGTATGCGTTGGAAAATATTAATCAAGCACTCGCGGTTGCCAGTAGCGGCAGTGCTTTGAAAAGTATTATCTTACCAACGGCGCCGGCGACACCGTTGGCAGCGGCTTGAGCACTTTGCCCGGGTTGAGTAAATAATGCGGGTCTAATGCTTGTTTGATTGCCTGCATCATTGCCAATGCAGTCGGGTCTTTGTAGCGTTCTAACAGCTCAACTTTTAATTGCCCGATGCCGTGTTCGGCAGAAAACGAACCGTCATAGGCGGCAACACAATCGTAGACAGCACGGCTCAGTTGCGTACTTAATTCGGGATGTTCTTGCGGGTCGGCATCTAAGGGGCGAACAGAGAGGTGTAAATTACCATCGCCCAAATGACCAAAACCGAT
The DNA here is from genome assembly GCA_022600535.1 of Pseudomonadota bacterium. Taxonomy (GTDB): domain Bacteria; phylum Pseudomonadota; class Gammaproteobacteria; order Tethybacterales; family Persebacteraceae; genus JAHZKE01. The sequence goes on from JAHZKE010000012.1 coordinate 7,172, forward strand.
AATATACAAACCGTCGCAGACGGCACGCAATCGTTGTTCTACCTCTGCGATAAAAGCAGGTAAGGCGGCAACGGGCAAGGCAATATCATGGCGCAACCATTTGCCGTGGCGCGCTAAAATTAACGGCGCTTCTTCGCGCACCTGCCAAAACATTGCCCGCTGTGTTTCCGAAGTCGCCAGTTGTATGTTGTTGGCTAATTTTTCTTCTAACGCTTGCATCAGTAAGGCGTGCACGTGTTCGCTGTCGGTATCGGTGGTTTCTAATAATACCGTCCATGTCGGAATATCATTTTGATGCGGGAGGGTTGTTTGCGGTTGATGGCGGGCGATGATTTTAAAAATTTCTGCCGGCAACATTTCAAACGCCGCCAAGGCATTATTGCTGTGCTGTTGGATTAAATTCATTAAGGCGAGGGCGGCTTGCGGCGATGGCACTTCTACCCAAGCGGTAACGGGGTTTTGCGGGGGCGGGAATAATTTTAACGTAGCGGCGGTAATCACTGCTAAGGTACCTTCGGAACCAATGATTAACTCTTTTAAGTCGTAACCGCTGTTGTTTTTGTGCAAGCCCGATAACCCGGAAAAAATGCGTCCATCGGCTAATACGGCTTCTATCCCTAAACATAAATGGCGCGTACTACCGTAGCGCAAGACATTGAGCCCGCCGGCATTGGTGGCGAGGTTGCCGCCGATTTGGCAACTCCCCTTTGCTCCTAATGAGAGCGGAAAAAATAATTGTGCTGCCGCGGCATGTTGGCGTAGTGTTTCTAAAATGCAACCGGCTTCCACTGTCATCGTGCGTGCCTGTTGGTCAATCGCACGGATTTTATTTAATCGCCGCAGCGCGAGAATAATACCGTTACTATCGCCCGCGGCAGCAGGAATACCACCCGCACTCATCCCCGTGTTGCCGCCTTGTATGGTAACACTGACACGTTGTTGATGACACAGCGTTAATACTTGCGCTACTTCGGCAGTGTTCGCGGGAAAGACCGCCGCCAACGCCGCCCCGCACACACTATGCGTCCAATCCGTCAGTAGAGATTCTTCTAAGCCCGTTCCGCTTTTTACATAATCGCTACCGCAAATTGCGGTTAATTTTTGGATGAATTCTTTTGTGGCGTTAGTCATGTTGCAGAATAGACGGCGGCAGGGCGGCGGCAAATCCCCGCTGCTGTGCAATTAATACAGGCATTGCCGAGTGTGCCATTGGCGGGTAAGGGCACGCCGCGGGCAATTTGTTTGAGCACCTGCCGCAAGCGTGCGGCAACGCGGCGCGGTGCTGCTTCACTACTAACAACTGAGGCATCTTTGTGCAGGGGGCGGCAGAGCATCATTTCATAAGTCGGCTCATGAGTCGGCACTGTTTCTTTCACTGTTTGCTGGACGAAAAAAGTATATAACGCCAGTTGGGGGAGTTCTGCTTTTGTTAACTCTTTTTTACTTGCCAGCGTGCCGCTTTTATAGTCAATCACCGCTCCCATGTTTGCTGCAGGGTTGCGGTCTAAACGATTTGGGGCTAAACGATCTAAACGATCTAAGCGCCCGTTTATTTCTACCCCGCGATTGTCTGGCAACGATAATGATAAAGCAACTGTGTACTCGGTTTCTTCTGTCTGCCAACCGTCAGCACGGCGATTATATTCCCAAGCCAAAAACCAATTACTATGCGCGAGCCAATAGGTACGTAGCAGCGCTAAGCCGGGGCGATTGCCGCGCAATTTGTCCATAACAATATCTTGCCAGCAAAGTTGTAAGTCGGCAATCTCTTGCATATTGCTACTCGCTTGGCTAAATTGACTAAGCAAACTATGCAATAGTGTTCCTATTAATGCCGGCGAGAGTTCATCCGTTTGCGGTAATTCCTGGTCTCTTAACTTAAGTAAGGTATTGACATAAAATAAATAAGGGCAAGTCATTAATGTATCTGCTGCTGAGAGCGGAAGCGTCGCCGGTAGAGACGGAGCAATCGCTTGTATCTTTTCCGGTGGCGATGGTATGTTGTCGGCAATGCGCGTATCGGCGGGGCAAGTGAGTGTCGTTAATTTTTCTTGTTGGCGGCAGGCAGTCGCAAACAAATACCAAAACGGGTTCGGCATGACGGGTTTGCCCGAGGTATCGCTAGTACACCATACGGCAGCAATTTTGTGATGGGCAGCAAGCAAGTGACAGAACTGTTGCCGTTGTTGTTGCACCCGTGTTTCCCGCACCGGCAGTTGCAAAAGTTGCCGTTCATTTTCGCCAAGCCAACCGTGTTCCTCTGTTGTTGCCGGACCGGCATAACCGAGTAATAGCAGAGCGCTAAATTGTCGCTGCGTGCCAGGTTGGGTAAATTCAACACGGCTTTTTATACTGTGGTCGCTAATTGTTTCATTCGCTAACACCCCTTGCAACCAAAGTAAAAATTCATCAGCATTCATCGCGGTGGTGTTGTGTTGGGCGCATTGGTGCAAGCGTTGCTGTACGGCAATCGCAATCGTATCTTCCTGCCACGCGGCTAACATTTGTGCGGCATGGGTATAGAGCCAGTGCAACCATTGCGTTACCGTTGCTTTTTGTTGCGGTTGTTGCTGCCGCGCGGTGAGAATATCGTTCGTGAGTGTGATGAGTGCCGTATGGGTTGGCGGCAGCATTTTGAGTAATCCGGTAATACTATCGGGGACATTCAAAGTTTGATTTAAATACTGTCGCCATTGCTGTGCCGCCAGTGCAAATTCAGAAAACGAATGGTAAAACGGCGGTTGTAAAATATTGCTCAACGTGCGAATGTCAAATTCATCAAGGGTAATAGTGGCATACATTAATAAAGCCGCACCGGACGACAGCGATTCGGCACGCCAACCGCTTTGATCGGTGATAAAAATATCCGCCGCTTCTGCCGCTGCCCGTAAGCGCCGCGCTAGTAAGCGGTCGTAGACGACAATACCGATTTTGTCTGTTTCTGCGCTGTCGTGTAAAAAATGGCGCAAGGCATTGAGTGCCAAAGTTGCCGTGTCGGTGAGGGTGGCGGCGTTGCCTTCGTAGGCGCAATAGTCGCTTACCTCCGTGGCAGTGCCAGTCAACGTGAATGATTGAATTAACTGCTGTTGTTGCGCGGTGTTTTCTAAATGCACCATTTCGGCATGGCATTGCTGATAAAAAGCAAGCTGCGCCGGAGTCGTGTAGTCATTGGTGATTGCCAAAAAGGGCGGCAGTGTCGTGGCGAGCGTTTGCATGATCGGCTGTTGCCCAATGCGGATTTTATGCTCGTTGAGTAAATCCCATACGGCAGTGGCAACAGCGCCCTCGTGCGAACAAGAATGCTCCCCCCCTTGCAAACGGGTGAACGGATTGTGTTGATGACTGTCGGGGAGGTGTTGGTCTATTTCTAAAAACAAGCGGGTTAATTTTTGCGCTAACTGTAGGCGGGCGGCATTGTTATTCGGGTAGCAATGCGGTTGCAGGAGTTCATAAATATGCCACAGCAGTTGTTGTTCATTGTCTTCGTGAATTTCTTCTAATAGCGGAATGGTCGCAATTAATGGCGCTGGTGGTGGCAAGACACTAGCGGCAGTCAACAAGCGGTTGATGGGGATAATCGGTGGTAATTTTTGTTGTCCGACAAATGCTTTTTTTAACTGCGTCGCAATTATTGCGTCAGGCACAACGCAAAAAGTTGCCTCAGGCAACTGCTGCCAGCGGCTGAGTATCGCCGCGAAATCGGTACTGTTAGCGTTCAAGGTAGGAGAGTTTATCGGTCTTGTCTTTCCAATCGTCCGCATCGGCGGGGGCATCTTTTTTTTCTACCAACACCGGCCATTGCTCCGATAATTCACGATTGAGTTCAATGAGATTTTCTTGCCCAGCGGGGACATCATCTTCGGAAACAATCGCATCCACCGGACATTCCGGCACACACAACGAGCAATCAATACACTCTTCGGGATCAATCACTAACATGTTGGGACCCTCGTGAAAACAATCCACCGGGCACACTTCAACACAATCGGTATATTTACAGCGAATGCAACTTTCTAAAACAATATAAGTCATTCCTGACTCCTCTAATGGGTAAAATATTTATTTTAGCACATCGGGCACGCGGGGAATGGCGCTGGAATTTATCCTAAACAGGCAGGATGCGATAAAATACGGGCGTCTGGGACGCTTAGCTCAGTGGTAGAGCGCTGCCTTCACACGGCAGAGGTCGCTGGTTCAATCCCAGCAGCGTCCACCAATTTATTTTATTCATCGCACTTTTTAAATCCATGGCAAGATACAGCAGACAGTAACACCATGTCAGCAACACCAGTTATATGGACACTCACAGACGGTAGGAGCGGTATGCAGGCACAGGCAGAAGGGTTAGCGCAATGCTTAGCCGCGATGAGCGGCGGTGCGGTTGTGGCGGGGGCGAGTTACAGCAGTCGCTTGGGTAAATTGCTTCCGCCAAAGCTTGCCGCAACTTTAGGATTGTATCGCCTTGATATTTCCTCTGCGCGTGCGCCCAATATTGTCATTGGTTGCGGTATGGCAGCACAAGCGGCAGTATTGGCGGTGAAAAAAAAATATCGTGCATACACCGTCTATATTCAACGCCCCAGTGGCAGTGTGCCAGCATTTGATGCAATCGTCGCTCCGCAACATGACTATTACAACAAAACGCCACCGCAAAATCTTATTTGCACATTAGGGGCGGTCGGTAAAATAAATCCTTCTCTATTGGCAACACGGCGCTCGCAAGCGCGGCAGCGTTTTGGCGATGCACAGTGCATGATTGCCGTTCTCATCGGTGGCGATAATCGTGCCTATCGTATGGAAACACATCTGTTAATTGAACAGTTGAAAAAAATTGTAGCATTGACAAATGCCAAATTACTTATTACACTTTCTCGCCGTAGTGCAAACACCATGATGACTGACTTGCAGCAACACTTTGGCGATGGGCATTACCTTTGGGACGGCAACGGGGAAAATCCTTATATAGATATTTTAGCCGCCGCCGATGGTTATTGTATTACCGCGGATTCAGTCAATATGATTTCCGAAGCATCTGCCAGCGGGCGGGCAGTGTATCTGTTGCCCTTAGTTGTTAAAGCCGGCGCGCGCGCGCAACGAGCACAACATAAGTTTAACCATTTTCATCAGGCATTACGCGCCCGCGGCAATATTCGCTTATGGGAAGGGGAGTGGGAATTTTTTAGCGCCCCCGCTTTAGAAGAAACCAAACACGCCGCACAGCAAGTATGGCAACGCTACTTACACACTCGTAATAATTGCGATGAAAAATGATCGTTTTGTATTGACCGGACGTTACCTGCGTAGCGTACTGCATTATTGGCAGGCGTTTAGCGTGATGTTATTGTGCATGGTGTTGACGGGTTTATTGCAACCGCTGTTGCCGTGGATGTTAGCGCCCTTATTAGATTCCGCCACTGATAAGAAAGAATTTTTATTTTCACCGCAGTGGTTGCCGTTGTTGATGTTAGCGGTGATTGTACTCTTAGGGGCATTCTCTTATGGGCGCTCTTATTTAGGCGGTTGGTTAGATGCCACCTTGCAGCGCGATTATCGCGTTAAGATGAGCAAGCAGTTATTGCAACTCCCCGTAAGCCACCTACAGCGTGATTCTTCCGGTTTGTTGACCTCTCGCTTTATGTTATTTTTGCCGCAACTGACAGGGGCAACTATGCCCGTGTGCATGGCATTGGTACAAGAAACAATCAAAGCCATCGGTTATATTGCATTAATGTTTTATTGGCAGTGGCAACTGACATTAATTGTATTGTTAGTCGCTCCGCTCGGGGCGGGGATTATTCGTATTTTAGGGCGGCGCATGAAAATCGTTGCCGGTAAAGCGCAACAAGCAACTGCCGCCGGACAAAGCTGTTTGAATGAAGTCATCCACGCAACACCGGTCGTTAAAATGGCGGGCGAATCCGCAGCAGTGCAACGCTTAAGAGGAGTGTTTTCTTCTCTGCGCGGTAGTATTATTCGCACGCATGTTATTTTATCTGCCGGACAACCATTGACTCATATTTTAATCGCCTTCCCATTTGCAGTAGTCATTAGTTATATGGTGCAAGAGTTAGCCGCCGGTAACATTAGCGCCGGTGAAGCTGCTTCTTTTTTGACCATTATGTTATTGTTGCCAACACCGATACGCATTATCACGCGGGCGATGAATACATGGGAACAAATGTTAGTTGCGGCACGTGAAGTTTATGGATTTTTAGATGCCACCCCGGAAGTAGACGAAGGCACAGTGACCTGTACACAGACACGCGGGCAAATTGATTTTCAACAGGTTACCTTTCAATACCCCAATAGCGAAGCCCCAGTATTGCAAGATTTATCGCTTTCTATTCGTGCCGGTGAAACAGTGGCATTAGTCGGGCGTTCTGGTGCCGGCAAAACGACATTGTGCAATTTATTACCGCGTTTTTATTTGCCCGCGCAGGGGCAGGTGTTGTTAGATGGTCGTGAAATTAGTCAATATACTTTGGCTTCTTTGCGACAACAAATTGCCCTTGTCACGCAAAAACCCCTGCTCTTTGACGATACCGTGGCGATGAATGTGGCATTTCCAGATACTCCCTCCGGCACACAACAACAAGAACGCTTAATGCAGGCATTACAAAACGCCGCCGCCGATGATTTTGTTGCCGCATTACCGCAGGGAGTAGATACGCGCGTTGGCGAAAATGGCTCTTTATTGTCAGGCGGGCAGCAACAGCGATTAATGTTAGCGCGGGCATTTTATCGCGATGCACCGATTGTTATTTTAGACGAAGCGACATCGGCATTAGATAGCGACACAGAAAGCAAAATTAAAACCGCAATGCAACGCTTGCTTGTCGGACGCACTGCGATTATCATCGCGCACCGTTTCACCACCATTAATTTTGCCGACCGCATTGCAGTATTAGATCAAGGCAAATTACTGGCAATTGGTACGGTAGAAGAACTACGACAAACCTGCCCATTATTTGCCGAACTCTACAACGCACAAAAATTAGTAGAATAAAAAGTGTGTTCTACGTGCAGGTAGCTATAGCGAAAATGCAAAACAAAATAAAACGTAAATTTAAACCACAAAGCTAGTGCGGACTATTTAAATTCCCCTCCGCCGGAGAGGTGGCGTGTTGAGCGAAGCGAAACATGACGAGGTGGTCTTGATGGGGCAATCATCATCGGCAGTTAGAGGTTCGCACAAAAAAACTTGCCGCGCTCTTTCATCTTATTGTTTGTTACTCATTGTCTTATTTTTATACAACGATTTAAATTTTTGGTGGTAATACAATTTTTCTGAAAGATAGCGTATTGCTTTGATGGGAGACCTTGCAATCAATGTTCTTCGGCTATAAATAATATCGGCGCGTGCACTGTTCTCTGTTTGCAACGAAGAGGGCTGTGTATTAATAAAACGGGCAACAACTGAAAAAAAATTATGTTCTTCTAAAACACGTCGCCGAGCTTCTATAATGGCGGGTAATCTTTTTTGATAAGAGTCGTTGCTGATTGCTTCTTGAATAATATGTGCTGTTTTTTCTACATCATTAATATCAATTTCAATCAAACTATCTGCTGGAAAATATTCGGTCGCATTGGGGCAACCATAATAAAAAGGCAGACAATACGCCAAAAAAGAATCTGCTAATTTTTCCGTCCAATAATGCGGACATACATGGTTTTCTACTGCAAGATGATAACGATAAGAATCCATTGCTTCACTTTTGTCTTTAAGGGGATGCACGCCGTGCCCAAACCAATCTAGTGCAGGTAATAATTGACTCAATTTTTTCGTAAATTGATAGCGTTGGTTATGTAAGGTGTGCGTTTGTTGTTTTGTTGAGCATATTGTAGAAAGCGTGGCTGTTTTTTCCAGTGGAGGTACTTTCTTTAACGCATCATACGAATAATCTGCTTCTAAATTCATGCCATAGTACCAAGACGAGGCAGGGTGCATGGGGATTTTTTGTTGATGCCGTAGCACCCAATCTTCATGGCAAGTTAGTACGAATGCAAATTGCTTAGTAAAATCGCTACCGTATATTTTAACTGCTGACGGTTCATACGTAATTAATATGGTATTTTCTTTTGGGCAAGCAAGTTTTTCTTCACTAAATTTAGAGGATTGGTGGGCTTTTACGTCATCATAAACAACAAGCCAATCGTAATTAGAGGCAGTGCGGTCTAATGTAAAACGAACATTTCCCCAACATCCCGATTTTGGTAATTGGCGGAATAAATTTCCTTTTACCCCAATGATTTTAACCAAGGGCGAATACTCATCCATTCTGTTTATTTTCTTTTTCCGCCGCAATATCTGCTTGCACCATTTCTGTAACCAACGCATTAAACTGTACAGTCGCTTCCCAGCCCAGTATTGTTTTTGCTTTTGTTGCATCGCCTTGCAGAGAATCAACTTCGGTTGGGCGAAAATAACGCGGGTCTATTTTAATGCGTACCTTGCCGTTAGCATCATCAATTCCCACTTCATCAATGCCCGTCCCCTGCCAACAAATAGAGATTCCTATCTCGGCAAAAGCCGCATTCACAAAATCGCGCACCGAATAATTTTTTCCTGTCGCGAGTACAAAATCATCGGCGTGATCATGTTGCAAAATGCGCCACATTCCTTCAACATAATCTTTTGCATGTCCCCAGTCGCGGCGTGCATCTAAATTACCAAGGTACAGTGTTTCTTGCAACCCAAGATGAATATGGGCAACGGCGCGGCTGATTTTACGTGACACAAATGTCTCGCCACGCCGCGGGCTTTCGTGGTTAAATAAAATCCCATTTGCCGCAAACAAGCCATACGCTTGGCGGTAGTTAACGGTAATCCAATACGCATATAATTTTGCCGCCGCATAAGGGCTCGCGGGTAAAAACGGCGTGTGTTCATTTTGCGGCGGTGGCGCACTGCCATATAGTTCAGAAGTAGACGCCTGATAAAAACGTGTTTTTTCTTCTAAGTGCAATATCCGCAACGCTTCCAACAAGCGCAGTGTTCCTAAGGCATCTGCATTGGCAGTATATTCAGGAGTTTCAAAACTAACTTGCACATGACTCTGTGCCGCAAGATTATAAATTTCATCGGGCTGTATTTGTTGCACCAAACGGATGAGATTAGTCGCATCAGTCATATCCCCATAGTGCATAAAAAAGCGCGAGTCGTTATTTTCGTGCGGGTCTTGATACAAATGATCAACACGGGTCGTATTAAAACTGGAAGCGCGCCGTTTAATGCCATGCACAATATACCCTTTGGCAAGTAATAATTCTGCCAAGTAGGCACCGTCCTGTCCGGTGCAACCGGTAATTAATGCAATGCGATTAGTCATAGTGATAGATTTTAACAAGTTATACAATAAATAAAAATAACGCTTGTATTGAAGTGTGTAATCCTTCGCTGTTTTAGCCGACAGACGTTGCCCGTTTCAGTCGGTCATGAATCGCTGCCCACTCCTCAGTTGCGGGCGGGGTGGCGATAATCATTTGGTTAATTGCAGTGTTGTCTAAAGCACGTAAGTGGCGATACAATTCGTGTGCATATTGTGTTGCGTTGTTCGCCGCTTGCTGCCACACAGCCATATTTGCAGCGCCGGTGGGTTGGTGCGGCGAAAGCACACCGCATATCGTTTGCGGGTGTGCGTGTAAATACGCCTCTATCGCTTGCGGTGGCATAAGCAACAATGGCGTGCGCGGGGCATAGTGCCGTGCCAATGTGCCGGGGGCACTAATATCGGTGGGGGCTGTTGTTAGTGTAATGCCGATTGCGCGAATTTGTGCAGCGCTAATATTCCCCGGGCGGACAATAAAAACATCCTCGCCCGTAAAACCGACAATGGTCGATTCTATGCCGACCGAACAATCGCCGCCGTCTAAAATTAATAAATCACTTAAATCGGCAAATTCATCGGCAACATGGCGGGCACACGTGGGGCTGACAGCACCAAAGCGGTTTGCCGAGGGGGCAACAACACCGCCGCCAAAGGCGCGTAATAATTGTTGGGCGAGCGGGTGTGCCGGCAGGCGCAGGGCAATTAAATCACCACCGGCTAAGTGTTGGAGGTGCGCTTGACGCGGTAACAACAAGGTCAATGGTCCCGGCATAAAGTGTTGCGCCAACTGTTTGGCAGCAGGGGGGATGTCCCGCGCCCATTCGCCAGCAGCATTAAAATCCGCCAAATGCACAATTACCGGGTGTGCACTCGGGCGTTGTTTGAGGCGATACAATGCGCTCACAGCAGCGGCGTTGGCGGCATCGGCGCCTAATCCGTAGACCGTTTCGGTTGCAAAAGCAACTAAGCCGCCGGCGCGTAAGCACTCGGCAGCAGCGTTGACATCGGTGCTAATAATGGGAGCAGGCGGGATGGTCATACCGTGCGGATTGATTTGAGAATAAATAGCGGTAAAATAAACATTGTAGCGGTCACACAGCCGGGATTGCAAATTTTGATTATGCCGAATGAATTAATTACCAACTGCCGTATTGTCAACGAAGGGCTTATTACCGAGAGCGATATACGGATTAAAGACGGACGCATTGCGACCATTGCCACTGCCGGTACGGTATCGGCACAACCCGGCGAACACATAACCGATGCCAAAGGGCGGTGGTTATTTCCGGGATTGATTGATGACCAAGTGCATTTTCGCGCCCCCGGGCTCACACATAAAGCTGATATTGCCAGCGAATCGCGTGCCGCCGTTGCCGGCGGTATCACCTCTTATATGGAAATGCCAAATGTTAATCCCCCAACTTTAACCATGGCATTGTTAGAAGAAAAACGACAATTCGCAGCAGCGCAGTCGTTGAGTAACTACGCATTTTATTTGGGCGCGGCAAACGATAACATAGAAGACATTGCCGCTGCCGACCCGCAACGCATCGCCGGCATTAAAATATTTATGGGCGCGTCCACAGGCAATATGTTGGTAGATGACCCCGCCGCATTAGCCGCCATTTTTGCCCGCGCGCCGACAATCATCGCCACCCATTGCGAAAACAGCCGCCGGATTGCAACACGCTTTGAACAAGCGCAGCAACAATACGGCGATGACATTCCGGCAGCAGCCCATGCGATTATTCGCGATGAAATTGCTTGTTATGAATCTTCCTCGCAAGCCATAGCACTGGCAAAAGAGCACAATGCACGTTTGCACATTTTGCACATTACCACGGCAAAAGAGTTATCCTTATTTAGCGCCGGCATGGGTGACAAACAAATTACCTGCGAAGCATGTGCGCATCATTTATTGTTTGACGAGAGTGACTACGCCACCTTAGGCATGCGCTTGAAGTGCAACCCCGCAGTAAAAAGCCGTAGCGACCGCGATGCCATACGACAAGCAGTGGCAACCGGGCAGATTGATGTATTGGCAACCGACCACGCCCCGCACCTATTAGCAGAAAAAGAATTACCCTACGCAAAAGCCGCCGCGGGCTTACCGTTAGTAGAATACGCGCTACCGGCATTTTTAGAACTCGTAGCCGATGGCGTGCTCACCTTTGCCGATGTCGCCCGCGCCTCCGCGCATCGGGTCGCAGATATTTTTGCCGTGCGCGAGCGCGGTTATATCCGCGAAGGGTATTGGGCAGATTTAACATTGGTAGAAGAAACCGCAGCAACAGCAAGCGGCGTGCGCGATACGGTATTAGCAAAATGCGCGTGGACGCCCTTTCGCGATTATCGTTTTCGCTATCGCGTTGCTAATACATGGGTCAACGGCAACTGCGTTTGGGCAAACGAAAAAATCCGCGAAGGCAGTCACGGCATGGCATTAGCGTTTGACCGTTAAGCAATCCGCGCATTTAACGGTAAAATTAAAGATATGGAAAAATTTACCGTCATTGAGTCGCTAGCAGTGCCCTTAGACCGAGCCAATGTAGATACCGACCAAATTATCCCTAAGCAATTTTTGCGCTCTATTTCGCGTACGGGCTTTGGCGATTTTTTATTTGATGAATGGCGCTATCAAGACCATGGCGAATTGGGCATGGATTGCACCAACCGTCCGCGCAATAAAGAGTTTATTCTCAATCAAGCGCAATATCAGGGCGCCCATTTGTTATTAGCGCGCGAAAATTTCGGTTGCGGTTCCTCGCGCGAACATGCAGTATGGGCATTATTAGAATACGGCTTTCGTGCCATCATCGCGCCGTCATTCGGCGATATTTTTGCCAACAACGCAGTTAAAAACGGCTTGCTACCATTAGTGCTACCGTCCGCCGTCATTGAACAACTATTTGAACAATCATCCGCTCAATCCACCCTCGGTCATTTACGGGTAGATTTAGCCGCACAAACCGTCAGCACCGCCGCCGGCGATTCTTGGCGCTTTGATATTTTAGAAGAAACCAAACAACGTTTGTTATTGGGTTTAGACGATATTGCCGCCACCTTGCAACATACCGATGAGATTCGTGCTTACGAAAACCAGCGCCGGGAGTCAGAGCCGTGGCTATTTGATTCAAAATCACTTTAATTTAAATTTTTTATGTCACACAAAATATTATTATTGTCGGGAGACGGCATCGGGCGCGAAGTCGTCGCCGAAGCAGAACAAGTATTACTTGCTGTCGCCAAAGATGAAATTGAAATTGACCACGCCCTCATTGGCGGGGTGGCAATTGATACCTGCGGCGAGCCGCTACCAGCAGCAACCGCAACCGCCGCCGCCGCCGCCGATGCTGTGCTCTTAGGGGCAGTAGGTGCCCCGCAATACGACCACCTCCCCAATGCACAAAAGCCCGAAAAAGGGTTATTGCAACTGCGTAAAGCCATGGGCGTTTTTGCTAATTTGCGTCCGGCAATTTGCTACGCCGAATTGGTAGATGCCTCCACATTAAAACCCGAATACGTGCGTGATTTAGATATTTTAATTGTGCGCGAGTTATTGGGCGATGTTTATTTTGGCGAACCGCGCGAATTGCAAACCACCAACGGCGTGCGGCGGGCAGTCAACACCATGTGCTACGATGAAAACGAAATCGCCCGTGTTGCGCGGCACGGTTTTGAAGCCGCTCGCCGGCGACAAAAACGCTTGTGTTCGGTAGAAAAAGCCAACGTGTTAGAAGTCGGCATGTTGTGGCGCGAAGTCGTCAGTGCCATCGGACAGGAAGAATACCCCGACATAGAGTTATCGCATTTATATGTAGACAATGCCGCCATGCAATTAGTGCGCGCACCCAAACAATTTGATGTCATCGTTACCGGTAATATTTTCGGCGATATATTGTCAGACGCCGCCGCCATGCTCACCGGCTCTATTGGCATGTTACCTTCGGCATCGCTCAACGAAAGCGGCGGCGGTTTATACGAACCCGTGCACGGCTCCGCCCCCGACATTGCCGGCGAAGATAAAGCCAACCCGTTAGCAACCATTTTATCGGTGGCGATGTTGTTGCGTTACTCCCTGAACTTACCGCAAGCCGCCGCACACGTTGAACGCGCCGTGCAACAAACGCTGGCAGACGGCTACCGCACTGCCGACATTGCCGCCCCGGGAGCAGCAGTAGTGAGTTGCAGTGCAATGGGGGCGGCAGTGCGCGAACGCTTAACCGCTGTTTAAGTGTAAAATAAACGCTTTAACACTTTTCCCACCTCTTTTTTAATAATTTTATGAATATTACTGGCGCCGAAATAGTTGTACGCACGTTGCAGGAATTAAATGTATCGCACATTTTTGGCTACCCGGGCGGAGCCGTGCTGTTTATTTATGACGAAATATTTAAACAAAATAAAGTCAAGCACATTTTAGTGCGGCACGAACAAGGCGCGGCACACGCTGCCGATGCGTATTCGCGCAGCACCGGCAGCCCCGGAGTATGTTTAGTCACTTCCGGTCCCGGGTTAACCAATGCGGTTACCGGTATTGCCACCGCTTATATGGATTCGATTCCCTTGGTTGTGATTTCCGGACAAGTGCCCTCACACGCCATTGGTCAAGATGCCTTTCAAGAAGCCGATACCGTTGGCATTACCCGCTCGTGCACAAAATATAATGTATTAGTACAGCGAGTAGAAGACATTGCCCCGTTGATTCGTCAAGCATTTCACATCGCGCAAACAGGGCGCCCGGGACCCGTATTGGTGGACATTCCCAAAGACATCACCGCACAAATCGCCGCGTATGCACCAGACAAATCGCCGATTGTCATGCGCTCGTACAACCCCGTTGCGAAAGCCAACAAGCAGCAAATCAAACGCGCATTGCAGTTGATTAAAAACGCTAAACGCCCGATGATTTATACTGGCGGCGGTGTAATTTTAGGCAATGCCGCCGCCGAACTCACCAAGTTTGCCGATAAAACAAAATTCCCCGTTACCAATACCCTGATGGGATTAGGCGGCTATCCGGCAAATAAAAAACAATTTTTAGGCATGTTGGGCATGCACGGCACCTACGAAGCCAACATGGCAATGCAGTATTGCGACGTCTTGCTGGCAATCGGTGCGCGCTTTGACGACCGCGTCATTGGCGACCCCACTCACTTTGCCCGCGAAAAACGGCAAATTATTCATGCCGATATTGATCCCTCTTCCATCTCTAAACGCGTGGCGGTAGATGTACCGATTGTCGGTTATATTGATGACATATTAAAAGAATTAAACAGCGGTATTGCCGCTTCCCTGCCCGAACCCAAACCATTAGCAGAATGGTGGAAGCAAATAGACGGCTGGCGCGCGAAAAAATGTATGAATTACAAAAAGGCAACCCGTATCATTAAACCGCAACAGGTCATTGAAGCCCTGCACGAAGAAACTCGCGGTGATGCCTTTGTTACCTCGGATGTCGGTCAGCACCAAATGTGGGCAGCGCAGTATTATCCCTTTAACAAACCGCGCCGTTGGATTAATTCCGGCGGCTTAGGCACAATGGGTTTTGGCTTACCCGCCGCGATGGGCGTGCAACTGGCACACCCCAAAGCGCAAGTCGCCTGTGTTACCGGCGAAGCCAGCATTATGATGTGCATTCAAGAACTTTCCACCTGCAAGCAATACCGCTTGCCATTGAAAATTATTAATTTAAATAATCGTTATATGGGAATGGTGCGACAGTGGCAGGAATTTTTTCACGGCAACCGTTACGCCGAATCCTATATGGATGCCCTGCCGGATTTTGTAACACTGGCAGAAAGTTTTGGGCACGTCGGCATTCGCATAGAACACCCGAAAGATTTGAAAGCGGGCATCAAACACGCCTTTGCGCAAAAAGATAAATTAGTATTTTTAGATATTCTCACCGACCCCACCGAAAACGTTTATCCTATGGTGGCAGCAGGGAAAGGGTTATCCGAAATGGTATTAGCGGAGGATTTATAAAATGCGGCGTATTTTATCCATCTTAATAGAAAACCAACCCGGTGCGCTCTCACGGGTGGCAAATTTATTTTCCGCCCGCGGTTACAATATAGAATCCTTAACCGTCGCCCCGACAGAAGACAGCACCCTGTCGCGCATGACCGTTGTTACACACGGCAACGATGCCACCACCGAACAAATTACCAAACAAGTCAATAAACTAATAGAAGTTTATAAAGTCATTGACATCACCGAAGAAAAACACGTTGAACGCGAATTGATGATTGTCAAAGTACGCGCCGCCGGTGAAGGACGTGAAGAAATTAAACGCTTGGTGGATATTTTTCGCGCCGTGATTATTAACGTTACGCCGAAAACTTATATTATTCAAATCACGGGTAATCAGCAAAAATTAAATTCCTTCATTACCGCCTTAGGCAATAGCGCCATTCTCGAAATCGCCCGCACCGGTGCTTGCGGTCTAACGCGCTTAGATAAATAATCTGACTCGGGCAACTTTGTACGCCCCACCCGAACCGATGGAAAACACAATGGAAAACGCAATGCTCACCGTGCGCAATTTACGTTTCGCCTACGACGAATATCTGTTGTTTGATGATCTCTCCCTCTCTTTACCCGCCGGCAAAATTACCGCATTAATCGGCGCCAACGGTGCCGGCAAAAGCACCTTGATGAACTGCATTGCCGGTACGCAACACCCTTTTTCCGGCGATATTATTGTGGATGGCATGACCTACGCGCAAGAAGGCAACCAGATTCGCCGCAGTATCGGCTACTTGCCCGATAACTTTGGTTTATTTCCGCAACTCACTGCACGCCAGCATTTAGAATACGCCGCCGCCGCGCAACAACAAAAAAACGCCAATGCGATAGAACAAGCAATTGCCGTTACCGATTTAGCAGAACTGTTAGATAAATTACCAACAGCACTATCCCGTGGGCAACGGCAACGAGTCGGCATCGCCATGACCTTAGTGCATCAGCCGCGTTTTATTTTGTTAGACGAACCCGCATCAGGGTTAGACCCCGTCGCCCGTTCGGCATTGTCGCAGTTGTTAAAAGAATTAGCCGCCACCGGTGCAACCTTATTGGTTTCATCGCATATCTTAACCGAATTACGCGACTACGCCACGCATTATATTATTATGGATAAAGGGCGGATTATCCGCAACGGCGATTTATCGGATTCGTTGCAGTGGCGTTTAACAGTAACAGAAGCGGGAGCGCAACAACGCAGTTTAGAATTATTAGCAAGCAATGAAGTCGGCAGTGAAGTTTCTCATCTGCGTCTTGAAGGCGAGTATATTTATTTTTCCCTACCGGCAACGGAAAACAGTAGCGGCTTATTACGACAATTAATTATGGCAGATATTGCCGTAGCAGAATTTACCCGCATCGGCACCGACATTGAACAACTATATCAACAAAGCATACAGTAATTAAATTCCACACCGAGAGGAGAGGAGTAGCAAATGTTGCGGGGGGTGATAAGGCGTAAATTGTAAGAAGTTGAATATTAAGATGAAAGAGTGAGAGCAAGACAGGAACTCAACTCACGCTCTGGGGCACTTCGACAGGCTCAGTGAGCGACTCATCAACGTTTTAAATTCCACACTGACGGAGGGGGATTTAACTATGACTTAAATAGGACGCACGGGGATTTGGGCGTGTTGTAAATACGCCTTCACCTGTTGAACACTATAAATACGGTCGTGAAAAATACTAGCCGCCAATGCCGCATCGGCAAGCCCGGGTGCCAATACGGCGGCGATATGTTCGGGAGACCCCGCCCCCCCGCTGGCAATCAGCGGCAGCGGGGCGGCAGCGGCAATCGCTTTTGTTAGCGGTAAATCATAACCGTTTTGCACGCCATCGGAATCCATACTGGTTAGCAAAATTTCCCCCGCCCCGCGTTGTGCCGCTTCTGCCACCCACTCGCAAGCATCGCGTCCGGTGGCAGTGCGCCCGCCATGCGTTACGACTTCCCAACATCCTTTTTGACTTTCTTTCTGACGAGCATCCACCGCCAACACAATACACTGCGCGCCAAAATGCGCGGCGCAATCGGTCAGTAACTGCGGATTGTTAACCGCAGCAGTATTAAAACTCACCTTATCGGCACCCGCTTTCAGCAAGCGTTCGGCATCGGCAACACTTTGCACGCCGCCGCCTACTGTGAGCGGAATGCTAATTTGTTCGGCAACCGTTTGCACCGTCGTTAAAAAAGTAGCGCGTTTTTCTACACTGGCAGTAATATCTAAAAATACTAATTCGTCAGCACCTTCGCTATCGTAGCGCGCTGCCACGGCGGCAGGGTCGCCGGCATCACGAATATTGACAAAATTAACTCCTTTAACCACGCGCCCATCGCGAATGTCCAAACAAGGAATAATCCGCTTGACTAACGCCATTAGTCAATTGCCTGCGGATACGAACCAAGAATTTTAATAAAAGAAGCCCGCTGTTTGACTTCTGCCAGTGCCGCCGTCAGTGCCGCATTTTGTTGATGTCCGATACAATCTATAAAAAATAAATATTCCCATAGCTGCCCGCGGGCGGGGCGGGATTCAAATTTTGTCATATTAATATTATTATCGGCAAGCGGTTTGAGCACGCGAAACATCGCGCCCGCTTCTTCTTTTACCGACATAATAAACGAAGTTTTATCGGCGCCGCTAGGTTGTGGTTGTTGCTGCCCCAATATTAAAAAGCGCGTGCTATTGTTATTAAAATCTTCTATATTTTCGGCAAGTCGCGAGAGCTGATAAATTTCTTGCGCGGTATGCGAGGCAATAATTGCCATTCCCGCCGCTTTGCTGGTTGTGGCAAGTTTCGCGGCGGCGGCATTGCTGTCGGCAGCGTGCAGTGTTGCTTGCGGTGCATTTTTTTCTATCCAACCGCGGCATTGTTCTAACGCTTGCGGGTGGGCGTGAATTTCCTTGACTGTCGCCGGTGTTAATGTGTCATCGGCAGACAATAAATTATGACGAATGCGTAATACGGTTTCGCCGTTAATGACAAGCGGGGTGTGCACCAGTGCATCCATTGTCGCGCCGACAGTACCGGCGGCGGAATTTTCAAACGGCAGCACGGCAAAATCGCAATCGCCTTTTTCGGCAGTAAGCAAGGTCGCCTCAATGGTTTCCACGGGCGAGAGCACCGCGGCGTGACCAAACATTTTTAATGCCGCTTCGTGCGTGTAAGTACCGGCAGGACCTAAATAAGCAACTTGCACCGGTTGTTCGCACGCCAAACAAGCGGCGATAATTTCGCGATAAATTGCGGTAATGTGCGGTGCCAGTAAAGTGCTGTTTTCTTTTTGTCGCCGTAAAATTTGCGCCTCGCGCTCCACCACCGAAAAATACGGCATGTTTTGTTGGCGTTTTTCTTCGCCCACTTGCTGCGCCACTTGCGCGCGTTTTTCTAATAACGCTAAAATTTCATCGTCCAACGCATCAATTTGCGTACGATATTTTTTCAGGGTATCATTCATTTAAATTAATGCGCTACGGCGGCAGCAGCGGCTTCATCCACCAAATCACCGTTGACAAAACGCGACAAGGCGTAGGGAGCGGCTAATGTTCCCGCATGCCCCAGTGCCAGTGTTTCGGCAAATGCCGAGCCACTGCCCGGGGTCGCTTTAAAGCCCCCCGTGCCCCAGCCGCAGTTAAAAAATAATTCTTTCACCGGTGTTGCCGATAAAATTGGCGAACGGTCGGGGGTAATGTCGGTAATCCCGCCCCATTGGCGTAAGATATTAACGCGGGAGAAAATCGGATATAACTCAATAATCGGTCCGGCAACATGTTCTATTTGGTCAAAACTGCCGCGCTGACTATAAGAGTTATACGGATCGGAGCCGCCGCCAATCACCAACTCGCCCTTATCCGATTGACTAATATAGGCGTGGACAGTATTGGACATCACCACGCAATCTAACACCGGTGCCAACGGTTCGGAAACAAACGCCTGTAGCGGCACCGTTTCGATCGGCAAACGAAAACCCGCCATTTCGGCTAACACCCCCGCGTGCCCTGCCGGCACCACACCGACCCGTTTATTCGCCGCAATCGCCCCGCGTGTGGTCTCTACGCCGATTACAGTATTGTCTTCAATCTTAAAGCCGGTCACTTCGCAATTTTCAATAATATCCACCCCCAACGCATCGGCAGCGCGAGCAAAGCCCCATGCCACTGCATCGTGGCGGGCAACCCCGCCGCGCCGTTGCAATAACGCCCCCAACACCGGGTAGCGCCCATGTAAATTAATAAACGGCACCCACTCTTGCACTTGTTCCGGCGTTAGAATTTCAGCATCAACCCCGTGCACATAATTGGCACTGCCGCGCCGCGAAATCTCGCGCAAATCGCTCACCGTGTGCGCTAAGTGCAGCAACCCGCGCGGCGAAAACATCACATTAAAATTAATATCGTTAGACAACCCGTGCCACAAATCTACCGAATGGTTATACAGCGCTGCTGAAGCCGGCAGTAAATAATTAGAACGAATAATCGTCGTATTGCGTGCCGTATTGCCGCCGCCGACCCATCCCTTTTCTAATACCGCGATATTACGTCCGCCATAGCGCTTTGCCAAATAATAAGCAGTTGCCAACCCGTGCCCGCCCCCGCCGACAATAATAAAATCATAACTTTTTTTCGGTTCGGGTTTGCGCCACGCCTTCCGCCAATGCTGGTGATAGGTGAGGGCATTTGAGAGTAAGCTAAAAGCAGAGTATTTCATGGAAAACAGTAAGACAAGGAATGAAAGATAAATTTTATCAAATAAACCCCATTAACGTCAGAGACAGCGCGCGACTCATCAAAACAATGATTCCACTTTCTTGCAGCAGGGCGGTAAAATGACCTTGATGAAAAAAATACCGCGCCATTATGTTAAATAAGCGTTTAGGGCAACATTTTTTACGGGATACCGCAGTATTAACAGCAATTGCCGATGCCATACAACCCTTACCCGAACAAACTATTTTAGAAATCGGTCCCGGTGATGGCGCGCTCACCGAAGTATTACAACAATCGGGGGCGACCGTTATCGCTTTAGAAATAGACCAACGTTTTGCCGAAAAATTACAACAACGCTACCACCAACACCCGCGGATAAAAATCATCCACACCGATGCATTGGCGGCAGATTGGCAGGAACTGGCAGGGCAAAACGCCCGTTTGGTCGGCAATTTGCCCTACAACATTTCCACGCCATTACTCTTAAAAATGGCGCACAACGCGCATTGGTTGCAAGATTGTCATGTCATGGTGCAAAAAGAAGTTGGGCACCGCGTCTGTGCGGCAGCAAATAGTGCCGATTATGGACGGCTCACGGTATCCATGCAATTATGGTTTGCAGCACAGTGGTTGTTAGACGTTGCGCCGGAAGCATTTACCCCGCCGCCAGCGGTGGATTCCACCGTGTTGCGCTTGCAACCGCGCCCGCCCCAACCCACGCCGCCGGACTTTGAAGCCGTGGTAACGGCGGCATTTGGGCAGCGCCGCAAAACTTTAAAAAATTCCCTGTCGTCATCGACAATCGATTGGACGATAGATTGGCAACACTGCCCGATAGACAGCAGCAGGCGGGCGCAATCGTTATCGGTGGCGGAATTTATTGAATTAGCAAAATACTGTCGCCGCACACATGAATATTTTTCCGAGTAAAAAGGTATAATCAGAACTGTCTTTATTTTCTCTTTCTTCTGCAAAACTTATGCAAAAACCCACCTCCCAGCAGCAACTATCCATATCGCTAACAGAAGCATTAAATAGTTATATGCGCGATTTGAGCGGGGAATCTTGCAACAATTTATACCAAGCCACATTAGACGTTGTTGAAAAAGAGTTACTGCAATTTACGTTAGCGCACTGTCGCGGTAATATTTCGGCAGCAGCGAAAATGTTGGGCATGAGCCGCACCACACTCACCCGTAAAATCAGCGTCCACAAATTGCGAGCAAAATAAATGCGCATTAAAAACGCGCTCATTAGCGTGAGCGACAAAACGGGCTTGCCCGAATTAGCAACCGCGCTCATTGCCGAGGGCGCGAAAATCTACTCCACCGGCGGCACCGCAGCAGCACTCAAAGCGGCGGGGTGCGAAGTCACCGACGTCGCCACGCTCACGGGAGGTAACGAAATGTTAGGCGGGCGGGTAAAAACCTTACACCCGAATGTCCACGCCGCTATTTTGGCAGATATGCACAACGATGCGCATGTCAAAGAACTTGCCGATTTAAAACTACCGAAGTTAGATTTAGTCGTCGTGAATTTTTACCCCTTTGAGCGCGTCGTTGCCGAATCGGCGCAACTGCCGGAAGTGATTGAGAACATTGACATCGGCGGACCGACCATGGTACGCGCAGCAGCAAAAAATTACACCTCTACCATTGTCCTAACCGACCCCAACGATTACCCGCTATTTGTCGGCTACTTAAAAAGCGGCGAATTAACCACCGACATATCGCTACGTTGGGCAGCCAAAGCATTTATTAAAGTCGCGCATTTAGATGCGGCAATTGCCAATTATTTTAGCCGCAACGAAGAAGAGAGCGACAACTATCAAACACATCGCTTTTTACATTTAGAAAAAGTGGCAGATTTACGCTACGGCGAAAACCCGCACCAAGCCGCCGCCTGCTATCGCTTAGAAGGTGACTCAAATGCCTTTACCCAGTTACTCGGTCCGCCGTTATCGTACAATAATTTATTAGATGCCCATTCGGCATGTTTGGCGGCAAGCTGGCACAGCGCCCCCGTTGCCGTCATTGTTAAACACAACAACCCCTGCGGTATCGCCACTGCTGAAACCAGTAAAATAGCACTCACCCGCGCGTTGTATACCGATCCCGTCTCGGCATTTGGCGGTGTGGTGGCATTTAATTGTCCGATAGACGAAGACGTCGCGCAAATATTGCAGGAATCATTTTGGGAAGTCGTCATTGCTCCGCAAGTAACCGCCGCCGCAAAAAGTGTGTTGGCGTTGAAAGAACGCTTGCGTTTGTTAGTCGTGCCGTCGTATCAAGATTTACCGCAACAATTTACCAGTATGGGCAGGTTAATGTTAACGCAAGCGGCAGACCACGTGCACGATTTTGCCACCGAAAACGCCGTGGTAAGCAAGCGCATTCCCGATGCAGAAGAAATCGCAGACCTGCAATTTGCTTGGCGCGCCGCCGCCGCGGTGAAATCCAATTCCATTGTCATTGCCCACAAATTAGCCACTGTCGCCATTGGCGCCGGACAGATGAGCCGCGTAGATAGCGCGCTGTTGGCATGTGAAAAAGCAAAGCGGCGCAAGGTCAAGCTAAACGGCAGCGTTGCGGCATCCGATGGTTTTTTCCCCTTTGCCGATGGGGTGGAAGTATTAGCGCAAGCAGGCGTTACTGCGATTGTTCAACCCGGCGGCAGTAAAAATGATGACGAAATCATCGCCGCCGCCGATGCCGCCAATATCTCAATGGTCATGACAGGCAAGCGGCACTTCCGCCACTAAACCATTGAGCTATGCTACAATAAACGAATGTTGTGGTGGTATTGGATAATTTTAGGCGCAGTTCTTTTAGTGAGCGATATTGCATTAATTAATATTTATTATTTGTTGTGGTTTGGGTTAGGTGCCTTAATCGTTGGCTTGCTGATGTTAGCCGTGCCGACATTGCCGCTAGCGTTGCAAATTACCCTATTTGGTGTGATTTCTACCGGGTTTTTGCTGTTGTGGTTGTGGGTATTGCGTCCGCACGGTGAAAAAAAATTACTCGCTGGCGCTAAAGAAGAACTCATCGGTAGCAATGCCGCAGTCGTGCGTTTTGCCAACGGTAGCGGCACCTTGCGTTTGCAAAAACCAATTGGCGGGCGTGATGTCTGGCGCTTTACCAGTAAAGATAATTTACGTGCGGGCGCAACAGTGCAAATTTTTGCATTAGACGAAAACAGTAGAGTAGTACAGGCAACAGCAACACCAACAACATCGCCGACAGAAAAAACAAACAACGGAGAATAACCCATGACAAATGCTATCGTTAGTATTGCACTATTTATTTTTATATTGGTACTCATCGCCAAAGGCGTGCGCACCGTATCGCAAGGCGAAGAATGGGTAGTGGAGCGCTTTGGTAAGTATAAACGTACCTTGTTGCCCGGGTTGTCAGTCATCATCCCGCTGTTTGACCGCGTTGCTTATAAAGTCGTTACCAAAGATATTGTATTGGACATTGAGCGGCAGGAAGTCATTACCTCCGATAACGCCGTCATTAGTACCAGTGCAGTCGCGTTTATTAAAATTTCCGACCCCGTAACCTGTGTTTATGGTGTCGTCAATTACTCTATTGCGGTGCATAACTTAGTACAAACCGCATTGCGTTCGGTGATTGGTGAGATGTCATTGGATTCGGCATTATCTTCGCGCGAAAAAATTAAAACCAAGTTACGCGATATGGTTTATAGCGATATGCAAGCATGGGGCGTTGTTCTGAAAACAGTGGAAATTCAAGATATTCAACCCTCCGACTCAATGCAAAAAGCGATGGAACAACAAGCCGCCGCTGAGCGCGACCGTAAAGCAATGGTCACCCGTGCCGAAGGCGCCAAACAGTCGGCGATTTTAGAAGCCGAAGGACGATTAGAATCCGCCCGCCGCGATGCCGAAGCAGAAGTCGCCCTTGCCGATGCCTCTAAAAAAGCGATTATGTTAGTGCGCGAAACCACCGACAACCCCGACATGCCATTGCAATATCTACTCGGGCAACGTTATGTAGACGCCATGAAAATGATGGCATCATCAGATAACGGTAAATTTGTAGTCCTACCCGCAGATTTACAAGAAGCAGTACGCGGCATGTTAGGAGCACGTAAACAAAATTAAAGACAAGTAGAGAGGGTGCATCCAACCCTCCCTCATACTAATTGAAGACCCTTCGACAAGCTCAGCGCACGGACTCAACCCCCTACAGTCGTAAAATTAAACGAAACATAAATTGGTCGGGGTAGCGAGAATTGAACTCACGACCTCCTGCTCCCGAAGCAGGCGCGCTACCAGGCTGCGCTATACCCCGATGGGTTGTATGGTAAAAGCGTTATTCTATCCGAAAAACAAGCGAATCAACTATCCCCCCGCGAGTCGGGCGATTCCCGTTTTATCGCCAGCTACCGAGCGAGTAAATCCACCGCTTTTAATTTTTAAAGAGGATTGAGAGTAAAATCGCTTAATATGACCTTTGACGTTGTTGTTTTAGCCGCGGGAGCAGGGCAGCGTTTGCGCTCTAAAATCCCCAAACCACTGTTGCCGTTAGCCGGTAAGCCGTTGATTTCCTACGTGTTGGAAACAGCACGAAAATTAGCACCGCAGCAGTTGGTCGTCGTCTGTCCGCCGGCAAGTGAATTTACCGCCACCTTGCGCCAGTATGATACCGATTTTATCCGCACCGTACAAGCCACCCCCAGCGGCACCGCAGACGCCCTGCGTTGCGCCCTGCCGCATTTAGCAAGCACGGGGTGCGCGTTGGTTTTGTGTGCCGATGCACCGCTGTTATCGGTCGCCTCCCTGCGCAAATTATTACGCGCCGGGCAAAACGCCCCCGCATTATTAACCTTTACCACCGATACGCCAACAGGATACGGGCGCATTGTGCGCGATAAAAAAGCCGTCTGCCGCATTGTTGAACAACGCGATGCCAGCACCAGCGAGCAATTAATTAACGAAGTCTATGCCGGCGCAATGGCACTGCCGACCAAACTGCTAAAAACCATGTTGGAAAAAATAGACGACCAAAACGCCGCTGGCGAACGCTACATTACCGACATCGCCGCCTTAGCCACCGCACAAGGGCTGAGCGTTAGCGCGGTGCAATGTTCGGCAGACGAATGCGCCGGCGTTAACACCGCCGCCGATTTAGAACACTTAACCCGCCTGTGGCGCCAGCAACAAAGCGCCGCCTTATTAGCGCGCGGCGTACGCTTGGCAGATGCCAACCGCGTAGACGTGCGCGGCACCGTGCGCTGCGGCACGGATGTAGAAATTGATGTTAACGTGATATTAGAAGGCGATGTTGCCTTGGCGGACGATTGCCGCATCGGGGCGAACTGCATTTTGAAAAATTGCCGCATTGGCGCCAATACCGTCATCGCGCCGTTTTCGCACATAGAAGACAGCATCATTGGCGAACGCTGCACGATTGGACCCTACGCCCGTATGCGCCCCGGCAGTGTGCTTGCCGCCGGTGTGCATGTCGGTAATTTTGTGGAAATTAAAAACAGCCGCTTGAAAGAAAACGTCAAAGCAGGGCATTTGGCATATATCGGCGATAGTAACATCGGCACGGGCAGCAACATCGGCGCGGGAGTCATCACCTGCAATTATGACGGCAAAGAAAAGCACCGCACCGTCATCGGCAACGATGTCTTTATCGGCTCCGATAGTCAACTTGTCGCCCCCGTTAAAATCGCCGATGGGGCGTACATCGCCGCGGGGAGCACCATTACCAAAACCGTACCCGCCAACAATTTAGCCATCAGTCGCACGCCGCAACAAGTGCGCCCCCGTAAAAAATCCTAAACGCCGTGTGTGGAATCGTCGCCGGCATCGCTAAAAGAAATATCAGTGCGATATTACTGGAAGGACTCAGACGTTTAGAATACCGCGGTTATGATTCCGCCGGTATGGCAATCATTAACCCGCAAGGAAAAATGCACTTTCACCGCGCCGTCGGTAAAGTCGCCGCTTTAGAAAAAAAGTTAAAACAAAAAAAATTACTCGGCAACATCGGCATTGCGCACACCCGTTGGGCAACGCATGGCATGCCCAGCGACAACAACGCCCACCCGCAACTCTCCGACCACATTGCTGTTGTGCACAACGGCATTATTGAAAACTACCAAACCCTGAAAGACGATTTAATCAAGCAAGGGTATCAATTTCAATCCGACACCGATACCGAAGTCATCGCGCATTTAATCCATTCCTATTATGAGCAAGACCTCTACCAAGCAGTTAAAAAAGCATTAAAAAAATTGCAAGGCGCGTATGCACTCGCCGTTATTTCCCAACAGCAACCCCATACCCTATTTGCCGTGCGGCACGGTTGCCCTTTAGTTGTCGGTGCGGGGATTGACGAATTTTATATTTCCTCCGATGCCTTGGCATTGCGGCAAGTGACCGATCAATTTTTCTACCCCAAAGATGACGATATAGTACGTTTAGACGAAGAAGGGTGCGTATTGATGAGCGGCAGTAAGGAGAGCAAAGGAAGTAAAAAGACCCCGAAATTTACCCGCGTAGACATGGACCCCACCCACGCCGAAAAAAATAACTATCGGCATTTTATGGCAAAGGAAATACACGAACAACCCAGCGTCGCCCAAAACACCGCCGCCGCCTACTTAGGCAAGGAGCGCGTTTTAACCGAAGCATTTGGCATTAAAAGCCAGCAGTTACTCAAATCGGTTAAAGCAGTAACCATGGTCGCTTGCGGCAGTAGTTATTTTGCCACTATGGTCGCCAAACAATGGATTGAATCGTGGCTTGCCATCCCATGCAGTGTAGAAATCGCCAGTGAATTTTTATACCGCGACAATCACGTCTTAGACGGCTGTTTATTTGTCGCCATCTCGCAATCGGGCGAAACCGCCGACACCCTCGCCGCATTACGCAAAGCCAAAAAACAAAACTACATCGGTTGCTTTGGATTATGCAATGTCCCCAATAGCTCGCTCACGCGCGAAGTAGATTGTGTCATGATTACCCAAGCAGGATATGAAATAAGCGTTGCCTCTACCAAAGCATTTTTATCGCAGTTAGTCGCATTGCAATTATTAGTATTAGCCATTGGGCATTATCGCGGCATAGACGCAAATATTGAAAAAAATGCAGTAAGAGCGCTCAAACAATTGCCGAGCATGATACAAAAAATATTAGACCGCGAGAGCGAAATCATCACCTTAGCGCAATCCATTGTTAACAGTGAAAACATGTTATTTTTAGGGCGCGGCATACATTTTGCCATCGCCTGCGAAGGCGCGTTAAAAATGAAAGAACTCTCTTACATTCACGCCGAAGCGTATCCATCGGGTGAGCTAAAACACGGACCCTTAGCATTAGTCAGCGAACAAATGCCCGTCATCGCCATCGCCCCCAACAACACCCTGCTCAAAAAATTACAATCTAACTTAAAAGAAGTGACCGCCCGCGGCGGCAAGCTCTACGTCATCAGCGAAAACGACGTAACAGGATTAGACAACATCCAAGGCATCCTACGCATCCCCTCCGTTGCCGGCAGCATTATGCCGATGTGTTACACCGTGCCGTTACAGTTATTAGCATATCACGTCGCCGTCATCCGCGGCAACGACGTAGACCAACCCCGCAACCTCGCCAAATCCGTTACCGTGGAATAGGTGAGCGCAGTTTTTAGAACAAATAATTGAGATAGACCGCAGTTTTGCTGTAATTTATCGTTATAATAAAACATCAAGATTTATATTGGAGGAAAAAAATGTTCACAGCACTTAAAAAATATGCAGTTTTTAGCGGTAGGGCACGCCGAAAAGAATATTGGTTGTTTATGTTGCTATGTTTTATCCTCAATATAGCTGGGAGTTTTATTGATGTGGCATTGGGAACATTTAATGCGCAAACAGGTTTAGGTGTTGTTGGTTTAATTTTACTTTTTGCTATTCTCCTTCCCTCTATAGCAGTGTCTATTCGCCGACTTCACGATACCGACAGGAGCGGTTGGTGGTTTCTCATTGGCTTCATTCCAATTTTGGGAATGATAGTGTTACTAATCTTTGCTTGCTTGGATGGAACAGTTGGTCCTAATCGCTTTGGTGAAGACCCGAAAGCAGAAGAGAGAGTACTTGTTTAATAATTAATCACTGAATTAGATAAAATAAATAAATGTACGAAGCCGCCTTTAAAAGCATTGACGACACCCTGTGGAAAGACGCAGGGTGTAGCAGCGAATTAGATTACATTGAACAAACCAGTTGGATATTGTTTTTAAAATACCTTGACGATTACGAAAAAGAAAAATCCGCCGCCGCC